>DASSOA010000162.1:0-28741 GCA_035701115.1 Gammaproteobacteria bacterium
ACAGACGCTGGATGCCGTGATAGGCATCCTGACTGCAAACCACGTGGTCGCCGGGGTTGAGTGCCTGGAACAACGTCATCGCCGCAGCGACACCGGAGGCGAAGGCAAAGGCCTCGCTGCCAGCTTCGAGTGCTGCGAGGCAGGTTTCAAGCTGGGTGCGATTGGGATTGGCGACACGGGAATAACTGAACCCGTGCGGATACTCGCCGTTGGCTTCACGCTCGAAGGTGGTCGAGAGGTGGATCGGCGGGCTGATTGCCGCGGTGGCCGAATCGGGGCGGCGTCCCGCATGTACGCTCAGCGTTTCAATGTGGACGGAATCCGCTTTTGTCATGATCGCACTCCCGGATAACCTGTACTAGGATGCCACGAACCGGCGACGGTTCCCGTAACGGGGAGCAATGCTCGAACAATTCTCCTTGAGACCTGATACAGCGCAAGCAGTGCCATAGATAATCGCTGCTAGACTGAGCCAAACGGACACGGGAGCGAACCATGCTCACACAGATCAACTATCTGGCAGTCGTTATCGCGGGGGTCGGCGGATTCATCGTGGGTGCCGTCTGGTACCTGCCGTTCACCTTCGGGCCATTGTGGCTGCGCGCCAATCCCCACGCGCTGGAATACCTCGAATCGGGCGGGCGCCTCAAGCGTTACCTTGTGGCGCTCATCTCCAGCGTGATACAGGCCTGGGTACTGGCAGTGTGCCTGCTGTATGCCGGGCCTGCTGCCGGACTGGGTACTGCCCTGATTGCGGGATTGTTGCTGTGGCTCGGCTTTACCGCGGCGCCCTCACTGGTGGACATGCTGATATCGCGTCGCCGCCTGACAGGCTGGCTGGTGGATGCGGGTCACCGGCTGCTGGCGACACTGGTGATGGCCTTCCTGCTGAGCGCCTGGCCCTGAGTGTGGCGGTCAGCCGTCGTATGGCAGGGCAGTGACCCGGTTGCGACCCTGATTTTTGGCCTCGTATACGGCCCGGTCGGCAACCTTGAACATGTCTTCGAATTGCACGATTTTGCCGCGCGGCCGCGTGACAATGCCGATGCTGGCGGTGATGTCGATGCCTTCCGGTTTCAGAATGGCTATCGCCTTGCGGATTGATTCTGCGCGCCGCATGGCTTCGTCGGCATCGCAGTGGTTCAGGATCAATACGAATTCCTCGCCGCCGAGCCGCGCCGCCAGATCGCCTTCGCGCATGATGCGTTTCATCATTTCGCCCATCGCGGCCAGCACGTTGTCGCCGATCATGTGACCGTGCGTGTCGTTGATCGCCTTGAAGTGATCGAGATCAACCACCAGCAGACTGAGCGGCACATCCATGTCGTCCGCTTCCCGGAAATAGCGCGGCGCGAATTCCTTGAGCGAGTTGCGGTTGTACAGTCCGGTAAGCTGGTCGCGCATCGCCAGGTTGTAGAGCTGACGCGATTGCGATTCGACCTGATCGAACAACTGCTTGCTGAGAACCAGATTGCGCACCCGCGCGCGCACTTCTTCCTCGATCGGCGGCTTGGTGACGTAATCGTTGACGCCGAGCTTGAACAGTTCAATGCGGCGTGTGGGTTCGTCGAGTCCTGACAGGGCAAGGATCGGCACGCGGCGCTTGTCGGAGACGTAATTGCGCACGCGCTGAACCAGGCCGACGCCGCTGATCGCGCCTTCAAGCAGGATGTCGCTGATGATGAGATCGTAATTGTTCTTTTCGAATGCGGCGAGCGCATCGTCCGCATTGCGGAAATGATCCACGCTCAGGTTCATTTCGTGCAGCATCTTGATCATGACATGTGCGGCGACGTTGCTGTCCTCGATATACAGCACGCGGCCGCTGATCTGCTCACGTTCCTCGGTGAAGAACCGGCTCAAGCGCGCGATCAGTTCCTTCGAGTCCGCCTTGCCCTGGATTTCGGTGACGCCGGCCTCGAATGCTTCCTGGCGGAGGTGTTTGTCGTCGGTAGAGCTGACCAGAATGAAAGGAATGTCGCGGGAGTCGGGGCGGCCGCGCACCTGATGGCACAGCGCGATGCCGTTCATGCCCGGCAGGGACAGCGCGGCGCAGATCAGATCAATGTGTTGTTCACGCAGCACATCGAGCGCTTCCTCGGCACTCGACGTTGCGAAGGGCTGATGCCCGAGTCCCGCCACCGCCTTTTCGACGACAGTCCGGAACACCTTGGAATGATCGACAATCAGGATATTCATGTCCGTTAACCGGGCACCCGCCCGCCGCTGCCGGATAGGGTGACTAATCGTTTGCAACGCCCGTTGCCTGCTTCATGAAAGGGCATCGCCGGACACCCAGTTTACCCCTTATGAACGGATTCGTGTTACATAACGCCGGGGCGAATTTAAGCGGCTTTCTGCGGTCAAACCGGCGGTTACCGGTTCAAATGCGGTATCGGGCGTGCTAAAACGGCTCGTTACCATCCTGTCCATGTCTGCTGTCGCGAGAAAGGGGGCGTTCTGATGCACAAAAAAGCCGTATCCGTGATTCTTCTGGTGCTGCTCGCCGGCGTCGGCGTAATCGGCGAGTTCTGGCATCCGTTCTGGTGGCTGTTCCTGGTGGTCGGCGCACTGGTGCTGCTCGCGATTTACGATCTGACCCAGACCCGCCACACCATCCTGCGCAATTACCCGATTTTCGGTCACCTGCGTTATGCCTTCGAGGATATTCACACCCAGATCCGGCAATACTTCATCGAAGGCGACATGGAAGGCCTGCCGTTTGCCCGCGAACAGCGCGACATGGTTTACGAACGCGCCAAGAACGAGGGACTCGTGCATCCGTTCGGCACCATCGAAAACGTTTACCGCACCGGGTACGAATGGATCAATCATTCGGTGACGGCGCGCTGGCCGGAACAGGAAGAGCCGCGCGTGAAAGTCGGCGGCAGCCAGTGCACGCGGCCGTATCTGGCGTCGCATTTCAATATCTCCGCCATGAGTTTCGGTTCGCTGTCGGGCAACGCAATCGAGGCGCTCAACACCGGCGCCAAAATCGGTGGCTTCGCGCACGACACCGGCGAAGGCGGAATCAGCCGTTATCATCTTGAACCCGGTGGCGACCTGATCTGGGAACTGGGTACGGGCTATTTCGGCTGCCGCGCCAAGGACGGACGTTTCGATCCGGTGCAGTACAAGGACCATGCGCAACTCGACAACGTGAAAATGATTGCCATCAAGCTGTCGCAGGGCGCCAAACCTGGCGGCGGCGGCATCCTGCCGGCTGCCAAGGTGACGCGCATGATTGCCGAAGCGCGTGGCGTGCCGATGGGCAAGGACGTCGACTCGCCGCCTTACCACAGTGCATTTTCGACACCGCGCGAGATGCTCGACTGGGTGCAGCAGTTGCGGGAACTGTCGGGCGGCAAACCGGTGGGTTTCAAGCTTTGCCTCGGGCGTCCCGACCAGTTCATGGCGATCGTCAAGGCCATGCTGGAAACGAACATTCTTGTGGACTTCATCACCGTGGACGGCGGCGAGGGCGGAACCGGCGCCGCGCCGCAGGAGCTCTCCGATTTCATGGGCACGCCGCTGCTGGATGCGCTCGTTTTTGTGCACAACGCACTGGTGGGCGCCGACCTGCGTCGCGAGATTCGGATCATGGCGAGCGGCAAGATCATCAGCGGATTCGACGTGGCGGCCAAGATCGCGATGGGGGCGGACATGTGCAATTCGGCGCGCGGCATGATGTTCGCACTGGGTTGCATCCAGGCGCGGCGTTGCCACACCAACACCTGTCCCTCCGGCGTGGCGACCCAGGACCCCTGGCGTGCCCAGGGCCTCGTGGTCGCCGACAAGGCACGCCGCGTGGCGAATTATCATCGCAACACCATCCGTCATTTCATGTGGGTGCTGGCCGCCGCCGGGCTCAGGAATCCGGACGAATTGCGCCCTGATTTGCTGAATCGCCGCGTTTCGCTGACCGAGATCCGGAATTACCGCGAGCTGTATCCCTATCTGCAAACCGGCGACCTGCTGAGCGGCAAGGCTCCGGCGTTTTATATGAAGCCCTGGCTGGCGGCGCGAAGTGAGACGTTTGCCTGAGCAATTTCCGTATTGAGCCCGACGGCGGCCGGCCTGCGGCCTGAAACGCTGCATGCGGCCGGCCTGCGGCCTGAAACGCTGCATGCGGCCGCCGTATGCGTACCGGGACAGGCCGAGTGTCCTTGAATTATTCCTTATTTATATCTGATTGCGCGGTACACGGCGGTCGTATCGCTGCACGTGGATTTGATTCATAAGTCCCGGAATTTCCCGGGATGCGCGCGCGAGAGAGACGGTAAACTCCGCGAGCCTTGAGATATGAACTGATCTGAATTTCCTCCGCAATGGCCGCTGCTGCCCTTTTGGGCCAATATACTCAATCTCGGGATACGCAATGATCTGGCAAGCACGCCTTCAGGGCACGTAAACACCCGGGGATGTCATGGATCACAGTCACGCCAACTCGGATCGCAGATACGCCTTTGGGTCCTTCGTGTTCGATCCTGCGAGCGGGGAACTGCGCGAGCACGGCAAGGTGACGCAATTGCGCCCGCAGGTTGCCACGCTCCTCGAACTGCTGCTGCGTAACACCGATACCATCGTCTCCCGCGAAGAGATCCGCAATACGCTGTGGGACGAGAAAGTGGTGGTGGAATTCGAAGAGGGAATCAGTGCCTGTGTTCGGCAACTCCGCGTGGCACTGAACGACGGCGTATCCGGAGTCCGCTACATCCAAACGGTCGCGCGACGCGGCTACAAGTTCGTTGCGCCGGTACGCATGCTGACCGCAGACGAGGAGATAACGGAATCCGAAGCCGGACCCGCGCCGCAGGACTCAGTCCACGCGCAAGCGGAACACGGAATCGCACCGGAGCCCCGCGTTCGCCGCCGCAACATCGTGATTGCCGGATTCGTCATGGCCGGCGTCATCGTCATCGCAGCCATCAGCATCTATATCTACAGCCGGACGTCCGTAAAGCCCGTTGCCACCGGTGAAAGCGACCGGAAATCGGTTGTCGCAGTACTGCCGTTCGACAACCTGTCCGGCAATACGCATAACGCCGTGGTGGGCGCGTCCATCGCCAATGATCTCATTGATCTGCTGGGACCGATCGCGCCGAAGCGCATGGCCGTGATTGCCTATACCTCGGTGATGCAATTGAGCGGCAGCCGGCAGAATGCGCGCCAGATCGGTCAGCAGCTGGGCGCAGACTACATCGTCGAGGGCTCGATCTCGCAGAGCCGGGATACGCTGCAGATTTCAGCGCGGCTGATTCGCGCCGACAGTCAGCGCTATATATGGGGCGACGAGTTCGACGTGGACCTGCACGACAGCGACCGTTCATACCAGGAAGTCGCGATCCGGATTGCCTCCCAGATTGCGAAACTGCTCGCACCCGATGCGACCGTAAAGCCTTCGGCCTACACTCACAGCGGTGCCGCGGCAAGCGCGTATGAAACCGGCAGGCTGCTCGCCGAACAGGGTAAACGGGAACAGGCGTATCGGTCCTGCGCCAAAGCCTCGGCGCTCGATCCGGCGTTTGCAGTGGCTTATGTGTGCCAGGCAAATCTGCTGGTGACCGACCCGAACGTCTCTGCTGCACAGGTTCAGCAGGCGCGCAAACTGGTGAGTCGCGCGCTGGATCTCGATGACGAACTGTCCAGCGCGCACAGCCTGCAGGGCCTGCTGGATTTTTCGTATGACTGGAATCTGTCCGGCGCACACGACGAATTCAGAAGCGCACTGCGACTCAATCCGGCCGATCCGTTTGCGTGGCAGGGCTACGCCGCCTATCTGGCCGCGATGGGACAGAAGCGGCGCATGCAACACGCACTGGAACTCATGCAAAGCCTCGACCCGGTTTCCAACAACGCCGCATTCGATACTGCGCTTTTTTACTATGTCGCCGGGGACTATGAACAGGCAGTCAAGCGCGCGCGCATCAGCGTGAGTCTGAATGGAACGGATGAAACGGCGCGCCATCTGCTGCTGCTGAGCCTGCTGGGCAAAGGCGACTACGCGGAAGCCTCACGCCAGGCGGTTGTCGACATGCGCCTGTCGGGAGCGACCGCCGCCGATGTCCAGGCAGTGCAGTCAAGCAAATCTGTCTCGCTCGTCAACTACTTCAAGTGGTATGTGAATCGCCTGTCGGCCAGGCCCTCGAATCGCACCAGTTCAGTGTTTCTGGCCGATGCCTACATGCATCTGGGGCAGAGCGATGCGGCGCTTGCTGTCATCATCGAGACGGTGAGGCAGCATCAAGTATCAGTATTGATACCCTTTGTCAGCGTATGGCCAACCCTGAAGCCGCTGTGCAAGGAACCACGTTTCATTGCCTTGACCAATGAACTCGGTCAGCCGGGATGCATGTTGTAACAGGAAAAAGAGCGTCCCGGCGCAGGTTGGGGGGCAGGTTGCGCCGGGACGCGATGCCGCATCAGCATTACGGCATGGGGTCGCCAAGCAGCGATTTGCTCAGCCGCTGGGCTTTGGCAATCTCGTCCGAACTCATGGATTGGGCGACAATCGGCAGCGCCTCGCTGGTATCTATGCCGCCTTTTTCGGCCAGCAGCATCCACGCGTAGGCGCGTACATCATCCCGCTCGGTACCGTCGCCGTTGTGATACATCACCGCAAGATCGTATTCGGCAGCCGGCAAGCCCTGCAGTGCCGCCTGCGTGTACCAGTAGAATTCCTGTTTCGGATCCTTGGGCATGCCTTGCCCGGTCAGCGACATCAGGCCAAGCTGAAGCTGTGCATAGGCATTGCCGCGGCGTGCCGCGGAACTGAACCAGCGCTGAGCCACGCTGTAATCCTTTTCGACGCCCTGCCCGTTGAAATACAGCACGCCGAGGTTGTACATCGCGGCACCGATGCCGGCATTGGCGGCCTGTTTGTACCAGTAGACCGCTTCCTTGTAATCGCCGTTGGAGGCCAGCATGACTCCGAGATTGCTCTGCGCTTCCGCATCGCCGATTTTGGCCAGCTCCTCCGCTGCGGCGATATTTTCCTTCGAGTAGGTGCTCTGACCCGGTATTTTCTGCATGTAGGCGGGTTGCCGGATGTGGATCACCTGCACGCCGGGCGGCAGGCGGTCCGCACCTGCCGGCAAACTGAGCATGCCGCCAAGCAGGACAATGGGGATCAATAGGTGTTTGACGATTCGCATATTCATGATATGTCGCTCCTGTAAGCCAGCGGCGATGCAACAAACCCGAGCAGTTGAGGACATCGCACGATTTCAACACAAAACTCTTGGCCTAAGACTAGCTGACGGACAAAGGCATGAAATATCACGGCGCTGAAATGTATCTGATACATTTCTTAATCAGATTTGCGCATCCCTGAAGCCGCTGTCATCGGCATGCTGTTCACGCCCGTCAATGCTCACGCTGGTCCGGCCGAAGCGGAACACGTACGGCAAGTTTGGCTGCACAGGGTCGGGGGACAGGCAGCGAATCAACGAAGCAGTGACCGAATACCGGATCGTCGGCATTCCAAACGGAATTTGCAGTTGCTCAGCAAGCAGTGGGCTTGCTTCACGCGAAGTGCGGAATTCAGGTTGCAGTCGCCGCATGGGAATTACTCCCGCAATGATCGGCACCACCGGCGCAGCCACGCAGATGTCGCAATCATGTTTCGATTGACTGAGAATCAATCTAGTCGAACGCAGGGTTTCCGGAGTTATATGCAGGTGATATCTGCATGATTAATTTCTGAAATCGAACGGCAGGCGGGTATTCAGGTTCAAATCGCTCCGCGGCTTCCGGAGATGAGCGGTTTTAGCGCGCAACGCGATTGGCGCACAATCAGTTTCGCGGCAACAGGAATCGTGTCCCGTCATATTCAAGAATTACACCCTGCGCAGTAATTGCTACCACCCGCGGGCCTTCTTTCAGGGTATCGCCGGCGACATAGCGCTGCATGTTGATGACCACAAACCGGTCTGCCGGATTTGCGGCATATCCGTGTACGTCCAGATGCAACGCAGGTAACGCCTGCTGGAAGGCGGTCGGCAGGGTGTCGAGCGGCGGCGCGGAGTTCGCGGAAGCAGACGACGGCACCGGCGTCGCTGGCGCGGCAACGACAGGAACAGTGGACGTGCTCCGATGCAAGACAGGCTTCTGGACTGCTGCAGTGACAGGTTCATCCGCCTCGGCTTCTTCGGCCAGCGGCCGGATAAGCGGTTTGGAAACCGGTGCCGCCGCGGCCGGCAAGGTGCCGGTTCGCGATTCGTGACGTGGCGCGGCTTCATTGTTTCGCCACAGCAGCGAGGCAAGCACGATTGCATTGAGCAACAGGATGAGCCCGATTACCGTTACCCAGGGCGTCGGCAGACGTGCGCGCCCCGGGTCAGTAATCGAACTGCCAATCTGCCCCGTCAGACTCTGCTGGCGGGCGCGCTCGGATTTGCGCAACGCATCGAGTATCAGTGACATGCTCAGGTATCCGGATTCAGGTAGGGCGTATTCGCGGCATGCAGCACGGTGTTGAGATGAATCAGCGTTTCATCACCGGCGATCCCGTCCACGGCAAGATGCTGTGCCGTCTGGAAGCGTTCAACGGCCTGCTTCAGGCTGTCGTCATAAGTCGTATCACCGGAGTCGGTGGTATGTTGCAGCCTCGCCAGTTGCGTACGCAGCCAGCCGACCGACGTGCCGACCATGCCGGGTTGCAGCGCCGCCGGCGCGTCCGGATTGGGCCGCCACAACAGCAGGTATTCGCCGTACCACAGTGGTTCAAGCGCCGTGATCGGGAAACGTGCCTGATGCGTGCCGGCGCGGAGTGTGGCCGAACGGGCATTGAGTGCAACCACCACCACCTGATGCAGGTTCCCGTGCGCATCGGTAAGCGTAATGATGGCCGGGCGGTCGAAACTGCGCAGATTGTTCCAGGTGCCCCGGCGATACAGACAGCGCAACCCGGCCTGCTGCGCCTGCCGACAGGCACTGCCCGCACCGCCGGGTGTGTATTGAGCGTTCCACAATGAAAACAGCGTGCTGAATGCGGTATCGGTATCGGTCGGGTGGCCGGCGGCGGCGAGCCATCCGCCAGGTGTAACGACAGGCGCACTGGCTGTCGCCGGCGCCCCCGGTGCCGCGGATTCGAAACCCGGCAGACGTCCGGTCGCAGCCAGCATGGTCAGCATGGAGAGCAGGGCGACAGCCAGGCTGCCAGCCCAGATCAACGGGCGCTGCAGCCGCAAACGGCGTTCACCGAGCACTTCACGCGCGGCACGCCGCACCAGCCCCGCGTCAATCTGTCGCAGATCGCGCGTGTAAGCACCCAGCAGGGCGCGATCGCAGATGATGTTGATCAGTCTCGGTATTCCGCCGGTGACGCGTTGCAGCGAACGGATTGCAGAGGATTTGAAAATCGGGGCGACTGCGCCCGCTACACCGAGACGATGGTGAACGTAAGCGCTGGTTTCTTTCGCGGTAAGCGGTTCGAGGTGGTAGCGGCCGGTGATGCGCTGGGCAAGCTGACGCAGATCGCGGCGTGCGAGCAGCTCGCGCAGTTCCGGCTGACCGACCAGAATGATCTGCAACAGCTTCTGGCTGCGGGTCTCGAGATTGGTCAGCAGGCGCACCTGTTCCAGTACCTCCGTGGCCAGGGCTTGCGCTTCGTCAATGATCAACACCACGCGACGTCCCGCCGCGTGCGCTTCCAGCAGGCGTGCGTTCAGCGAGTCAATGAGTTGCTGCGGACTTGCGCCCGGCGTCACCGCGACGTGCAATTCGTTGCAGATGCTGTACAGAAATTCGGTCACGCTGACGCGCGGATTGATAATCAGTGCCGCATCGACCTGCCCGGGAAGTTTTTCGAGCAACGAGCGGATGAGAGTGGTTTTGCCGGTGCCGACTTCTCCGGTGAGCTGGATAAAACCGCCGCTCTCGGTCACGCCGTACAACAGATGCGCGAGCGCTTCGGTGTGCCGTTCCGACAGAAACAGATAACGCGGGTCGGGCGTGATGGAAAACGGATTTTCGGCCAGGCCGAAATAACTTGAGTACATGGTGCTCATCTTTGTCGTAGCGGGGCAGCCGAAGCGCCGGCAAACAGCCCCATCTGGTCGGTGTCATTGAAATCGCGCGCGCCGATGCCGAGCAGTCGCAGACGCTGTCCCGGGTTCCGGTCCAGCCATTCGCGAAGCAACGTTTTCGCGAGCGGCCACAATACCGTAAACCGGTTGCCGGGCGGCGAGAAGCGGCGCTGCCGTGTCTGCCGGTGAAAATCCGCCGTGCGCAACTTGAGTACCAGCGTGTTTGCCTGCAACTGCTCGCGCTGCAGAATCCGGCACAGGCTTTCCACCAGCGGCTGCAATTCCCGGGAAAGCTGATCGAAATCGCGCAGATCGTATGCAAACGTGGTTTCCTGGCTCACCGACCGTTCGCGTCCGCCGCCTGCGACCGGACGTTCATCGCGCCCTTCCGCCAGTGCCTTGAAGAAAAATGCCTGGCTTCCGAACAATGCCGTCAGAAGACCGTCCGGCGCATGACGCAGCTGGCTGACGCTGCTGATGCCGGCTTTTTCCAGTTGGCTGCCGGTTCGCGGGCCGATTCCCCAAAGTGCCGTCACGGGCAATGGATCGAGCATTGTCTGCACGTCCCCTTCCGGAACGTACAAAAGCCCATCGGGTTTGCTGCGGTCCGATGCGATTTTGGCCACCAGTTTGTTGGGTCCGAGTCCGACCGATGCCGTCAGCCCGGTTGCTTGGCGAATGCGTGCCTTGATGGCGCGTCCAAGTGCAATCGGGTCGCGCGATACCGGCTCGCCGCTGAGGTCGAGAAAGGCTTCATCGAGCGACAAGCCTTCGATCTGCGGCGTGAATTCGGCAAAACAGCGGAACACCTGCTGTGAGACTTCGCGATAGCGCGCCATGCGCACGGGAAGATAGATGCCATCCGGGCACAGGCGTCGTGCCTCGTAGCCGGGCATCGCGGAACGCACGCCGAATTTGCGCGCTTCGTAACTGGCGGCGCACACCACCGAGCGGCGCCCGGCACCGCCGACGATCACCGGCTTGCCGGTCAGCGCCGGCTGATCATGCTGCTCCACGGATGCGTAGAACGCATCCATGTCCACGTGCGCGATCAGTCTTTGCACGCCACAAACCGGTACCGTTCAGGCCGGCGGGAACCTGGCAAGGATTTCCCGTACCGCCTGGTTGACGGCCTGTTCCGAGTAGTTGCTCTGGCTGACCCAGCCCGTGGTCCAGCCGCGCCACACCAGCCGCTTGCTCTTGCCGTCAATGACGTCGAGCATCAACGTCCCCTGTTCACGGGTCTCCACGTTGCTGCCGCCCACGGGCACGACCACGCTGCCGAATCCGTGGGGGAACGCATCAATGAAGCCGACGCTGAAACTCGAACCGGTGCTTTCCAGCTGCTGCTTGCTGGCGGTGTGGTAGGTGACCACAAAATCGGGATTCTGATCGGCGGCGACCTCGATATAACCTCTCGCCGTAAGTTCCGAAATGACCGCCTGTTTTACGCGACCTTCCAGAATCTGGCTGTCGAGGATCGGGTCCTTGACCGGTGTCTGGGGCGGGCTGACCCAGGCAAAGCGTTGATAGGCGCCAAAACTGGCGCTGGAATCGTGCTCGACCATTACACGGGGCGCACACCCGGCCAGGGCAACGAGCAGCAAAATCGCACCAAAACCGAGAAATGATTTCATGGGTGAACCGCCTGTTTCCGGGATTGCGGCCTTTGCATGCTTGGACCGCCAGTCTAGCACGCACGTTCCGGCCTCACCGTTATTTCGTATACTAACTATATGTTGCGCTTCCGGTTCCGGTATAAGACATTCCGATAATCGAGTCAGGTCGCGCAGATTGCACGTGAAGCACCGCCCGCAAGTGTCTCTGCTGTATTCGCTTTCACTGGCGACGGCGGCGTTCGGCCTGCTGATTTTCCTATCGATTCACAACGCGCTGCAGATCGACAACGTTCCGGCGTTTATCGGGTTTACCCTGTTCGGCGTCGTCATGGTGGTGTTCGGGTTTCCGGCGCCGCAAGTCGGGTATGTTTCGCTGGACCGCGTTGTCCAGTTTTCGAGTCTGCTCATATTCGGGCCGCTGCCCGCAGCCTGGATCTGCGGCATCGCATCGCTGATCTGGCCTTTCCTGCCGTGGGGTCTCGGCCGCGGCCACAACACCCGTTTCATGATCATGCGTGCGGCGAACAATTCCGGCATGTTCATATTCATTCTGTTGATCATCGGCGGCCTGTATCAGTATTTCGGCGGCAGCATCCCGCTCTTGCACCTGAGAACGCGTGACGTACTGCTCATCATCATTCTCGCGCTGTTCATGCAGCTGCTGAACGACATTTTCGTCGGCGTGATCGCCCACCTCGAGAACATGGACTGGCGCAAGTCGTTCGGGTTGTTCAGCGCTGTCGTTGATCTGGCTGCCATACCGCTGGCGGTATTCATGGCACTGGTCTACAACCGGCTCGAACTGCCGGTGTTTTTCCTGTTCCTGATCGTGCTGGCCCTGATTGTGCTGATCGTGCGCAATTTCGCCGACACCCGCCGCGCACTCGAAGTCAAGCTGGACGAACTTGTGGCAATCAACCGCGTGGGTCAGGCGGTATCCAGTTCGCTGGTGCTCGACGAACTGGTCGAATTGATTTTTCGCGAAAGCAGGAACCTGGTGGAATTCGATATTTTCATGCTCGCTCTCTATGAGGAAGAAACCCGCGAGATCGACATCAGGCTGCACCACAACCGGCAGGGGCGGCAGCCGCAACGCCGCCGCCGGCTCAGCGAGGGCATTTTCGGATGGGTCATTGCCCACAACAAGCCTGCGTTTATCCGCGACTGGGACAATGACGACAGCGAATTCAAACGCATCACCGTGCATGTCGGCGATACGCCGCAGACCAAGGCGCTGATTGCCGTGCCGGTGACCTACCGCGACCGGGTGCTGGGCGTGATCAGCGTTCAGAGTTATGTGCCGAACAAATTCGACGACGGACACCTGAACATTCTGGTCACGTTCGCCGGACAGGTAGCGATCGCGATCGCCAACGCGCGCCTGTTCGAGGAAGTGGAGCACAATCGAACCCAGCTGGAGCAGCGCGTCAACGAGCGCACGCGTGATCTGGCGCTGCAACGTGACGAACTGCACACCATGATGGAATCGCTGCGCAGCGCCAATCGCGAAAAGGAAGACCTGCTTCTGAAACTGAAGCAGCAAACCAGCAGGCTTGAGCGGCAGACCACAGAACTGGAACGCCAGACACTCGAAGACGGGCTGACGGGTCTTTACAACCGCAGATACCTGGACGGACGACTGGCATTCGAAATCAAGCGCGCGGACCGTTACAAGCGCCAGATGGCGATCGCGATGGCCGATCTGGACCATTTCAAGACCGTCAACGACCGCTATTCGCACATGGCTGGCGACGACGTATTGCGGGCCCTTGCTACGATCCTGCGCAGCAATTGCCGTTCGATCGACGTCATCGCCCGCTACGGTGGCGAAGAATTTCTGTTGTGTTTCCCAGAAACCGGACCTGAGGAAGCGCAGGTGGTCTGCGAAAAGATCCGCCAGCAGGTTGAAAACCACGACTGGGAAACGCTGGAACCGGGATTGCGGGTGACCATCAGCTTCGGCATCGCCGCGGCACCGCCGTCGCGTTACGACGTGGATACCTTGATCGCGGCGGCCGACGAAAAGCTGTACCAGGCAAAGAGCGAAGGGCGCAACCGGGTCTGCGCCTGACACGGCGGGCGCGGCAGGCTGTCAGGCCTGCACTTCGCCGCCTGACAGCTGACGCTCCGCGGCGCGTGACTCCAGCGCCGGCGCAAACAGAAAGCCCTGCGCATAGCGGCAACCGAGTTGATTAAGCAATTTGATCTGCTCGGGATTTTCCACGCCTTCTGCAATAGTTCCCAGGTGCAGTTCTCGCGCCAGCTCGATGATCGTCCGGACCATGGCCGTATGTTTATGGTTGGTTGGCGCATCGGCGATGAACATGCGATCAATCTTGAGCGTATCCAGCGGTAAGGCCGAGAGATAACTGAGCGATGAGTAGCCGGTGCCGAAGTCATCGAGATGCAGTCGTACGCCCACCTTCTTGAGCTGATTGAGCTTGGTCTCGGCGACATGCGGGTTTTCCAGAAAAATGGTTTCGGTGATTTCCAGGTGCAGTGCGGAGGGATCGAGCCGGGTTTCTTCCAGCGCTGAGGTGATCTGTTCGAGCAGGCTCACGTGCATGAATTGCTTGTGCGCTATGTTTACCGCGATCGTCAGTGCTTTTGCCTCCGGGTAATGCTGGCGCCAGGTGTGTGCCTGCCGGCAGGCCTTGCGCAGCACCCACCAGCCGATCGGCAGGATCAGGCCGGTTTCCTCGGCGACGTGGAGAAAATCTTCCGGCTGCAACAGACCGCGTTGCGGATGTTGCCAGCGCAGCAATGCCTCGAAGCCGACGATCTGGCGATTGGATAAGGCAACGATCGGCTGGTAATAGACCCGGAACTCGCCGTTGTCGACCGCCTGACGCAGTTCGGTTTCCAGTTGCAGGCGCGCATGGGCACGCGCATACATGGTCTGGTCGAATATCACGTATCCTGCGCGACCGGCCGCCTTGGCCTGATACATCGCGGTGTCCGCATCGCGCAACACCTCATCGGTGGTCAGGTATTGCGGATTACCCGGCGCGATTCCGATGCTGGCGTTGGTATAGATCTCGTTCGCGCCGAGCTGGATTGGATGCATCAGTTCCGCCTGGATACGTTCTGCCACCTCGACCGCATCCTGCGGCCGTTCCATCTGATCCACCAGAATGGTGAATTCGTCGCCGCCGTGACGCGCGATGGTATCCCAGGGACCGATGCACTGCTTGAGCCGCTTTGCCACCTCGATCAGCAACTGGTCGCCGACGGCGTGTCCGAGGCTGTCGTTTACAACCTTGAAACTGTCGAGATCAACGAACAGCACCGCATAACCGGGCGTGCTGCGATGACGCGATTGGCCCATTGCCTGGGAAAGGCGCTGGATAAACAGCGTCCGATTCGGCAGGCCGGTCAGCGGATCGTGCGTGGCATTGTGATGCAATTGCGCCTCAAACCGCTTCTGATCGGTGATGTCGCGCACGGTACCGATCATGAGTCGGCGATCGTTCAAATCGATCACGCCGATGCTCTGTGTCACGATGATGCGCGTATGGCGATCCTTGTGCAGCAGGCTGGACTCGTAGTTGTCCGGCACATGTTCGCCGCGCAGGCGCTTCTGAAACCGCTCATCCGCCGCGGAAACTTCCTCCGGCGGGAAGATGTCGCGGTAGGTAAGCTGCAGGAATTCCGCTTCGCTGTAACCCAGCATGTTCGCGAACGCGCTGTTCACGTAGGTGTAGCGGCCGTTCTCATTGATGAATACGCCTACCTGGCTGTGTTCCACGAGCAGGCGGTAACGCTGTTCGGACCCCTGCAATGCCTCTTCCGCCGTTTTCTGGGCGGTGATGTCGTACAGCGAGCCCTCGAAATACGCCACGGAACCGGCGCTGTTGCGCACCACACGCGCACTCAGCGAGACCCAGATCGGACTGCCGTCGCGGCGCCGCATCCGCACCTCGGCATTGCGAACCTGTCCCTGCTGCTCGATTCCGGACAGCACCAGCGCGCGCTCATCCGGGTCCGCATACACCATGCGGATATCCGGCAGATTCCGCATCAGGTCGTCCGGTGAGTCATAGCCAAGGATCCCGGCAAGCGACTGGTTGGCCTTGATGAAATGACCGTCCGGCGTACTCTGGTACATGCCGACTACGGCATGTTCAAAAATGTTGCGGAAACTCTGTTCGGCCTCGAACAGCGCCTGCTGAATACGGCGCTCTTCGGTGATGTCGCGGATGGTGCCGGTGCTGGAAAGCACGCCATTCAACATGATCGGCCCCGAACGTACCGACGCCAGCACCCGCGTCGTTCCATCACTCTTCAGAAGACAGATTTCATAGGCGGCCTGTTCCCACTGGCCGGCACGGCGCCTGCTCCAGATGTCGTTTATTTTCTGGTGATCTTCGGGCGCGATGAATTTGAGAAATGCCTGACCGATCATCTGCTCGGGCGTATAACCGAGCATGTCGGCGTAGGTCTTGTTCACATAGGTGTAGTTGCCGGCATGGGTGACAAAGACGCCGTCCTGGCTGTGGTCAACCAGCGTACGGTATTTTTCCTCGGAAACCTGCAGTGCCTCTTCGGCCGATGCGCGCTCCGCGGGAGGCGCGGCCCTCTCGCCGGCGAATTCCTGCATCGTCGTCAGGACCAGCTGATCGTCGCCGATGCTGATCAGTTCGGCATGCAACAACATCGAATGCCGGGCGCCGTCAGCGGCGCATAATGTCACCGGAATGTTGGCAAGCGAGCGCTCGTGATGAAGGCGTTGCAGCAGCGCGTCGCGTTCGGCGGCGTCCCACAGGCCCAGTCCGACCGGTCCGCGACCCAGCAACTGTTCGCGGCGATAACCCAGGCACTGGCAGAATCCCTCGTTGACATCCACAAACTCATCCGTCCGGAGGCGCGTGAGCGACACCAGCATGGGCGAGTCAGTGAGGGCACGAACCAGATTCACGTGCGGGACACCTGAATTTCTTCTATTGGCGCGTCCCTGACATCGCGGCGTCCGGCTGCCACGGATGGCAGCGGAACGCCGGGTCCCTTATTGAAGTAACTTTAGGTTAAATTCGCGGGCTTGCCTACTGCCGGGCCACACGGCCAGCGATCAGGCAGGGTGAGACTATTAAATTGTTACAGTTTTTATGGGGTTAAAACATCAAATGCACAATTCACTTTAGTTCCGCGGACGAGCAGGGCCGCATTGGCTCATACCTCAACGACGGCCAGTGCCAGTGCCGCCATGAAACCGAAGATCGCCAGTACGAAATAGCCGCAAAACATCAGACAGAACTTGACCAGGGTCTTGAGCCAGGATTGCTGGTAGAAATTGCGCAGCGCCAGAAACAGGTAGATGACCAGATACCAGTTGATAGCACTTTCCGCGGTGCTCTTGATTGACGCAGGCCAGTGATAGTGCGTCGTCAGTGCGCCGATGCCGATGCTGACCAGCAGCGCGATAAAAAACAGCGCGTGGCAATGCAGGGTGAAGATTAGGTGTTCCATGTACAGGTGCTTGCGGCGTATGTAAAACAGCTTCAGCATCAATGCCACCAGCGGCAGGAACACGAACATCACCTTGGGAATGGTGTGGTAGAACAGTTCGTTTTCGAATCCCTGCTTATCGTTCTCGATTTTTTTCAGTTTGGCAGCGAGGCGCTGGCCGAACCCGGAATTTCCGTGGACGTTCTTGCCTGCTTCCTTGCTCATGAAGTCGATCCCGGATTCCTTGACGGGTGCGCCGGCGGGTTTGCGATTCAGGGCGTCGAGCTGATCCTGCAACGTCGCAACGAGCACAGCTTTTTCCGTCTCGCTCATACCCGGACTGGCCTGAATTTGCGTGATGGCGGCCTCCAGTTTCTTGCGCGCTTGCGCCGGATCGGACGCGATCTGAATGCGATCCGACGCGGGCTTTTCCGCGGGATTGCCGAAATGCGGCGGCATCAGCCAGGCGGCGCAGAAGAAAAACAGAATGCTGCTGAACAGATACAGCCGCAACGGCTTGATATACCGCTCACGGCGTCCGGCACAGTACTCGCGGGTGAGAAATCCCGGCTTCAGCAGCAATGGCACGATGCTGTGAAAAAACTTGGTGTCGAGACCGAAGTGATTGCCGAAAAACTCTTCCACCGTCTCCCACAGCGGTGCCACCACCGTGTGATTGGGTTGTCCGCATTCGACGCAATACCTTCCGCTCAGCGGCGTGCCGCAATTAAGGCAGCGCAGCGCGGGAGCCTGCGCCGCCTTGTCGAGCGCGGTTCCCGTATCCGCCAGGATCCGGCGTTGAGCGCTGAACCGGTCGCCAAAGCGCTGGACGCCATCGGCGCGCATGCGTGCCGCATGGTCACGGAAATAGTTGTCCAGATCCACCTGACTTGCGACCGTGTATTGCACGACGCGGATTAGTCGCCCGCCTGATCCCTTGGCGTCAGTCTCATTCGCCGGCAGCAGGCGCGCCGCGCGAAATCCCGGCATCTGCAGCATTGCCTGCATGTGTCCGGCGAGCCACGGGTCGAATGTTTCGATGATCGCCGGTTCGACTGCGAGCGTGACTTCGTAGATGACGGAGCGTTCAGTCATGCGCGGTATCCCGGTTGTGCAGGCCGTACAGGTTCCACAAAAAACAGGACCTGCATCGCAGGTCCTGTTTGATCAAGGCAAGCGTCAGTCCGCGCGTCTGGTTTTGCTGCGGAACGGCTTGGTGCCCAGTTCTTCCGGATCGAAATCGTCCACCGCGACGATTTCCCGGGTGAGTTCTTCCAGGCGCAACAACGCCTGCGCTTCCTGTGCGGAAACAATTCCGGCTCTTTCGGCGGCGAGAATCTCCGAATCGCCAGGCGCGACTTTCAGTTCGCCGTTGCGCAATGCCAGGTGAACCTTGCGTTCTACCGGTTCCAGACGCAGCACCAGTTCCAGGGCTTCGTCGTACAGTCCGACTGCCGACTCCTTGTCGCCCTTGTACAGGTTCTGCATCAGACGGTCGCGCGCCGGATTCGGCGTGCTGACCAGTTTCGCAATCCGGTGCCCGAGCTCGTCGCTGGGCGCCGAATAGGTGCGGCCGCGCGGGAAAATCAGAAGTCGCAACGCCGCCGCAATGAAGCGGTTGGGGAAGTTGCGAAGGAAGCCGTGCATCTGCTCCTGCAGGTGATACAGCGACTGGCGGCAGGCCCATTCGACGAGCGGCAGATCTTCGTGGGGACGGCCATGGTCCTCGAACCGCTTGAGCACCGCCGACGCGATATACATTGCGCTCAGCATGTCACCGAGTCGCGCGGAAAGTTTTTCCTTGCGCTTGAGCGCGCCGCCGAGCGTCAGCATGGCGGCGTCCGATGCCAGCACGAACGAGGCACTGAAGCGGTTGATGTGCTGGTAATAGCGCCGTGTGGGTTCCTGAATCGGCACGCGCGTGAATCTGGCGTTGCTCAACGCCAGCACCAGTGAGCGCGCGGCGTTGCTCAATGCCAGTCCGGCATGACCGAACAGCGCTTCGTCAAACTGGTTGAGCGCCGCGGCCTGATCGTCCATGGCGGCCGCACGCATTTCCTTGAGCACATAGGGATGGCAGCGGATCGCACCCTGACCGTAGATCATCAGGTTGCGGGTCAGGATATTCGCTCCTTCAACCGTGATGGCAATCGGTACCGATTCGTAGCCGCGCGCCAGATAATTGCGCGGACCCAGCTGGATACCCTTGCCGCCGTGCACGTCCATTGCATCGTTGGCGACGACGCGCGCCATTTCCGTGACGTGATATTTCGAAATGGCGGCACATACGGAAGGTGCCTGACCGAGATCGATGGACGCCGCGGTCATCTTGCGCACGGATTCCATCGCGTACAGCATGCCGCCCATCCGGCCCAGCACTTCGTCAATGCCGTCGAATTTCGCAATCGGCAGCCGGAACTGCTTGCGCACCTGCGCATAGGCACCGGTGGTGTAAACCGCGGCGCGCGCGCCGCCGGTGGTATTAGAGGGCAGGGAAATTGCGCGACCGGCGCCGAGGCATTCCATCAGCATGCGCCAGCCCTGGCCCGCCATTTTCATGCCGCCGATAATGAAATCGAGCGGCACGAACACGTCCTTGCCCTGGGTCGGACCGTTCTGGAACGGAATATTGAGCGGGAAATGCCGGCGGCCGATCGTGACACCCGGCAGATCCGCCGGAATCAGCGCGCAGGTAATCCCGTATTCATCCTTGTCTCCGGCCAGATGCTCCGGATCGTACAACTTGAACGCCAGTCCGATCACCGTGGCAATCGGCGCGAGCGTGATGTAACGCTTGTCCCAGTTGAGACGGATCCCGACGACTTCCTTGCCCTGCCAGTTGCCTTTGCAGACCACGCCGTAGTCGGTAATGGAACCGGCATCGGAGCCGGCGCTGGGCGAAGTGAGCGCGAAGCACGGCACCTCTTCACCGGATGCGAGACGCGGCAGGTAATGGTCTTTCTGCTCTTCAGTGCCGTAACGCAGCAGCAATTCGGCCGGCCCGAGCGAGTTCGGCACCGCGCAAATCGAAGCAGTCGTGGCGCTGCGCGTGCCGATCTTGGCCAGCGTTTCCGAATTCATCAGCGCCGAGAATTCCCTGCCGCCGTAGCGCTTCGGAATAATGAAGGCGAAAAACCCCTTGTGCTTGAGAAAATCCCATACTTCGGGCGGCAGATCGCCCCACTCGTGGGTGATCTTCCATTCGTCGAGCATGCCGCACAGTTCCTCGACTTCGTTGTCGAGGAAGCGTTGTTCCTCGTCGGACAATTTTGGCGCCGGCACCTCGAGCAGCTTGTTCCAGTCCGGACGGCCGCTGAACAGTTCGCCGTCCCACCACACGGTGCCGGCTTCCAGCGCGGCGGCTTCCGTCTCGGACATTTCCGGCATGACCTTGCGGAACAGTTCGAGCAGCGGCTTGCTGATCCACTGGCGACGCAGATCGCGAATGTTCAGCGGAATCGCGATGCCGAGGAACACGATCCAGAACAGCAGCGCCAGCCAGGACGGCCCGGTGCCGACCGCGGTATAGATCAGCAGATAGACGAGATAGGCGCCGGTCGCCGCGAGGAGCGACACGCGCTGATACATGAGCGCGATGCTGCCGGCAAGAAAAACAAGAATCCAGACGAGTGCGGTCACGGGACATCACCTGTTGTGAGTTGGTTGGCGCGGTGCGTCGCGACGAACGACATGATAACTATACCTTAACCCCCGCACCGCGAGCGGGCGGCGCACCCAGCGCCGTGCGCATGGCGTCGGGCATGCTGATCACTTTCTGGGCGCGGAAATCGAAACAGACGACGCCGGTCTTGGCGTGCACGACATCGTGACCGGCTTCGGCGTGACGGATGCGGTAATAGAAATCGCAGCCGCGGCTGGAAAAATCGCCGGCCGCAACCTCGACGCACAAGCGGTCACCGTAAAACGCCTGGGCCCGGTACACCAGCGCGGCATCGGCAATGACCAGGCCGCTGCCATCGGCGCCGATTTCCTCGAGTCCCAGGGAACGCAGATACCGGCGCCGTGCTTCGTGCACCAGCCCGAGCGCCTGGTCGTTGCCGAGATGATTGCCGTAATTCAGATCCCCGACGCGCACATCCAGCTCCGTGCTGAACGGAAATCGGTCCGGCAATTCAATACTGATTCGCGCCATCAGGACTTCCTTGGCAACAAAATGCCGAAGGCCACATGTCCGCACATGTGGCCTTCGATCTCGATTAACTCATTTGCACAGCATCAGTCACCCAGCAGATCCTTGACGCCTTCGCGTTCTTCGCGCAATTCCGCTTCGGTGGCTTTCATGCGTTCCAGCGAGAAGGTATTCGGTTTCAATCCCTTCACGATCTTGTACTGGCCCTTGCTGCAGACGACCGGGAAGCCGTAAACGATGCCTTTCTTGATGCCGTAACTGCCGTCCGACGGGATGCCCATGCTGACCCACTGATTCTTGCTGCCGAGCACCCAGTCGCGCATGTGGTCAATCGCGGCGGATGCCGCCGACGCGGCCGACGAGGCGCCGCGCGCCTTGATGATCGCCGCGCCGCGCTGTTGCACGGTCGGAATGAATTCGCCGGTCACCCATTCATTGTTGACAAGTTTCAGGGCGGGTTTGCCTTTCACGGTCGCCTGATGGATGTCGGGATACTGGGTCGAGGAGTGGTTGCCCCAGATCGCGAGCCGCTTGATGTCATTGACGTGCGCGCCGGTCTTGGCAGCCAGCTGGTTCGCCGCGCGGTTGTGATCGAGGCGCATCATGGCCGTGATGTTCTTCTTGTTGAGTCGCGGGGCGTTGGCCGCGGTGATCAGCGCGTTGGTATTGGCCGGGTTGCCTACCACCAGGACCTTGATGTTCTTCTTGGCAACCTTGTTCAGCGCCTTGCCCTGCGCCGAGAAGATCTTGGCGTTCTCGAGCAGCAGGTCTTTGCGCTCCATGCCCGGACCGCGTGGCTTGGCGCCGACCAGGATCGCGAAATCGGCGTCCTTGAACGCCACCTCGGCGTTGTCGGTGGCCACGATGCCCTTCACCAGCGGAAAGGCGCAGTCATTGAGCTCCATGACCACGCCGTTCAACGCGCCGAGCGCGGGGGTGACTTCGAGCAACTGCAGGATGACCGGCTGGTTCGGTCCCAGCATGTCGCCGGCCGCAATGCGGAAAATGAGCTGGTAACCGATCTGGCCGGCAGCGCCGGTGACGGCGATGCGAACGGGTTTTTTTGTGGCAGCCATGGACTACTTACTCCGTAAGTTTGCGTGGTGAAGCGCGCCGCAGGATGGGCGCAGACGATAAAGCAGAAACGCAATTTTACCACCTGAGGTCTCCGCACCGGCTCGCCCCGCACAGCAGATTCGGTAGCAGGCGGCTGCCACACGGCCGGTCCGGCCTGTGGCAAGCGCGGGACGGGCGGGCAGACGGGTTGTCCGGCGGGCGGGTTGGGTCGGCGCCCGCCGATTCCAGTGGGCTCCCCTGGGATGGGGTGTTATACGGGTGTTATAGCGGGGGCGCTCGCGGGCGCCCTGAAAAGAGCCGTTTTTCCCAGGCGCCAGGACGACGCGAGCTGCTCTAACCTGTTGTTTTCACGATATTTTCACTCAAGGTGAAAATTTTTTGTTCAGCCCCCTTGCTTTCCCTGGATTTGGTGTTATAGTTATCTACAACACCACTACGGAAACGGCCCTGAGCCGAATCAAACAGGAGAGCAGTCATGATCACCAAAACCCAAAAACTCGTTCTGGCAGCCGGTCTGGCCCTGAACATCGCCGGTATTGCCACCGTGGCCACCGTCGCGCATCACCGCTACGTCGAAAGCCACACGATCCAGCTCGGCACCATCTTGGTGACCCCCGTCGATGCCGGCGTGAAGGTTGCAAGCAACGGGACGGTTGAACTGGCCCCGGTGGTTGTCACCCAGGCCCATGCGGCAGACCGTTATGCCGCCAACCGCAGCACGGGCAGTGAACAAGCCGCCTCGCTGCTGCCCGGTATTGATGCGGCCGTCGAGGCGCTGGCTGCGCTGGCCCCCGGTCAGTACCTGAACACCGATACCGCCCTGACCATGGTCAGCACGCTGGCCTTTGATCGCGCGGGCCGTTAAGGTAGCGCCGGATTTACCGCTTTAGTGTGCTAGAGCAGCGGGAGAACATCATGGACCCGAATTGGAGCGACAACCAGCCGATCTACCGGCAACTGCGCGACCGCGTGGTGGCAATGATCCTGGAGGGTGCGCTCAAGGAAGGCGATCCCTTACCTTCGGTACGTTCAGTGGCAGCGGAGTATCAGATCAATCCGCTCACCGTACTCAAGGGTTACCAGGCACTGGTGGACGAAGAGCTGGTGGAAAAACGCCGTGGCCTCGGCATGTTCGTGAAGGCCGGCGCCAGCCGCGCGCTGATGAAAAACGAGCGCGAAGTATTTCTGAAGAGCGAGTGGCCACAAATCGTCGAGCGCATCCAGCGCCTCGGCCTGGAACCGGAAGAATTACTCAAGGCTGCGAAACGCGGCGATGGGAGCGAATCATGAGCGTGCTGGTAAAAGCGCGCGGACTGGGCAAGTCCTATGGCAGTCTGCGGGCGCTTGATAATGTGGATTTCGACATCGAGGAAGGCTGCATCGTCGGACTGATCGGCCCCAACGGCGCCGGCAAGACGACCGCCTTGAAAGCGATCCTCGGCCTAACCGAATTTGAAGGCGAGCTGGATGTGTTCGGACACGATCCGCGCATCTCACGACACCGCCTGCTCAACGACGTGAGCTTCATCGCCGATGTGGCCGTCCTGCCGCGCTGGTTGAAAGTCTCGAACGCCGTCGAATTCGTCGAAGCAGTGCACCCGCGCTTCAACCGTGAACGTGCCATGCACTTCCTGGAACGCACCAAGATCCGTCAACGCAGCAAGGTCGGCGAGCTGTCCAAAGGCATGGTCACACAACTGCATCTCGCCCTGATCATGGCCATAGATGCCAAACTGCTGGTGCTGGACGAACCAACCCTGGGCCTCGATATCCTGTATCGCAAGGAATTCTATACCACGCTGCTGAACGATTATTTCGACGGCAAGCGCACCATTATCGTGACCACGCATCAGGTGGAGGAAATCGAGAAAATCCTCACGCATCTGATGTTCATCAACAACGGCCGGGTCACCCTCAATCTCTCCATGGAAGAGGTTGCCGAGCAGTATGCCGAAGTGCTCGTCAATCCGGACAAGGCCGCTGTCGCGCAGACGCTGAAGCCCTTGTACGAGCGCGACGTGTTCGGCAAGAAACTGTATCTGTTCGAAGGTGTGGAACGCGACAAACTCGCGGAGCTGGGCGAATTGCACACTCCGAGTGTTGCCGACATCTTCGTTGCCAAGATGAAAGGAGCCGCGCAATGAACACTGCCATGAAACCCTATGTCGCGCTCGGCAAACGCGAAATCTGGGAACACCGTTCCTTCTGGATCGTGCAGTTCGTGATCGGCTGCATCTCGGTGCTGCTGTCCCTGCTGGCCGCGGGCGCGCTGATCTACGGTCGTTATTACGGTTATCTGGATATTCCGGGTTATATCGAACGCCTAGGCACCAACGGTGCGGAGATAATCCGCAGTTTCATCATCGGCAGTGCGACCCTGTTCAACGTTGCCCTGGTCGCGCTGGTGTGTCTGTACTCGATTGACACCTTGAATGCGGACCGCCGCGACCGCAGTGTCCTGTTCTGGCGTTCCCTGCCGGTGTCGGATACCGCGACGGTGCTGTCGAAACTGTTTACCGCGATGGTTACCGCACCGGCGATCATGCTGGCCTTCTTCATCGCCTTCCAGATCGTCAACGGTGTGGTGATGGTGATTGCCAACGCCGCGATCGGCGTCAATCCGTTCCCGATGATGCATCCGCTTGCCGTGCTGCTGGCATTTATCACGCTCGCCTGGGCCCTGATCGCGCAGTCGCTGTGGCTGATGCCGTTCTACGGCTGGTTCATGCTGTGCTCGGCCTGGGCCAAGCGCAACGCCTGGGGCTGGGTGATTCTGGTGCCGCTGGGCGCAATGCTGCTCGAAGTCATCGTGTTCCAGACCGGCTACTTCGCCCGCATGATCGGCCGTCACATTGCCGGTCTGGTGAACCTGATGGTTGGCCGCAACGGCATCACCATCCACGACATGGCCAGTGCGGCGGCGCCTGCAAACGACAGCCATCTGATGACGCTCGAATCGGTGTCGCTGTTCATGCTGCAACCTGAAATGTGGATCGGTGTGGCCATCGGTGCAGTCTTTATTGGCGGAGCAATCTGGCTGCGCCGTCACCGCTTCGAGTTCTGATTCCCGTAAATCCGCATCATTATGACGAGGAGCAAGACATTGAATACGCTGCGTACGCTTGTAACCGCCCTGGCATTGGTTTCGCTGATGAGTGGCTGTGTGCTGGTGGTGCCCAACGATGACGATTCGGGTCACGTGCACTGGAACCACGATTATTCCGACAACCAGAGCCGGGATCGCGATCTGGCGCAGGCGGTGCGCGACAGCCTGAACGGCGACAGCCTGACACACGCCGCGGCGATCAGCGTACGCAGCCATCAAGGCGACATCACCCTGCAGGGCACGGTGGATAATGCCGACGTGCTGGGCCGCGCCGTGGCGCTGGCAGCCGGCACGCCCGGCGTGCAGAAAGTCATCTGCGAACTCGTGATGCTGAAAAACACCTCGGGTAAATGAATCAGCTGGCGCTTGCCGCACAGGGAAACCGCATGAACCTCAAACGCCTTGTTCCGGTACTGACTGTTGCATTACTGCCGTACGCCGCTTATGCCGCGGATGCCAGTCGCACGCTTGAAGCCGAGTCACCGACAACGGGCATCACCGGTATCACGGTGAACGCCGGCGTCGGTCAGCTCAGGATTTCACCGTCACCGGATGACAATGTGCACGTACAGATCAGGCTCGAACCGAAATCCGAACATTTCCTCTGGTTTTTTCACTGGATGACGCAAAGCACGCCCGAGGCAGTCAAGCAGGTGAGCTTGCAGCAGCAGCAAAAGAACGGACAGCTGACTTACTCATTGAACTATCCGGATCATCTCGACGATGGCGACGTGAAGCAGAACTGGACGCTGCAGGTGCCCGCGCGGCTGTCGGCCAACGTCGAGATGAAAGTGGGGCAGGTGGATGTGAATGGCATGAACGGCGGCGTGGCCGTGAATCTGAACGTGGGTGAAATCACCGTCAACGCACCCTCGGGCCCGATCAGGGCGACCGTCAATGTCGGTCAGATTCGCGCCAGCTCCGCAACCAAGCAACCGGGTAACATAAACCTGACCAGCACGCTCGGCGATGCGCGGTTGTATATGGAAGGCCAGTCGGTACACGAACATGCTCATCGCAGCGGCCTCGGCCGCAGCATTGACGTGCCGGGCAAGGGTCCGGACGCCATGAAACTCGACGTCAACATCGGCGAGGTTTCGCTGCACATCAAGCCGGAGCACGACATCCGGCCGTAACGGCACGTGCGTCACCCTTGCCTGCGGTTCCCGGTGCGGAGGTACAATTGACGTCCACTCCATGCCGGCCACGCGTTTGCCATGAAACTCATCGGTTCACTGTCCAGTCCCTACGTGCGCAAAGTGCGCATCGTGCTTGCGGAAAAGCAACTGAACCATGACTGGATGGCCGAAGATGTGTGGGCGGCCGACAGCACCATTCAGCAAAGCAATCCGCTCGGCAAGGTTCCCTGTCTGTTGCTTGACGACGGACGCGCGCTCTACGACTCACGCGTCATCTGCCAGTACCTCGATCTGCAGCCGCCTGCGCATGCGCTGATTCCGGAGGCGGCAGTGCCACGCATTGACGTGCTGCGCTGGGAAGCGCTCGCCGACGGCGTGCTCGATGCGGGCGTGCTGATACGGTTGGAACACACGCAGCGCGACGCGGCGCAACGCAGCGACAAGTGGGTGGCACGGCAACGTGGCAAGGTTGATCAGGGACTGGCCGTTATCGCCGGCGATCTTGGTGGCCGCAACTGGTGCGTCGGCGAGCGCCTGACGCTGGCGGATATCGCGGTCGGTGCGGCACTGGGCTGGCTCAGCTTCCGTCTGCCGGAAATCGCCTGGCGCACGCGTTATCCCGAACTTGGCCGCTATTACGATGCACTGATGATGCGACCCTCGTTCCAGGACACCGCGCCCGGTATTTGAATTGCATCAGTCGCGGAAGTTGGTGAACTGCAGGGGCTGTTCCAGTTTGGCACCGCGCAGCAGGGCAATGGCAGCCTGCAGGTCGTCGCGCTTCTTGCCCGTCACGCGCACTTCATCGCCCTGAATGGCTGCCTGCACTTTCAGACCGCTGTCCTTGATGAGCTTGACGATTTTCTTGGCCAGCTCCTTGTCGATTCCCTGCTTGACCTTGACGACCTGTTTCGCCTTGTCGCCGCCAATCGCTTCGATCTTCTGCGGATCGAAACTGGCCACGTCAATGCCGCGCTTGGCCGCCTTGGCATAGAGAATGTCCAGCACCTGCTTTACCTGGAATTCGCTGTCGCCGAACAGCGTCAGCACATTCTCCTGCCGCTCGACCTTGGCGCTCGAGCCTTTGAAATCGTAGCGGCCGGTGATCTCGCGATTCACCTGATCAATGGCATTGGTGAGTTCTGCGGTTTCGACTTTTGATACGGCATCGAATGACGGCATGACAGCTCCCGGATTGCACCTTTAACGCAGGCGCGATTTTACAACTCTACCTTGACCGACGCTGCCGCCCGCACCGCCTTGTGGCGCGCCGCCTCGATGCTGTCGGCGCGGGCCAGCGTGACGCCCATGCGCCGATGGCCCCTGATTTCCGGTTTGCCGAACAGGCGCAGCAGTGTATCCGGTTCCGCCAGCGCCGCATCCACGTTGTCAAACTGCGGTTGCGTGGAATTGCCATGCGGCAGGATCACCGCCGACGCCGACGGACCGAGCTGGCGGATCACCGGAATCGGCAAGCCCAGAATCGCGCGCGCGTGCAGTGCGAATTCGGAAAGATCCTGCGAGATCAGGGTGACCAGCCCGGTGTCGTGCGGACGCGGCGAGACTTCGCTGAACCAGACTTCGTCGCCTTTCACGAACAGCTCGACGCCGAAAATGCCACGTCCGCCAAGGTTGTCCGTCACCGCTTTCGCAATGCGTTGCGACTCGGCGAGCGCCGCGGGCGACATCGGTTGCGGCTGCCAGGATTCGCGGTAGTCGCCGTCTTCCTGGTGGTGACCGATCGGCGCACAGAAACTGGTGCCGTCGCGGTGCCGTACCGTGAGCAGGGTGATTTCATAATCGAAATCCACAAACCCCTCGACGATCATGCGGCCTTTGCCGGTGCGCCCGCCTTCCTGGCCGTATTTCCAGGCGGTCCCGATGTCCGCCGCGTTGCGTATCACGCTCTGGCCGTGGCCGGATGAACTCATCACCGGTTTCACCACGCAGGGCATGCCGACTTCCTTCACCGCTGCGGTGAATTGTTCAAGGCTGTCTGCGAAACGGTACGGGGAGGTTTTGAGTTTCAGTTCTTCCGCGGCAAGCTTGCGAATGCCTTCGCGGTCCATGGTGAGGCGCGCCGCGCGCGCGGTCGGGATCACCGTCCAGCCTTCCTGCTCAAGTTCGAGCAAGGTGGGCGTGGCGATCGCCTCGATCTCCGGCACGATGTAGTGCGG
>DASSOA010000163.1:0-16989 GCA_035701115.1 Gammaproteobacteria bacterium
ACCCGATTTCCGGCGGCCGTCACAAGGTGTGGGGCTCGGTACCGCTGTGGGTGCCGCCGCAGACGTCAACAATCGCCAGTCATCTCCCGAAGGCCGTTGGTACTGCCGTTGCGATTGCGCAAGCCAAACGCATCGGCGCGCAGCTGCCGATTCCCGAAGACAGCATCGCGGTGTGCAGTTTCGGCGACGCCAGCGCGAATCATTCCACCGCGGTTGGCGCCTTGAATGCCGCGCAATGGACGGCGTACCAGCGGTTGCCCTGTCCGATTCTGTTCGTGTGCGAAGACAACTCGATCGGGATTTCGGTGAGGACGCCGGCCGGCTGGATCGAAGCCAACTACAGCGATCGCGTGGGGCTCGAATACATCGCCGCCGACGGTACCGACGTAGTGGATACCTACGCCAGGGCCGTGGAAGCCGTCGAATACTGCCGTACCTCACGCAGCCCGGTATTCCTGCATCTCAAACTGGTGCGGCTGATGGGTCATGCCGGCACCGATGCGGAAACCGAATACCGCAGTTCTGAAGAACTCGATGCCACCGAAGCGCGTGATCCGCTGCTGGTGTCGGCGCGCATCGCGCTTGAAAACGGGGTCTATACGCCGCAGGAACTGCTGGGCGTTTACGAACAGGCTCGCAGCCGCGTGCAGGATGCGGCAAAGCGCGCCGCAAAGGCGCCCAAACTCGAGACCGCAGCGCAGGTGATGGCGCCGCTCGCGCCGTATCATCCCGACAAGGTCAATGCCGAAGCGACGCGCAGTGCGTCGCGCGAAGCACGCATCGCGGCCTTCGGCGGCGAAGCGGCATTGCCGGAACAGCAAGCGCCGCGGCATCTTTCGATCCAGATCAACCGCGCGATGTTCGATCTGATGGCGAAGTATCCGGAGATGACGGTGTTCGGCGAAGACGTCGCGCAGAAAGGCGGCGTGTATACGGTGACGTCAGGCCTGCTTCGTGCCTTCAGGAGTCAGCGGGTGTTCAACACGCTGCTCGACGAACAGACCATCCTCGGCATGGCACAGGGCGCAGCCTACATGGGCATGCTGCCGTTTCCTGAAATCCAGTATCTCGCATATTTTCACAACGCCTGCGACCAGATTCGCGGTGAAGCCGCCTCAATGCAGTTCTTTTCCAACGCGCAGTACGCCAACGGCATGGTGGTGCGCATCGCGTCGCTCGCGTACCAGAAAGGATTCGGTGGCCATTTCCATAACGACAACAGCTTCACCGCCCTGCGCGACATTCCCGGCATCGTGGTGGCGTGCCCGTCGCGCGGCGACGACGCCGCCATGATGCTGCGCACCTGTGCCGCGCTGGCCAGAGTGGACGGGCGCGTGGTGGCATTCCTGGAACCGATCGCTCTGTACATGACCAAGGACCTGTACGAGGCGAAGGATGGCGCTTGGCTGTTCGAATACCCGGCGCCGGATCGCGCCATCCCGCCGGGCGAAGGCCGTGTCTACAATTCGGACGCTGGAGATCTCCTGATCGTGACGTTCGGCAACGGTGTGCCCATGTCGCTGCGTGTCGCGAAGCAGCTCGAAGACGAAACCGGCCGCAAGACCCGCGTGCTCGATCTGCGCTGGCTCAAACCGCTCAACGCAGAACTGATCGCAAAGCACGCCAACGATTGCGGAAAGGTGCTGGTGGTGGACGAGGGCCGGGAAACCGGCGGGATTGCCGAACAGATATTTACCGCGCTCGACGAACATGCAGACGCGGCGGTTCGCAAAGCGCGCGTCACCGGCAAGGATTCGTATGTGCCGCTCGCGGCTGCCGCTAACCTGGTGCTGGTAAGTGAAGAGGAAATTTTGCAGGCGGCGCAAGCGCTGCTGAAAAAATCTTGAGTCGCGGCGCGACTCTTGCGATTATTCAGCCGGGTCCAATGATGCAAACCGGGATCGGAATGGACGGATCACAGGCCATGCAGACAGCAGATGCAACCGCAGGCGACGGAGTTGTGCCGATGTTTGCGACACTTCCCGATGCCTGGCCGGATCGCCTGGATTTCCGCCGTCCCCGGCATTTGTGGCAGTTTCTGCGCAAGACCCTGCTGCAGCGTCTGGACAAGGTGCGGTTGCCGGAGGATCTGCCGCTGCGGGTCGCGCTTCCCAAATATCTTCTGCTCGAATTCCACAATCTGCCGAACGGCAATTATTCGAAAAAGATCACCGACGGCTACAGCACCGGCTTCGACAAGGCGATGCGCGGCGAAATGCAGCGCGGGCGTGCCTTGCTGGCCGCCGTGTTCAGGGGTTGTCAGCGGGTGCTCGATGTCGGCTGTGGCGCGGGTGCGTCCACCGCGGCATTGAAAGCCGAGGGCGTGCCCGATGTCACCGGTCTCGATGCGTCGCCCTATCTCCTGCAACACGCCGAGCGGCGTTATCCGGAGCTGCGTTTCCTGCAGGGACTCGCCGAAGAAACCCGTCTCGCCACCGCGGGCTTTGACGGGATCAGCGCCTGTTTTCTGTTTCACGAACTGCCGCCGCGCTATGGCGACGCCGCGCTGGCGGAGTTTAACCGGCTGTTGCAGCCGGGCGGCCGCCTGGCGATCCTGGAACCGGCGGCGGAACAGTACTACGGACGCAGCCGCGACCTGTGGCGCAGATATGGTTGGCGCGGATTGTATTTCCGCTGGTTGGCCGGCTTTGTGTTTGAACCGTATGTGCGCGCCTGGCATCAACGCGACGTCAAGGCATCGCTTGCCAGGGCCGGGTTCGAGTTGCTCGAGGACCGGCTGGTGTTTCCCTCGCGCCTGATCGTGGCACGCAAACGGTAGTCGGCGCGCCCGTAATTCTGTCCACGGCAGGCATGATGACGATGCCGAAGTGGCGCGTCATGCAGGGCATACTTGAGGGCGGGTTCAATCCTGCGGCACGCATGGCGTCGGCCCGCCGGAAAATCCGGACCCGCGGAGTGATTGCGATGACAGCAGCCGAATTCCTGCCGGACGATGCCTTTGTCGAGGCCTTTGAGAATCTGACGCTCGACCCCAAGCTGTTCAATCATCGTGGCCATTTGCGTCTTGCCTGGTGCTACCTGAACTGGCTGCCGCTCGGCGAGGCCGCGCAACGTTGCGCCGACAGCATCCGCCGGTTTGCGACCCATCACGGCAGCCCCGAGAAATTCCATCTCACCATGACGTACGCGTTCATGCATATCGTCAGTGCCCGGCTGAGCAATGCCGTTCCGGGCGAGGATTTTGCGGGATTCTGCGATCGCAATCCGGACCTGCTGCGCGACGGCCGCGCGCTGATCGGCCGCTATTATTCCAGTCGGCGTCTCAGCGATCCGGCGGCGCGCATGGCGTTCATCGAGCCGGACGTGATGCCGTTGCCCTGAACGTTCAGGCTGGTCAATACAGCACGCGAAATCTCAGCGTGTGGGGAATATTGCGAATCACATCCAGCAACGTGTCGGAATAATTCCGGTCTATGTCGGTGATCACATAACCGATGCGTTCCTGGGTTTTCAGGTACTGGCCGAGAATATTGGCGCCGTGCGCGGCCAGCGCCTGGTTGATTTGCGCGAGAATGCCGGGCACGTTCTCGTGGATGTGGATCAGGCGGTGCGCATCGCTTTGCGGCGGCAGGCGCAGTGCGGGGAAATTCACGCTGTTCTCGGTGCTGCCGGTGTTGATGTAGTCAATGATGTGGCTGCTGACGAAGCGGCCGATGTCCTGCTGCGCTTCCATGGTGCTGCCGCCGATGTGCGGCGTCAGCAGGATGGTCGGCAGTTCGCGCAACGGATGCGGGAACGGATCGCCGTTGCCACGCGGCTCCTCGGGAAACACGTCCAGTGCAGCGCCGCGCAGCCGGCCCGACGCGAGTTCGGCGCGCAGGGCATCCAGGTCCACCACGTGCCCGCGGCTCAGATTCAGGAACACCGCACCGGGTTTCATGCGCGCCAGTTCGCGTGCGCCGATCAGACCGGCGTTTTCCTTGCGTCCGTCCACGTGTACCGTGACGGCATCGCACAATTCCAGCAACTCGTTCAACGAGGCACAACGGATGGCGTTGCCGAGTGCCAGTTTTTCGGCGATGTCGTAGAAATACACTTTCATGCCCATCGCTTCGGCAAGCACCGACAACTGCATGCCGATATTGCCGTAGCCGATGATGCCGAGATTCTTGCCGCGCACTTCATGCGCACCGCGCGCGGACTTGTCCCAGATGCCGTCGCGCATCAGGCGGAGTTTTTCCGGAATGCCGCGTATCAGCAGAATGACTTCCGCCAGCGCGAGTTCCACTACCGAACGGGTATTGCTGAACGGCGCGTTGAATACCGCGACACCTTTGCGCTCGCAGCCGACGAGATCGATCTGATTGGTGCCGATACAGAAGGCGCCGACCACCAGCAAGCGTCTGGCGGATGCCAGCGCCTTGCCGGTCAGCTGGGTTTTCGAACGCAGACCGAGAATCGAAACGTCCGTCAGGCGTTCCGCGAGCGCCGCTTCATCGAGGCTGCCGGCGACGGTTTCCACGCTGTAGCCTTCCTGTTCGAAGGCGGCCACGGCGTCGGGGTGAATGTTTTCCAGCAGCAGGACCTTGAGCCGGTTCTTGGGATAGGACACCGCCGCCTTGAGGCCGCAGTCATACAGGATTTCATCCAGCGACGGCGCCTCGCGATCCGCGGCCGCCACCACGGGTTCGCGGCGCACGTTTTCGGTAAAGGCGTAGAAGCGTTGGGCGAGGCCCACCTCGCGCACCGCGTAGTCGCTCATGCCGTCGCCGATCATGCGGACGTCGCCGGTCAGATTCAGGGCGCGGACCACCGCGACTTTGCCTTCGTCGTGCGCCAGCGGATTGCTGTCATCCACGCCCAGCAACCTGCCATCGGAATCGAATCTCAGCGTGTTGCCGAACACGTGACTCCCGGCAATCCCGAAATCGGCCGCAATCGGCAGCAGCACTTCGCGGAACCCGCTGGAAACGATATAGATGTCGTTGGCGCGTTCACGAAAAAAGGCATGATTGCGGCGGAACGAAGCCGTCACGTCGTCGCGCATCTGTGCGATCAGCGCATCCAGGTGCGTGCGCCGTGCGGGGACCAGCGCGAGCCGCGCCTGCAACGACTCCGCGTAATCCATGCGACCTTCCATGGCGGCACGGGTCAATCCCGCGATGCGATCCAGAATCGCCTGACGGTCCGCGGCACTCTCCAGCGCAATTGCCGCGAGCTGCTCCAGCATTTCACTGCGGACGAAGGTGCTGTCAAAATCGAAGATGAACTGGATGGCGGAAGACATGGCGGCGCCGCAAAACCGGGAGCCGCCATGTTATACGCGCGTGATCCGGAAGGGAACTGAACTGGATCAATCGCGCCGTCCGGTTTCTGTTCGCAGCCTCCCGCCAGGGCTGCACCGGATCATCAGTAGAAGCCCCACACCAGTTTTGCCACCACCGTGTTGCCGGTGATGGTCTGCTGGCCCTGCAGCAGGTTGGGGTTGAGCGTCAGTCCGTGATTCCAGACGAAATAGAAAACGCGGTCCGGCTCGATGTTCCATTGCAGGATCGCGTTTTCCGACACGTTATGGCTGATGTTGTTGTACTGGGTCAGGGTTGAAAGCGTCAGATCGGGCGTGAACGAATACCCGAGATTAAGTTCCGACACGCGCACCGTGCCGTTGCCCTGTGGCGTATAGATCCAGAGCGCACCGGACACCAGGCTTGCCGTGAAATGACCGCCCGGCGCCGACCAGGACACATTGGGGAAAAAGTCCTTGTAATGACCGTTGTAGATGTCGCCCAGCTCGCTGCTGAAACCGAATACCAGCGGTTTCGAATTCGGTGTGTTCATGTTGAGATGACTGGTCACAAAATCATAGGTTCCGGCCGGGATGGTAGCGCCGGGTACGATTGTGTAAGCGCTGCTGAGCACTTCATGATTGGTATCGAGTTGGAGATTCCAGTGCCAACCTGTTTGCGTCGTGAAGTCCACCGGGTGAATGGTGAAGTCATCGCTTTGCACACGGTTGTTCAGATCCGTGACGTAATACCAGTTGGCATGCCAGAAAAATTGCCGCACCCATGCGAATGTACTGTCCGCTGAGGGCCGCGGTTGATAAATGATGTCCGCCGACGTCTGCTTCGTACCGGGACGCTGGATGAAACCCAGCGCTGGGTTCAGCGCATCGCCGTAGAAGTTGTAGTTCAGATCCGCGTACCAGAGATCGTTGGGATATTCGAGATCGAACCCGTACCCGTTCGGCGTGCCGGAGGGCATTGCATCGCCCGAGGACCGTGCGGCCCATGCCGACACGTTCAGGTTCCTGTCACCCTGAAACGTCGAGGTGCTCCAGGTGCTGTCGAAACTGGTCAGCGTGTTGTCGGACTGGCCGAGCGGATCGCCGTGGGTGACGAGCGTGCCGATCCGCCACTGGTCGTTGACGTTGTAAACCGCGCGTCCGGCAAACAGGTTGCTGGAGTCCGAATTCGGCGTCGCGGCCATTTGCGTGTCGAGCACTCCCACGGTCCAGCCGTCGGTGTGACCGAGCAGTTTCACGCCCTCGTCGAGCGGCACGGTTTCGCCGTTCACGAGGCCAATGCTGCGCGAATAGAACGGAATGAAACTCTGTCCGAGATTGTGACTGAACGTGAAAATATTGGCGCCTTCCAGAAAAAATGCGCGGGTTTCCGGAATGGATTGCGGATAGGGTGAGGCGCTGATCTGCAGGCTATTGGCCTGCGATTCCGAGAAATCGGTGTGATAGGTAAAGCGCCCGGCCAGTTCAGGCGTGAAGTTGTATTTCAGATCGAAGCCGGTCCAGCTAGCGGTGTCGCGTCTGGTATCGCTGTATTCGGTCACGACATACGGATCGAATTCCAGTCCGTTGCCCTGCGACAGCCCCTGCACACCGCGCAACGCGCCTTCCCATTGCAGATTGGTGGGCGAGGCATTGAGGTTGATACCGGACCAGGCGAGCGTCAGTTGGTCGCGCGGCACATAGCGGCTGACATTCAGTCCCCACACCGCATTCTGGTTGTTGAATTGCAGGCTCTGCGTGTCAATGCGGATTTCCGCGCTCCAGCCCGTCGCGTTGCGGGCAACCGCGGCACGCCAGTAGCCGTTCCAGTTGTAATCCACGTCGGGCGTATTGCTGTTGGAATTGTGGTAACCGGGCGAGATCAGTCCGTCTGCGATGGCGCCGCCGGCGTTGACCTGAAACACGTAGGCCAGTTTCTTCTGACCGAACGTGTCCAGCACCAGCATCACGTTGTCGTCGCTGGATTGGTCGGCATCGCGCTGCAGGGTGTGTATCTCGATGTCGTCCGGCTGCGGATCCACGCAGCTGATGCCGACGTAAAGATGGCGGAGACCGCGCAGGATACGCACCGTAGTCCTGAACGGCGTGGCCGCGCCGGGATGCGGGTTCTGCTGTTGCAGTGTCAGCACCGGGGCATTCTGCCAGGCGGCTTCGTCGAGCTTGCCGTCCAGTTCGATTTCACCGTGCCGCCGGATTGCGGTGGTAACGGGTCCATGGGTCCGGGCGGGACCGGCCTGGGCGGTCGCCGACAGTGTCAGCAAGACGGCGATCAGAGGCAAAGCAAGTCTGTTGAGGCTGAACATGACGTTCCTCGGTACGGGTTCAGAAGCTGAGATGCGGAAAACGCGCCGCGGGTTTAGACCGCGGCGGCGTCAGGCGGTCACGGTGGCGATGTGCAGTGCAGAAAGCTGGATGACAGGGATGCCATGGTCAATTCGCTCAGTTGTCGTTGCAGGACGGCAGCGTCACGCCTGCCGGAGCCACACCGGTGAATTTCTGCGCCGTGACGCCGGTTACTGCGTGAATTACGGCGCTGTCGCTGACAAAAAGTTTGCCGGGCCGTTCGAACGTGATGGTGCCGCCGATTACCGCATGCGGGCCGACCACCATGACAGGTATGTGCTGTTCGTCGGAGGCATTGCCTGAATCGAATTCCGGCTTCTTGGCGGTCACGTCGCCCTTGATCTGGCTGTTGGCGGCGACCAGCAAGGTGCCGTTGACAAAGCGCAGACTGCCGCCCGCCTGGGTGTTGCACAGCACGATGTTGCCGTTGACGTCGGTGACGTCGCCGTGCACCTGCGCGCCGTCGGCGGCATCAATACTGCCGTTGACCGATGTCACGTTGCCATTGGCGACGACGCTATGCCCAAGCTGGATGCTGCCGTTTACGTTGGTCAGTTCTCCGGTTTGCGCATCGTGATCAACGGTGATGTCGCCGTTGACCGTGGTGAGTTTGCCGGTGCGCGAGCCGATGCCGGCGTGCACGTCGCCATTTATCGTACTCAGATCGCCGTCCACAACCGCCTTGTCACCGATGGTCACGTCGCCGTTGATGGTGCTCTTTCCATGATCCAGGTGCGCGTTGGCCGGAATCGAGATGCTCTTGGTGATATCGCAACCGGCCAGCAGACAACTGCTCAGTGCCACGATGGATACGAGTTTCAGGTCAAATTTCATTGCTGTTTACTCCCTGTTTGCAGCGTTACTTGAGCGTGACGTCGCCGCTGCCGGTGTGAATCTTGCCGAGCGCCTTGCCGTTGGCGACATCGCCGCTGAAACTGTTGTCGCTGGTCGCGACGTTGCTCAAACCGGCCCAGTGCACGTTGATGTCGCCACTGCCGGTGTTGATGTCGAGATGCACGGCAGGCGGTTGGCTGGTGGCAAGCACAATGTCACCGCTGCCGGCACGCAGATTGAAGCCGTCCATGCCGGAGAGATCGCCGGAAAGCGTGATGTCGCCGGAACCGGTGCTGACGGTGGTACCGCCGTGTGCCTTGATGCCGGACAGGTGGATATCGCCCGACCCGGCGCGCATGTTGAGCGACCCGGCAATGTCGTCGAGCACGACATCACCCGAGCCCGTCACCGTTTCCAGCGTGTCGCCGTGCAGTTTGCCGCCGTGCACGTCGCCGGAACCGGTGTGAATGTTGATGTTGCCGCTGACCTGTGAAATTTTCACGTCGCCGGAACCGGTGCGTACCACCACGGCGCCGTCCTGCTGCGCCAGGCCGATGTCGCCGCTGCCGGTGTCGATGCTGAGGTCGCCGGCGGTGTGATCAAGCTGCATGTCACTGCTGTCCGAGTGCAATCCCAGATTGGCTTTGACGTTGGCAACCTGGATGAGGCCGACGTGGTTGGTGAGATCTGCATTCATTCCCGCCGGAACTTTCACGCTCACGTCCACGTAGAGCGGCACGCCGTTGCCACGCCGCTGATAGATGCGCACGTGTTCGCCCTGGTAGCTCAGTGAGGTGGAACTGCTGCCGCAAATGAAGCCGAACAGGCAGCCGTCCCCGGAATCGCGCCGGCCCGCGGTCCGGTCATACCGGTAACTGTCGTACTGGTCCACCGGGTAATCGACATGCACGTTTACGCGGTTGCCGCTGTTGGTCACCGAAAGCTTGATGGTTTTGGCCAGCGCGTCAGCCGCGGCCTGATCCTCGCCGCCCGCCACCACGGTCGCCGTGACTTCGAGCTGGCTGCCGCCCTGCATGACATCCATGTGGCCGACCAGATTTTCCACGGACACGCTGCCTCCGGCCGGCACGGAAAGGCTCCGGGTCAGAACCTGCTTAGCCGTGGCCTCGGAATCGGCGTGCGCCGGCAAGGCAAGGGAAAGCAGGGCGCCGCAGAGCGCCATGAAAAACAGGGAAGCGGAAAGCGGGCGGCGTGTATTCATCTCGGTTCTCCGGGTTGACAGCCAGGGTCTCTGTATTGGTGTTATATCCAACTATAACACGGATTCCGGGTTTTTCAAGCCCAGGTGCTAACTTTACGGCTTCGCCGCACTCCAACTGGCAACCCAACAAAGAGGAAGTTCCCATGCGCCGACCCCTGTGGCTCACTGTTTTCTCTGTCTTCCCCGTTCTGGCGCTGGCCGCCCCCCCGGTTCTCCCGCCTGCCGAACACCCCGTGCTCCGGGACATCGTGGCCGCCGTCAACCCGGAGCGGCTGCGCACCCTGGACGAAAAACTGGTGGGTTTCGGCACCCGGCATACCCTGTCGGAGACCCAATCGAATACCCGCGGTATCGGTGCGGCACGGCGCTGGGTGAAAGCCCAGTTTGAACAGATTTCGAAAGACTGTGGCGGCTGCCTTGAAATCATCACGCCGTCCCGCGTATTTACCGGCCCGCGCATGCCGAAAAACGGCGCCGAGGTGATGGACATCGTGGCGATCCAGAAAGGCACAAGCGATCCCGGCCGCTATCTGGTCATGACCGCGCACCTGGATTCGCGCGTCAGCGACATCATGAACGTAAACGCCGAGGAACCGGGTGCCGACGACGATGGCTCGGGCGTGGTGGCGATCCTGGAAACCGCGCGCATTCTGTCGAAGTACAAGTTTGCCGCCAGCATCGTGTATTCCGCCGACTCCGGCGAGGAACAGGGCCTGTACGGCGGACAGATCATCGCCGATTACGCCCGCGACCATCACTGGAACGTGGAGGCCGATCTCAACAACGACATGATCGGCAACACCCACGGCAGCGACGGTGTAGTGGACAATACCACCGCGCGCATTTTTTCCGAGGCCGTCAAGCAGTCGCTCACCCCGAAAGAGCTGAACACGCTGCGTTACACCGGCGGCTTCGTGGATTCACCGTCACGTGAAGTCGCGCGTTACGTGGCACAGCTGGGCGATCAGTACATCCCGAATTTCCATTTCATGCTGATGTACCGCCAGGACCGTTTCCACCGCGGCGGCGACCAGATGGCGTTCAATCACGACAATTTCCCCGCCGTGCGCGTCAACGAAGCGCACGAAAACTGGCTGCATCAGCATCAGGACGTGCGCGTGGAGAACGGCGTGCAATACGGCGACCTGGTACAGTTCGTCGATTTTCCGTATCTCGCGAAAATGACGGCGGCCAACGCGATCGCACTCGCGTCCATGGCCTGGGCACCGGCACCGCCGAGTGGCGTGGACATCAAAGGCGATCTGTCACCGGATACCGCGGTAAGCTGGAATGCCCTGCCGTCCGCCGGTAACCCCCAGCTCGCGGGCTATCGCATCTACTGGCGCCGCACCGATGCGCCCAATTGGAACCGGGAGCAGTCAACTTATGTGGGCGATGTCACGGCACACACGCTCAAGGATCTCGTTATCGACAACTGGTACTTCGGCGTCGCCAGCGTGTCGAAAGACGGATTTGAATCGCCGGTGGTGTTTCCGGGGGCGGGCGGCGCATTCTGAACCGGTGACAGGACAACTCACGACGCGGCAAGCGCGGCGACCACCAGCCGCGCGAGCAGCTTTTCCTTGAGCGTCCTCGGTGCATCGAGTTGCATGCGCGCGAGTAATGCACGGTATTCCGCGCGCCCGCGGGGCTGCATGAGATTCAACAAGATTCCGATTTTGCCCTTCACGGTCGCGGTCCGCGCCTTGAGCGCAGTGAGCGCCTTGCCGAGTTGCAGCTCCTCAGGTGTGAAATCGGTGCCGAACGGAAACGCCGGAAACAATCCCTGTTGCTGAAACCGTCCGATGGCGCCGTGCAACCGCTCCGGCGTGTTGTGCCGGAACGGCTCGGGAATCCGGTACCCGGCCGGCAGTTTGCCGGCGGCCTTGGCGCGCGCCATGAGCCGGTCCTGAAACCGCGAGTCCGTGATATTCAACAACGCGGCAATCACTTCCCAGTCCTGCCTGCCGCGCAAGTCGGCGATACCGTACTCGGTGATCACGATATCGCGCAAATGACGCGGAATGGTGCAGTGGCCATACTCCCACACCATATTGGAAATCAGCCGGCCGTTTTCGGTGCGCGTGCTCTTCAGCATCAGGATCGAACGGCCTTCCTTCAGTGCATGCGCCATGGCCACGAAGTTGTACTGACCGCCGACGCCGGAAACCACCTGTCCGTTCTCAAGGGCATCGGACACCGCGGCGCCGAGCAGGGTCATCTTCATGCAGATGTTGATGAAGCGCGCGTGACGGTGTTGCAGCCGCTCCAGCTTTACATTGCCGAACAGTTCGTTGACGCGCGAGACCGCGGTCATGTGAAACTGCCGGCGTTCCGCGGGCGGCAAGTCACGCAAGCGCCGGTAGAACCAGTGCGAACCCAGAAAAAATGCGCCGTGCAGCAGCAGCCCGTCGTTGAGGCGTTTACCGAGACCGTGTGCATTCAGCTGTGCGAGAGCCTGTGGGGAATCAAGGTCAGGAATCACACGGCCGCCGTCGGTCAATCGGACCATGCCACGCTCGAACACCACGTCGGGATGCAGGATACCGAAGTGTTTCAACCTACCCACGTCCTGTTCCGACAACGGTGACGTGACAACGCCCGCGTCGCGCAACGCGGGCAGGGTCCGCGCATCAACGGTATCCGCGATGGCGCCATCGTTCAGCAGCTGTTGCAGGACGACGTGATCGTAGACCCGTCGCTTCAGGACGCCGCCTTCATAAAGCCGCAACAGTCCATCGCCGAACATTTCGCTGCCGGCATACAGACCACGGGTGTATGCATCAAGTCCGCCAATCCGCCCGATCTCTTCGCCGAACCGGGCAGCCACATCGAATGCATCAATTATTTCCCGGTAACGGGCGTTATCGGCATGGCGCAGCAGCGTCGAATAGACAAACGCATCGCCCAGCGATCCGATACCGACCTGCAGGGTGCCGCCGTCCCGGATCAACGTGCTGGCATACAGGCCGATCATGTGCTCGGCGGGATCAATCGCCATGTTCGGGACCGCGAACAGCGCGTGCTCCAGCGCCGGATTGTCCACGATCAGGTCAAAACACTCCGGACCGGTTTCCGCATCGCCGTACATGAACGGCATGTTGCGATTCACCTGCGCGACCACGGCCACCGGGTATGCTGCAGCGCGCAACCCGGGCAGGATGTCGAGCGTGACATCGGGGTTCGAGCCAAAACTGTAATGTACACCGTCCGCACGCGCTTCTTTTCCCACCATTTGCAGGATGACGTTGACACCGGCAGCGAGCATGTCGCGCGCCACGTGCGTGTAGTTGGTGCTGGTGTAATGCTGCTGGGCCAAGGCGTTGTACAGCAGGCTGCCGGATTTGAAATAGAACTCGGAAATCTCGATGTTAGGCGGCAGCGTACCGGCATGCAGTGCCTGCATGTAGTCCAGTTCCGGATAGTCGCCGAATTGGCGCTGTACAAACGGTTCCAGGAAGCGGCGCTCGAGATCGCTGTGCCAACCTGGCTTCTCCAATGACAGTGCCGTCATGATCTTGAGGCTCAGCGACCGGTCGGCCTGCGCGCGGCGATAGAACGCATTGAGAAGATGATTGGGTTTGCCGATACCGAGCGGCGTGCCGATCACGATGCGTTTGCCGACCCGTGCGATCACCGCGTCCACGCAGGCATCCAGCTCGGTTAACAGCGTTCCGGTGTCAGTCATGTTTGTCCCTGAACCAAATGAAGACCCCGCCGGTTGGCGGGGTCCATGTTAACAACTTCCGGTTCAGTGTGTGGTCCCGGCAGCCGGCGGATTCACGTAGGTTTCGAACAAATGCCAGATGCGCCGGTATTCATCCAGCCAGGAATACGGCTGCTTGAAATCGTGGTGCTCGGTCGGATAGAACATCACGTCGAAGTTCGGGTTACGCAGTTCCTGCAACTTCTGCACCATGTGTACCGTATCGATGAAGAACACATTGTCGTCTTCCATGCCCTGCAGAATCAGCAGGTGGTGCTTCAGCTGACCGGCATAGTTGATCGGCGAACTGACGAAATAGGCTTCCGGATCTATGTTGGGTTCGTTCAGGATATTCGAGGTGTATTCCTCGTTGTAATCCGCCCAATCGCCCACTGGACGCAGCGCAGCGCCCGCCTGGAACAGGTCGGGGCGGCGGAACATCATCATGTAGGTCATGAAGCCGCCGTAGGAACCGCCGTACACGCCGAGCCGGTTCGGATCGACGTGGTATTTCTGCTGCAGCCAGTGCACGCCGTCCTCGATATCTTCGACTTCCGGGTGGCCCATGTGCTGGTAGATCGCGGTGCGCCAGTTGCGGCCGTAGCCCGCCGAACCGCGGTAGTCCATGTCGATGACCAGATAACCGTGCTGGTTGAGGAAGGTGTCGAACATCAGTTCATGGAAATAGTACGACCAGCCGGCGTGTGCATCCTGCAGGTAACCGGCGCCGTGAATGAACACCACCGCCGGCCAGGATTTCGTCGGATCGTAATTCTTCGGTACATACAGGCGGGCATAAACCGGCTCCTTCACATGCGTGGACGGCACTTGCACGATCTGCGGCACAGTCCAGTCAATTGAAGTAAACGCGGCTGATACGCCGTGGGTCAGCTGCCGTGCGGCGCTGCCCGGTTGGGCATCGGTTACGTAAACTTCCGGCGGACGCACGCTGCTCGAGTGATAGAACATCAGTTTGCTTTCGTCGGGTGACAGCGCGTAGTCGTTGCCGAAACTTTCGATATCGGACGGTTGCGGGCCGTTGGCGCCGCCGAGACGGGTAATCTGCGACATGTCGCCGTTGGCAGTCGCGACGCGGTAGATTTCGTAGGTGCCGGGCGCGGTCCGGTTGGCAACCACGTACAGATATTTGTCGTCCCGGGTCAGGGTCGGCGCGGAAATCTCAAACTCGCCGCTGGTGAGCTGGCGCGCACGGCGTTGATTGATGTCCTTCAGATAAAGCTGTGAGTAGCCGCTGACTTCGGACAGATACCACAAGGTCCTGTTGTCGTGCAGCCAGCCGTAGTCGTTGAAGCTCCAGTTGATCCAGGCCGGATCGGTCAGGCGATCCTGGGTGACGAGTTTTTTGTCGGCGAAGTCCACGGTGGCGAGCCAGCGATCCTTGTTGTCGTTGGCACGGAACTGCAGTGCAACGTTGTCACCGCTGTCGTTCCATTCGAGTCCCGTCACCGACACCGGACGCACTGCCGGCGCCTTGACCGACGCCTCGGCGACATCCTTCGCGATGCCATGCTTTACGTCCCATTCGACGGCGGATTTGCGCAACGTGGCGAGCGGATCCACCTTCATGCCCGGCAGTTGCGTCAGGTCGAGCGGGAACGAGGTGTGAGTCTGGAGATCCAGCACCGTCACCGACTGCGGTGGCAGGGGGTTGTGACCGACGTAGGTGTGCCGTTTCAGAATGTCGGCGTAACCGGAATCGGTGATGTAATTCGGCATCATGCCGGGTGCACCGCGATCGTAATTCTTGTCCTGCGTGATCAGCACCATCCAGCGGCCGTCGGGCGACAGTGAGCTGTAATCGATCCGGATGCGGTCGCCCAGATACCAGGGCGCGGCTGCCTGCGTGGCATCCGCTTTGGCAAGGCCGGCCTGGTGCACGCGTTCGGCCTCGGCGTTGCGCTGCTGCTGGCTCAGGAATTCGAACAAGCGGGTCTGTTCGGCCTGGAGATAATCCTTCGGACCCTGCGTGACGGCGGGATCGTCGCTGAGGCGCAGGTCTGCCGCGAGCGAGGTCAGGCCGCTGTTGAGTTCATAGACATAAATGGCATTGTCTTCATGCCACTGCACGCGTGTGCCGTCGGCCATGAATTCGGCATCGCGTTTGGCGGTGCTGTCGCGCGTCAGCTGGCGCAGACTGCCGGTGAGCAGATTGCGCACAAACACGTTATTGTCGCGAATGAAAACCTTGTACGTGTGGGCGTGATTGTAGTCACCGTTTGCCACCGACAGGTTGGCGCGTCCGCTGTCGGCAACCTCGTGTGTGGCGCCCGATGCCACATCTGTTGCATAAAGATCCGTAAGCGGACTGTCGGCGCGCTTCTGCCGGTAATAGATGGTTTTGCCGTCATCGCTCCAGTAGGCGCCTTCCGGTACATGACCGATCCAGTCGGGATTGGCCATGATCTGTTCGAGCGTAACGCCGTTGCTGGTTGAGGCGGCCGGTGATTCCGCATACGCGGCGGGGGCCGCGAGCAGGACACCGAGCAGGACACAGGAAATGCGCTGGATCATGACAGCTCCTCGAAGATTGTTATTGCAGTCAGGTTTGGGTCAGGGCCAGATCGAGATCGGCAATCAGGTCATCGCCATGTTCGAGTCCCACCGAAACACGCAGCAGATTGCGGGGCGTTGCAGTTTCCGGGCCTTCCATGCTTGCGCGATGTTCGATCAGGCTTTCCACGCAACCCAGACTGGTTGCGCGGGTAAACAGCTGCACCTTTGCGGCGACACGCATGGCGGCGGCCTCGCCGCCACGCAGCGTGAAGGATAGCACGGCACCGAAACCGCTCATCTGCCGCCGGGCGAGTTCATGTCCGGGATGTGTGCTCAAGCCCGGATAAAACACCCGCTCCACTGCGGGATGCTGTGCCAGATGCTGTGCTATGCGCAATGCGGTTTGGGATTGTGCACGTATGCGCAACGGCAGGGTCGCCGCGCCGCGCAGCAACAGCCAGCAGTCGAATGGAGACGGCACCGCACCGGCTTCGGATTGCAGCAGGCGCAATCGTTCACAAAGCGGATGCGCAGCGCGCGCAATCAATGCGCCACCGAGCACGTCGCTGTGGCCGCCCAGGTATTTGGTGCCACTGTGCATGATGAAATCCATGCCGTAATCGAATGGACGCTGCAGCACCGGCGTCGCGAAGGTGTTGTCGCATACACTCACCGCACCGGCGCTGCGGGCGAGTTCCGCGACCGCCGCGAGATCGGTAATTTTCAGCAGCGGATTGGACGGCGTTTCCACCCACACCAGGCGCGTGCCGGGCGTCACTGCCGCCTGCAAGGCATCGAGGTCGGTGGTGTCAACGAAACTGACGCGTAACTGCCACGGCACCAACACTTCTCGCAACAGACGCTGGATGCCGTGATAGGCATCCTGACTGCAAACCACATGATCGCCGGGGTTGAGTGACTGGAACAACGTCATGGCCGCAGCGACACCGGAGGCGAAGGCAAAGGCCTCGCTGCCAGCTTCGAGTGCTGCGAGGCAGGTTTCAAGTTGGGTGCGATTGGGATTGGCGACACGGGAATAACTGAACCCGTGCGGATACTCGCCGTTGGCGTCACGCTTGAAGGTGGTCGAGAGGTGGATCGGCG
>DASSOA010000164.1:0-21340 GCA_035701115.1 Gammaproteobacteria bacterium
GATGCACCGGACATTCAGGCCCAGCTTGGCAATTACCTCATCAATCACAACGAAATGACGTCATCGCTGTCGCAGGCCACTGTATTGCCGTATTTCTACGTCGCGACCTACGATCCGCACTCGCAGGCCATCACCCAGCCGTTGATCCGGAACAGCCAACCCATCAATCGCCAGGATAAGCGGAACCGGCGATGAAAAAGCGGCGCTGTCGGCTGCTGCTTCCCGCTATTTTCCTGATGCTGCTGTTGCCCGTTGCGCAGGCCGGCACAACTGACAACAGTCCTCAAGCATGGCTGGAGCGCATGAACACGGCGCTCCGCAAATTGAATTACGAAGGTAACTTTGTGTATCTGCGCCACGACCGCCTGGAAACGCTGCGCGTTATCCATCGTGGCGACGCGCAGGGCGGGATTGAACGCATTGTGTCCCTGACCGGCCCGCGACGGGAGATCGTAAGGGACCACAAGAACGTCAAATGCATCTTGCCTGCCAGCCGTTCCGTACTGGTCGAACGGCGGTACAGCGCAACGTCGCGTCTGGTAGCGGCAATCCCGGCAAATTTCGACACCGGCAAGCTGGGTGCTTACTACCGGTTCAAGGATCTTGGCAGCGACCGCATCGCCGGTGTCCGGTGCAAGGTGATCGGGATCGAACCGCGTGACGGCTATCGCTATGGCTACAAGCTGTGGCTCGACACGCGCACCGCCATGCTGATGCGCTCCGATCTGCTTGACCGGAACGGGCAACTGGTGGAACGCGTGGTGTTCACCTCGTTGTCCTATCCCAAGAAAATATCCGACGCCGCGCTGGCAGCCACCGAAATTGCCAGCGATTACACCTGGAATATTCAGGGTGATTCGGAAACACTGTTGCCGGAAGAACAGCAACTGCACTGGCAGGCTGGCAGTCTGCCGCCCGGGTTTGCGCTTTCGCTGAGCGATGTGCAGCGGGTGGCGGGCGTCGCACATCCTGTCAGGCACCTGGTTTACACGGATGGCCTGGCCTCGGTTTCGGTGTTTGGGGAACTCGTTTCGCCCGGACGCAAAATGCTTATCGGGCCTTCGCAGTTGGGAGCAGCCAATGCGTATGGCCGCACCATCGGTGACCGGCATGTCACCGTCGTGGGTGAGGTCCCCCCGATCACAGTCGAGATGATCGCCAAGTCCATGCGGCTCGAGTCCGGTCAGCCGTAACCCCCGCCGGCAGACTTGCGGGGGCGTGGTACTTGCACCACAATCTCGCGAATGCGCTTCCCCCACATTGCCGGTGTCTTATCCACGTGCCTGTTGGCAGCACCGGGTCCGGCCGTATCGGCCGACCTTCCGGATTTTACGGCCATTGTTGCCAGAGCCGCGCCGGTCGTCGTGAATGTCAGCACCACCCGCCGTGACAATGCCCTGGCGAGCAGCGCGACCCCCGGACCCGACCAGAATGACACCGACCCCGGCTGGTATCAGCGATTTTTCGGGTCCGATGGCGGAGACACTTCCGATTCCGGTAACGACAACGGCAGTGACGGCGCGGATCAGGTTGCCGAATCGCTGGGTTCCGGCTTTATCGTCAGCGCCAATGGCGAGATTCTGACCAACTACCACGTGATCGAAAACGCGGACCGTATCAACGTCAAACTTGCGGACAAGCGGGTGCTGCCTGCGCGAGTGCTGGGCGTTGATACCGACAGCGATCTCGCGCTGCTCAAGGTGGACGCCCGCAATCTCCCGGTTGCAGACATTGGAGATGCGCGCCGGCTCAAGGTCGGGCAGTGGGTGATTGCGATCGGTTCGCCGTTCGGCTTCGACCAATCCGTGACGGCGGGAATTGTCAGTGCGGAAGGGCGGAACATCGGCAGTGAGCAGTACGTGCCGTATATCCAGACCGATGTGCCCATCAATCCGGGAAATTCGGGTGGCCCGCTTCTGAATCTGAACGGGCAGGTCGTCGGAATCAATTCGGAGATATACAGCCGGACCGGGGGCTATCAGGGCGTGTCGTTTGCCATCCCCATCAATCTTGCCATGGACGTCGTCAGGCAGCTGCGCGCCCATGGTCATGTGGTGCGCGGCTGGCTGGGCGTGAATGTCACCGACGTCACGCCGGATATGGCTGCCGGCCTGCACCTGAGCCACCCGGAGGGGGCGCTGGTCAGGGGGGTGGTGGCGAGCAGCCCGGCGGCCCGGGCCGGCCTCAGGTCAGGCGACGTGATTCTGAGCTATGACGGCACGGACGTGGTCAGTTCGGAGGCGTTGCCACCGCTGGTCGGCAGTACCGTGGCGGGACGGCAGGTGACTGTCGTGGTCATGCGGGACGGAGCCCGCAAGGTGCTACCGGTGGCGATCGCCGCGCTGCCCGGGAACCAGGAAACGGCAGCCGTGGCGGCCGCAGTACAACCGCCTGGTAGTCTGGATACGCTGGGACTGGCCCTGCGGACGCTGACCGGTGCAGAGCGGCAGGCCTTCTCTGTGCCGGAAGGCGGCGCGCTGGTCGAGCACGTGGCCGAGGGCGCCGGAAAGCGCGCCGGTTTGCGGCCGGGCGACATTCTGCTGAGCGTGGCCGGTAAACGGGTCACGTCGCCGCGAGAATTTCAGCGCCTGGAGGCCCATATCATCCAGAACGAGATCGTGCCGGTGCTGATCCGCCGGCAGACCAATACCCTGTTTGTGCCGCTGCGAATCGGAAATTAGCAGCGGATGACGTCCCTCACGCTCTATTACCGTCAGGAGTGCCATCTTTGCGAGCAGATGCTGGCGGAAATTCATGCGCTTTACGGCGACAGTGTGGACGTCCGGCTGGTGGACGTGGATTCCGAGTTCGAGCTGAAGAAGCGGTACGGGCTGAAGGTGCCGGTCCTGGCCGCCGGAAGCCGCGAAATCTGCTATGGCCGTCTGGACACGGCGAGCCTTGAAGAATACCTCGAGTCGATCTGACAAATCTCAGGCGGGACCTGCGATACCGGTATAATGGCCGCACCGCCGCGGTCAGGACAGAGTCCTCGATAAAGGTGGCCCGTAAGCGGTAACTGTTCTCAGGTATCTTCCATATCTTATTGATTAATTTACTAATCCTTTAACTTTCTGACCGCAGTGAATCAACCGCGTGGACATGCAGCGCATCCGTAATTTTTCGATTATCGCCCACATTGACCACGGCAAGTCCACCCTGGCTGACCGCTTCATCCAGATCTGCGGCGGGTTGGCGGATCGCGAAATGGAAGCTCAGGTTCTCGATTCAAACCCGATTGAACGCGAACGCGGCATCACAATCAAAGCCCAGAGCGTGTCACTGCAATACCGGTCCCGTGACGGACAGACCTACCAGCTCAATTTCATCGACACCCCGGGGCACGTTGATTTTTCGTATGAGGTGTCCCGTTCGCTTGCGGCCTGCGAGGGTGCGCTGCTGGTGGTCGACGCCTCGCAGGGCGTTGAAGCGCAGAGCGTTGCCAATTGCTACACGGCACTGGATCAGGGGCTCGAAGTGGTGCCGGTGCTGAACAAGATTGACTTGCCGAATGCCGAGCCTGAAAAAGTCAGCCGCGAGATCGAGGAAATAATCGGTATCGAAGCCCAGAACGCGGTCAGGGTAAGCGCCAAAACCGGCGTGGGCGTTGTGGATCTTCTCGAGGAACTTCTGCGGCGCATTCCGCCGCCCAGGGGCAATGCAGAGGGACCGGTACAGGCCTTGATTATCGATTCATGGTTCGACAATTTTGTGGGAGTCGTGTCGCTCGTGCGCGTGATGCACGGCAGCCTCAAGCCCCGCCAGAAGATGCTGGTGATGTCCACGGGGCGTGCCTACGAGATTGACCGGGTCGGGATCTTTACCCCGAAGATGCATGACAAGGACATGCTGAATACGGGCGAAGTGGGGTACGTCATTGCCGGCGTAAAGGAAATCGATGGTGCGCCCGTGGGCGACACGCTGACGCTGGCGGATCGTCCCTGCAGCAGCCCGTTGCCCGGCTTCAAGCAGGTGCAGCCGCGCGTCTTTGCGGGTCTGTTCCCGGTGCAATCGGACGATTACGAAGATTTCCGCGAGGCCTTGCGCAAGCTGCGTCTCAACGATTCTGCGCTGCATTTTGAACCCGAGACATCGAGCGCGCTCGGCTTCGGATTTCGCTGCGGTTTTCTCGGGATGCTGCACATGGAAATCGTGCAGGAACGGCTGGAGCGCGAATATAACCTCGACCTCATCACCACCGCGCCGACCGTTATCTACGAAGTACTGACCACCGCCGGCGAAGTATTGCCGGTGGACAATCCGTCCAAGCTGCCGCCCGTTGACAAGATATCCGAGATCCGGGAGCCGATCATCAGCGCCAATATTCTGGTGCCGCAGCAGCATGTCGGCTCGGTGATTACCCTCTGCGTCGAAAAACGCGGTGTGCAGAAAAAGATGCTGTATCACGGGTCCCAGGTGGTACTGACCTATGAACTGCCGCTCAGCGAGGTGGTGCTGGATTTCTTCGATCGCCTGAAATCCGTCAGCCGCGGTTATGCGTCATTCGACTACAACTTTGAACGGTTCCAGGCCGCGCCTCTGGTGAAGCTGGATTTGCTGATCAACGGCGACCGGGTTGATGCGTTATCCGTGATTGTGCACAAGGACCATGCCTACAGCCGGGGCCGGGAGTTGTGCGAAAAGATGCAGGAACTGATCCCGCGGCAGATGTTCGAGGTGGCCATCCAGGCGGCAATCGGCTCACATATCATTTCCCGCACCACGGTCAAGGCGATGCGCAAGAATGTGACCGCGAAGTGTTACGGCGGCGATATCACGCGCAAACGCAAACTGCTGGAGAAGCAGAAGGAAGGCAAGAAGCGCATGAAGCAGATTGGCACAGTTGAAATTCCACAGGAAGCTTTCCTGGCCGTATTGCAGGTCAGCAAGAAGTAATCAAATTCAATAACGGGAAGAACCAGACGATGGATTTTGATTTTGAAGCATTGTTGACGGGACTGACCCTGCTTGCGGGTGCGGTGTGGCTGGTTGATGCGCTGTTTTTTGCCAAGGTCAGGCGCCTGCGCCGGGACGGTAGCGCGCAGGAGCAGGGCGACTCCGCGGAAAAAAATGCCCGCAAACCGCGTGATCCTGTGCTGGTGGACTATGCAAAGTCATTTTTTCCGGTATTGCTGGTCGTCTTGTTGCTGCGCTCATTTCTCCTGGAGCCGTTCCACATTCCGTCTTCTTCCATGGTCCCCACGTTGCTGGTGGGCGATTTCATTCTGGTGAACAAATTCGACTACGGGCTCCGCTTGCCGGTTTTGCACACCAAAATCCTGAATCTGGGTGAACCGCAGCGCGGCGACGTGGTGGTATTTCATTTTCCTGAAAAATCTGCGCGCAGCTTTTGCGAAGCACAGGTTGATTGCGCCATCAGCGAAGTCAAAAAATCGGCTGGCACGGACTTTATCAAGCGTGTCATCGGGCTCCCAGGCGATCAGGTTGTTTACCGGGATAAAACGTTGTATATCAACGGCGTAAAAATGGCCACCGGGCCGGTCGGGCCGTATGACGGGCCGGATTCCATGGGTGGGGTGCTGAATGTCGAAGAGCTGGGAAATGTGAAACACGATACTGTGACGTTGCCCGGATACACCAGTCGTGAAGGGGAGTGGACGGTACCTCCGCACGAATATTTCGTCATGGGCGATAACCGGGACAACAGCTGGGACAGCCGGTATTGGGGCTTTGTTCCTGAACGGAATCTGGTTGGAAAAGCGTTTTTCATCTGGATGAACTGGGACGCGTTCAGTGATTCCAGATTGTGGAGCCGTATTGGCGATTCAATACATTGAACAATCTCGAGTCATAGTTATGGGAGTTGAGAACATGAATATTCGCAAACGTCAGGCGGGTCTCACGACAATCACCTGGATACTGCTCATTCTGCTGATCGGTTTTGTGGCGCTGTTCGGATTCAAGCTGGCGCCTGTATATATGGACTATATGACGATCAACGCGGCATTGACGAAGGTCGCTCAAAACACCATGAGCGGTGCATCTGCTGCATCAGTGGCCAGCGAAATTGGCAAACAGTTTGAAGTCAACGACGTTAATGTCATTGAGCCGGAAGACGTGAAAATCGGAACAGACCCTAACACAAACAATATGACGCTGACGCTCGATTACGATGCACGAACCGGATTTATCGCCAACGTAAGTCTTGTCGCGCACTTCCACAAGGTCTACCAGGTCACTGCGCATTGATAGGCAACCTCTCCGGACTGGAAAATACGCTTCGCTACCGGTTCCGCGAGCCCGGCCTGCTGCAGCAGGCGCTTACCCATCGCAGCGCCGGCAGCCGCAATAACGAGCGACTCGAGTTTCTCGGCGATGCGATTTTGAACATGCTGATCGCGGAAGCGCTTTTTTCCCGCTATCCCGATCTGGAGGAAGGGGATCTGAGCCGGGCGCGAGCCAGCCTTGTAAATCAGGATGCCCTGGCCGAACTGGCCGGGGAATTGCAGATCGGGAACTGCTTGACGCTCGGACCAGGGGAAATGAAGAGCGGCGGTCACCGGCGTGCGTCCATTCTGGCCGATACACTGGAGGCGATAGTCGGTGCGCTGTATCTCGATGCCGGGTTCGAGACGGTGCGCGCTACGGTTCGGCAGCTTTTCGGGACGCGGCTCGACAAACCGCTTCTGCTCGATGAGTTGAAGGATGCCAAGACCCGTCTCCAGGAATGGGCGCAGGCGCGCAATCGTGCGCTGCCTGTCTATGTGGTCGAATCGGTGTCGGGAGAACCGCATCGCCAGATTTTCCGGGTTACCTGTACCCTGGATCAGGATGGCGTGTCTGCGTCGGGAGAAGCGTCCAGCCGGCGTGCCGCAGAACAGGAAGCCGCCCGGCAGGTGCTGGAAACGGTAGTCCATGAGCAGTGATAATTCCCGTTGCGGGTTCATCGCGGTCGCGGGCCGTCCCAATGTGGGGAAATCCACGCTGGTCAACGCGCTGGTCGGACACAAGATCAGTATTGTCTCGCCCAAGCCCCAGACAACACGTCAGCGTGTGCTCGGGATACTGAACACGCAATCCGCGCAGCTCGTATTTGTTGATACGCCGGGTATTCACGGTGGCGGCAAGCGCATGCTCAACCGCCGCATGAACCAGTCGGCTTCAAGTGCGATATTCGACGCCGACGTAATTCTTCTGGTCGTGGAAGCCCTGCGCTGGACCGAGCAGGATGAGCGCGTACTGGTCCAATGCCTCCGGGCCGAACGTCCGTTGGGTGTGGTGATAAACAAGATTGATACGGTGCGGGGGCGCACGCAGCTGTTACCCTATATTCAGTCGCTGCAGAACAAGGCGGAATTCGCGTTTATCGTGCCGGTTTCCGCGGAGCGCCGGGAGAACCTGGTCGAGCTTGAACGCGTACTTGTGGAACATTTGCCCGAATCGCCTCCGCTGTTCCCGCATGAGCAAATTACCGACCAGCCGCAGGTCACGCGTGCCGGGGAACTGGTTCGCGAACAGCTGATGCGCGTGTTGCAACAGGAGGTACCGTATTCGACGGCCGTTCAGATTGATGAGTTCAAGGAGGAAACAGGTCTGCTGCGGATCGCCGCGACCATCTGGGTGGAGCGCGAAGGACAGAAGGCCATTGTTATCGGAAGCAACGGCGCGCAGCTGAAAAAAATCGGGCAGGAAGCCAGAATGGAAATGCAGCGTGCGTTTGGCAAAAAGGTGTTTCTGCAACTCTGGGTCAAGGTGCGTGAAAATTGGGCGGACGACGAGCGCGCCTTGCGCCAGCTTGGCCTTGAAGATACATGAGAAGCGCCGAGCGGGTCATGTTGGCGCCCGCGTTTCTGTTGCACCAGCACCCGTGGCGGGAAAGCAGCCGCATTCTCGAGGTTTTCAGCCGTGATCACGGCCGCGTGGGTCTGGTGGCACGCGGAATCCGCCGGCCGGGTTCGCCGTTTCGCGCTGTTCTGGCGCCGTTTCGCCCGTTGCTGCTGTCCTGGAACCTGCGCGGCGAGTTGGGCACCCTGACGCAGGTCGAAGTCGCCGGTACTGGATCCCCGTTGAGCGGCGATTCCCTGATGGGCGGTTTCTATCTGAACGAATTGCTGCTGTTGCTGACGGCCCGGCACGATCCCCAGCCGGAGCTCTATGACCGGTATGCAGCGACGCTGCTGATCATTGCCGATTCGAATTCGCTTGAATCCGGCCTGAGACTGTTCGAATTGCACTTGCTGCAGGCGATCGGCTACGGCCTGAATCTCGAGCGGGACGCGGCATCGGGCGAGCCGATCCGCGCGGATGCAAACTACCGGTTTGAGCCGGAGCGGGGCCTGGTGAGCGTGCCTGGCGACGCTGCGACGGGATTGGTTGTCCACGGCACGACCGTTGCGGCGATGCTGAAAGGTGAACTCAACGATCCCGGGTCATTGCGCGAAGCGCGCAAACTGATGCGGGCGGCACTCGATGTTCAATTGGGCGGGCGGCGGCTCAAAACGCGCGATGTACTCCGGGAGCTGGACCGGTTTCGTGCACCGGCTACACGTCACTGAGCGACTCGCTTATCATGCTGGCAATTTTGCAGTTAGAGGTGGGCTGTCATGGCAAATGATATCCGGCTCGGGATAAATATCGATCACGTTGCCACGTTGCGACAGGCCCGCGGGACCCGTTATCCGGACCCGGTTGAGGCAGCGCGTCTCGCAGAAGCTGCGGGGGCGGACAGTATCACGGTGCATCTGCGCGAGGATCGCCGTCATATCCAGGAACGCGACGTGCGTTTGCTCAAGGACACTCTGCAGACCCGCATGAATCTGGAAATGGCGGTAACGCCGGAGATGGTGGCGTTCGCGTGCAGCATGTATCCGGAGGATTGCTGTCTGGTGCCTGAACGGCGTCAGGAATTGACGACCGAAGGCGGGCTGGACGTCGCGTCAAATTCAGGAAGACTTGCGGAAGCGTGCAAACAACTTGCCGGCGCCGGTATCCGAGTCGCCCTGTTTATTGATCCGGATCCGGCGCAGATAGAAGCCGCAGCCGCATTGCGCGTCTCGGCAGTCGAACTGCATACGGGCAGATACGCGGACGCCCCGGATGCCCGTACCCAGGCTGAAGAATTGTTCCGGATTCGTGAAGCGGCCAACCAGGCCGCGCAGCTGCGACTTGAGGTGCATGCGGGTCATGGACTCCATTACCACAATGTGAAACCGATCGCCTCGATACCGGAAATCGTCGAGCTCAATATCGGTCATTCGGTTATCGCGCGGGCAGTGATGACAGGAATGCATGCCGCAGTGCGTGACATGAAGCAATCGATGCTGGATGCGCGTCGCGGATGATCTTCGGCGTCGGTACCGACATGGTGGAAGTCAGTCGCGTTGCGCGGCTGTGGGAACGCTACGGAGAGCGTTTCGCGCAGCGGATATTGATGCCGGAAGAAATGACTCTGTTCCGGCGTTCCCGTCAGCCGGTCCGCTTCCTGGCGATGCGCTTTGCAGCAAAGGAAGCGGTCGTCAAAGCGCTTGGTACGGGTTTTCGTCACGGCATGTGGGTGCGTGACACCGGCAGCGTGCCGGATCCGCGGGGCCGGCCGCTGGTTATTTTTTCCGAGCGGGGCCGCGACGTGTGTCGTGCGCTGGGGGCAGGGCGTGCGCATGTCAGTCTGACCGATGAAGCCGGCATGGTGCTGGCATTTGCGGTCATGGAACAGTCGTGAATCCTGTTTCAGGCTCAAAGAGGTAACGCATGCGATTCCGGAGAGCGGCAACGTTAGCGGCGTCGTTCGAAGATGGAGCGGTTGCGGTACATAACTTTCTGACCAAGGATCGCTTCACATGTTCGATGGAGTGTCTGGAATTTCTTTCCAGACTTGACGAGTGGCATCCGGCTGACGCGCTATTCAAGTATTTCCCGTCGGTTGACCGGATGGACCTTGCCGGTCAGTTGACGAAGCTTGTCGAATTCAATGCCATGATTGTCGAGGGAACGCCGCAGGCGCTGTTGGACGAAAAATACCGCAGCGAATGGCAATGGGGCACCGTTGCGGGTTTTTACCATTTCAGTGTGCGCAATACACCGTTTCTGGTGGGCGAGGGCGTACGCGAATTTATGCGCCAGCGCCGCGCCTGGCGAGCCTCACCGCCTCTCCATCATTCGAATGAAGGCGCGCTGCGCATAATACCCCTGCCTGCAACCGACTTGCAGAAGGAGCCGTTTGCAGTGATGCGGCGCCGGCGCAGCGACAGGCAGTTCATTGACGAGCCTCTCAGCCTGCAGGCGCTGTCGGACTGCCTGTTTGCCGGTAATGGCATCATTGAGTTCTACGAAGACGATGACTTCGGGCGCTTGCCGATAACGATGACGCCATCCGGTGGCGCGCGAAACCCCTATGAACTCTATGTCTACGTGCGAAATGTCGAAGGTCTTGAGCCGGGTTTCTATCACTATGCGGCGCTGGAACGCGACCTGGGACTGGTCCGTGCCGGCGCGGTAAATGTACCCGAAATGCTGGGCGGGCAGGAATGGCCGGCTCGGGCCGGCGCGATTGTCTTTCTGGTGGCGCACTTTCCCCGATCCATGTGGAAATATCACATGCCGTCAGCGTATCGAGTGGTGTTAGTGGAAGCCGGGTTCATCGGGCAGAACATTGCGCTTGCGGCAACCTATCATGGTTTGTCGGCAATTCCATCCGGTGCCCTGGCGGAATCCGTAATAGAGGGATATATCGGTTTGCCGGCGGTAGAATCGGCCGTTTTGTTGAGCATCAATATCGGCACACCGCAGCAGCAAGCCGGAGCGGAAGCACCTGTCGGGTGAGGGCTTTGGGTTAGTCAGGGATCCCGAGGTCGCGGAGTCATGCCGGCAGATTGCGCCGCAATACCTCCAGCAATTGTTCTTCTGTGTAAGGCTTGACCAGGTAATCCGCCATGCCTGCCGCCTTGGCACTGGCCCGTGTCTCGGGCAGTGCATCGGCGCTGACTGCTATCACAGGCGAACGGACGCCGGGGTTCAGTGCGAGCAGCTTTTGCGTGGCTTCCACGCCGTCCATGTCCGGCATATGGATATCCACCAGCGCCGCATCCCACGACTCCTTTGCGGCGAGCGCGATCAGTTCCTCACCGTTGGCAGCTTCCAGGACGCGGTACTGATTCTGTCTAAGAATTGTGACCAGCAGTTTCCTGTTGATTGCGTTGTCATCCGCGACCAGTATCAGGGGACGGTGGTTATCAGCGTCCACATTCTGCCTCGAATCGCGTGTCGCCGTCGCAGTGCGGTGCAGTGCTGACTTTGCCTGGACCGGAGCAGGAACAAGCGCCTGGATTTCGGATAGCAGTTGGGATTCCCGGATCAGGGTTGTCCGCACACGGCATCTGCAGACTTCGGAGACACGATCGAGCAGCTTCGCCTCGGCGGTCGGTGTTAGCACCATGTGCGGAACTGAAATATTGCCGATCTCCAGGATTCGTTCCTGTATCCTTTCAACGTCCTCAAGTGCCGGTACAGCAATCAGCGCATCCATGTCGTGATCCGCAATGACTCTGGTGTCACGAATAGCCGTAACTTCGCATCCAAGTCTGCTCAAACTCGCATGCCATCCCTGATGGGAGAGGGGATGCGGATCAAATAATCCAATGCGCGGGCGTGCGGCAAGTGTCGGGCGGGCGGCTGGAAGTTTCTGCATCCTGAACGTCAACCGGAATTCGAACGTGCTGCCAACACCGGGAGTGCTCAATACCTCGATGTCCCCACCCATCAGGTCCAGCAGCTTTTTGCAGATGGACAGACCGAGCCCGGTGCCTTCCACCTGACTGCCGGAAGGCACGTCATGTCGCGCGTACGCCTCAAAGAGATGCTTTACGGCAGATGCGGGTATGCCCATGCCGGTATCACTCACCGCGATGCCCAGGGTCCTATCCCTTCCCCTGCGATCGAGTTCCTGAACGCGGATACAGACCGACCCGCTTTGGGTAAACTTGATGGCGTTACCGATCAGATTGGTCAGAATCTGTCGAATCCGCAGCGGATCGCCACGAAGTTGCAGGGGGATTTCCGGCGGGATAATGCGTACAAGCCTCAGCCGTTTGGCAAAGGCCGACGGGCCCAGCAGTTCAACGGTGTTTTCAACCAGCTCCAACAAATCGAAATCCACTTCATCTATCAGAAGCTTTCCGGATTCGATACGGGAAAGATCCAGCGTATCGTTGATGATCGCGAGCAGAGATTCCGCGGAGTGTTGCGCGGTGCGCAAATACTCGACCTGTTCCTGTGTCGCACTGGCTTGCTGAAGGAGCTTCAGATATCCCAGAATCGCTGTCAGGGGCGTTCTCAGTTCATGACTCATGTTGGCCAGAAACTGGGATTTGATCTGCTCACCTTCACTCGCACGCCGGTGCGCAATTTCAAGTTCCTGGTTTTTCAGATTGACCGATTCCAGACTGTTTTTCAGGTCTGCTGTAGCTTTGCTGACCTGGGATTCCAATTCATGGACGAAATTTGACTTGATCGCGTCTGCATCCCGAAGTCGGGCGCTGATTTCGCGTTCCTTGCGGAGCTTGCGTTGTTGGCTATGCACGTAGAAAAGCATTACACCGAGGACCAGGAGCGAATAGAGCGAATAGGCCCACCAGGTGCGCCATACAGGAGCAAGCACGCGGATTTTGAGAATAGCCGGTTCTTTGCTCCAGCTACCCCAGTTGTTTGTTCCGCGTACCTCAAATTGATAATCGCCGGGATTGAGGTTGGTATAGCTAACCTCGCGGCTGTTTCCGGCATCAATCCAATTGCTGTCGAAACCGACAAGTCTGTATTTGAAATGATTCGCCTTCGGAGAGGAAAAATCGGTCGCCGTATAATCAATTACCAGGTTTCGGTCATTGTAATCAACGATCAGGTTATCCGTGTTCCGCTCGTCAGGCTGCATGAGAATCGTTCCGGCGGGGGAGACGACCTTTGTTATGACTGTCCTGGGGATGGGTGTTCCCGGCGATACATCGGCCGGTATTGTCATGCCAATAATTCCGTCGTTCCCGCCAAACCAAAGCGTACCGTCGGCTGTTTTTGCGTATGAGCGTTCAAAGAAATTTTCGAAAGGCAGTCCTTGTGCCGTTCCAAAATCCCTGATGACACCGGTTTTGGTAAAATATTCGTATAAACCTACGCCGGTATCCAGCCAGAGCGCTCCATGCGAATCTGCTTCTATCCCCTTGATTCGCTGTTGTGGTAGCACGGTTCCTCTGTTCTCAGTGCACTGCACGGTGTGGCCGTCATGAGTTAGGCACAAGTGATCAAGTCCACGTCCAGTGCCGAGCCAAAACGAAGTGTTGCTTTGCTTGTACCAGCTGAGCACGGCTTTTTGACTCAATCGTTCCCCATAATCAAGCGTGAAAGCCTTTGTTCCACGGGACTCGGGCGACATGTGAAACGCATACAATCCTGCATAGCCTCCAACGAGCAAGGTATCTCCCGATCCTTTTGTAACGAGCGATAAATAGTCGCCGCTGAGAGATGGCCGGGTGAGGATTTTACGAAAAAGATGCGTTTTCAGATTAAAAGCGACTAACTCACCGTGAGTTGTGGACAGAAGAAGCTCTGTCCTCGATACGGGAAAGATGGTCAGAACGCTGTGGTGGACAAAGGGGCTTGCATAGACTTGTGATGTGTAGTCAAGATCACTTTGTTTTGCTAAATCCACCAGCTTTCCATTTAATGTGCCTAGAAAGATGTGCCTATCGTCACCCTGCCATATGGACGTGATGCTGTCCGAAGAGCCGGTAGTCCGGATTTTCAACAGGGTATTTATCGGTATGTGCTTGAATTGCCTTGTTTCTTCATCGTAGATGTCGAGGCCTTTGTTGACCCCTGCCAGAAGATGAGTCCCGAAGGCGGTCAGAATATTCGGTGGGGAAGAGAGGGAATGGCCGGTGTTTGCGCTGGATGGAATCAGATAGGTAATGGGAATATTTCGAAGATTGGTGAAGCTTACTCCATTATCAGTGGCTACCCACAGCGTATCGCCCGTGTCAAGCATGAGCCCCCATACGTCACCATCGGCGATACTGTATGGATTACTTATGGAATGTTTGTAGACGCGAAAAGAAGATGTTTGGGGATCGAATTCGGCCAGCCCTGCCAGATACGTAGATACCCAGACTGTTCCGTTTTTGCCAAGTAACAATCCGTGAATGAAATTATTTGGAAGCGATTGAGGATTATTGGGGTCATGCAGATAGCGAGTGAAAGTAATCCCATTATCATGAGTGAGATTCAGTCCGGAGAATGTTCCTACCCATATGCCGCTGGCTGCACTGCCGGCAATCGCATAGACATTGTTACTGCTCAGGCTGGATGGGTTCTCAGTGTGGAAACGGTGCACAATTTCGCCGGAAGTTTCATCGAGAATGTTCAGGCCGTTCGCAGTACCTATCCAGATATGGCCAGTGTTGTCTTCAAAAAGTGCTTTCACACTGTTATCGGTGAGCGAGGGTAGATGGAGGGCGCTTTTCGAGTAATGCGCGAGCAGCGTTCCGTTTTCACTTAAGGAATACAGGCCATTGTTATTGGTCCCGATCCAGATATTTCCATTGCGGGTCTGGATAATTGTGTTTACTGCATCATGGCTGGCGAATTGCCCGGCGCCGGTTTGGAGCGCGATATGCTGAAAGGAGTTGTTTGGCGCATAGAGATCAAGCCCGGCATTGGTGCCTATCCAGATTTGACCTTTGCGTGTGACAAAAATGGAGTGAATCTCATTTCCAGACAGTGATGACGGTTTGCCGCTGTCATGACGGAAGACAGTAACGGTATGGCCATCGTATTCAGCAAGCCCATTCTCGGTACCAATCCAGATCAGACCGTGTTTGTCCTGTGCGATTGCGTAGACTTGATAGCTGGGCAGGCCATTGGTGACGTCGAGATGCCTAAAGAGTCGAAATGCGTGGGCGCCACCGCATTGAAGTAGCAGACAGATAAATATCGTGGTAATTGGGCGTCCCATGCCAATGCGTCCCTGTCGGTTGCTCAATATGCAGGGCGAGATCAGGTTTGCATGGCGTCGTCTGGACTGTGCACAACACCATGGTTAAGAGACGCGGAGCCGAAGGCTGCAGTTGCTGCTTCCAGACGGGAAATTGCCAAATTGGCCTGCGAGCGCTTTTCCGGGTCCGGATGGCTGGATGCGACATCTTTCAATGTTGCAGCGACGGCTTGGACATGATTGTAGGCTTCCGTCCAATGTTGGGCCCGCTGGGCGGCCATCTGCTCCGGCGTTTTCCCCTTCTGGAACGCTGCCTGATTCTTGAAGTAGTTTTCGGCGGCACTTTGGTATTGTTCCGGAGTCAAAACTGTTTTGCCCGTCATTTCTCAATCTCCTGAATTCGCTCGCAATTGGTATTCTGAATGTGGCTGGCGAAATTGTGCAATTAATCAGACGATCGTGGATGTCGCCGTTGCCGTTGCATGCCACTCACCGTAATCGGTTCCCGGAACTTATCGGGGTAACACGCCCGTGCTCGAGGACGTCCCTGATTTCCGCCACATCGTCTTCCAGGTAGTCACCCAGCGAGGCTGCCTTTTCATAGGCACCCTCACGCAGTGCCGTTTCCAACTCGGCGCAATGGCATTTCAAAGTATCGAGTTTACAGAATGCAGCCGTTCCGTGCAGCTTGTGGACCGCGTCCCTCAGCGCCCGCATGTCGTTGGTGCGCCACGCTGCGACCACTGCCTCGTGCTGGGCGGGCAGCTCATCCTGAAGCATTTCCCGGACTTCCGGGCGGAGGCCGGCCAGGGCGGCGCTGATACTCGTCGCCTGGCCCTCTGCTGACGGCGGACCCGCCGGTGACCCCGCTCGAATGGCAGGCAGGCTGGCGAGGATGGCCTTGACCAGTGCAGCATCGTCCACGGGCTTGGTGAGCCAGACATGGATACCGACGGCATGCAGTTCGGTATCGGGGATGTCCTGATTGGCGGCAGAAAGGATAAGGAGCCCGGGTGCGCGGTTCTGGCTGGTTTCGCGCAAACGGCGGGCAATCTCCAGACCGCTTTCCTCGCCCAGGCGGCGGTCGAGGAGCACGCAATCGGGAGCGTCTTCCTGAAAGCGCGCCAATGCCTCAGGGCCGTCTTCTGCCGCCGTAACGCTGGCGCCCAGGGCTTCCAGCTGCAGTGTAAGCAGCCGGCTGTTGACCGGGTTATCCTCGACGATCAGAAGCCGCAGCCCGGCAAGGACGTTGTTGTTGCCGGCGGGATCGGCATTGGTCAAGGGCTTGGGGTTGGAGGTGTTTCGGCGCTGACGCAACAATGAAATCAGCTCTTCGTCCAGTGTCAGACTGTCGACGCACTTGGGCAAGCAGCTGCCGCCGATTGCCTCCGCTACCCGCTGTTGCATGGCGCTGTCCAGCGAACTGATCAGGGCAAGGCGCGGCGCTGCGTCGGCTTTTTCCCAGATGCGATACAGATTGTCGCTGTAGCGGCTTTCCTGGTAACCGAGCGACAGTATTACGAGGTCGTAGCTGCCGGTTTGGTTACGCAGGGCCGCAGTCAGTGCAACAAGACTGTCGTGCCGGCTGATCTGCATGCCTTTGCTGCGTAACCGCGAGGTAAGTGCGCTTGCCATCCGCGGATGGGCTTCGTATACAAGCGCGCGGCATCCCGATGCGTACTGCCGTTTGGGCAGCTCCGCGGCCCGCGCTTGCAGCGGCAGGATCAACCGAAAGTTCGAACCCTTGCCGGGCTCGCTTGTGACGTCCAGATAGCCACCCATTGCCTCGGCAAGCCGATGGCTGATGGCAAGACCAAGTCCGGTACCGGCATATTTACGGCCGGGTGACGTATCCAGCGGCGAGAAGGGCTGAAACAGGTCCTTTATGCGCTCCTGGCTGATTCCGATGCCGCTGTCCTCAACCGTAATGCGGACCTCCAGTGTTTCGTTCTCCTGCTTTTCGATTCCGGCGGATACCTGAACATAGCCTTGCTCGGTGAATTTCACCGCGTTGGTCAACAGATTGGCGATAATCCGTGAAAGTTTGACCGCATCGCCGCGAAAATCCAGGTGCATGTCATGGGGAATGTCGAGGATCAATTCCAGGTCCTTGCGATAGGCGTCTGGCGCAACCAGCAGCATGGTCTCTTCAAGGACCTGCCGCAGGTTCAGTTCCGCCTCATGAATAACCGGTTTTCCGGATTCGATGCGCGCAAAGCTCAACACATCTTCGATCAGAACAAGCAGTGAATTTGCCGAGCGCTGAATCGTGTCGAGATAATCGCGCTGGTCCGGATCAAGCCGTGTCTTGCGCAGTAATCCTGCAAATCCGACGACCGCGTTCATCGGCGTGCGGATTTCGTGGCTCATATTGGCCAGAAATTCCGATTTGGCCTTGCTGGCATCGAGCGCGCGTTTTCTCGCCAAGTCCAGAGCCACGCTCTTGACTTCCATTTCATCGAGTGTTTCCCTCAACTCGGCGGTTGCCGTATCCACCTGGCTTTGCAGCAGCCGCTCGGATGCCTGGGCAGTGTTTGCCATTTCGTTGATGTCGCGTTCGAGTGTGCCGATTTCGCCTCCTGTGTGCTGCGTAATGCGGGCATTGCGGTCTCCGCTGTTGAAGCGGCGGACCATCGCGACGATGCGGCCAATCGGCGTGGTAACGCTTGAACTGATCGCCAGCGCTAACAGGATGGCGATTGCCATGCATAGCAAAGCGATGATGCCGCTGTTTACGATCAGTTCCCCCTGGCGTTCCGCAAAGCGGCTGGTGGAGAGTTTCACTGTTACCGAACCAAGTACGCGTGCTGCGGCAGGAGGGCGCGGATGTGACGCGTCAGTCTCGTTCAGCAGCCGTTCATATGTATCTGTGCCTACCGGTTCAAGGCGAATCGGGGCTGTAAATACCAGCGAATTCTGCAATTGATTGTCAATTCCGACGCTGCGCGCCACATCGTCAGCCACCATCGTGTCTCTGTCCGTATCGCGCGAACTGTGCACCAGCACTGTTCCGTCCTTGGCCATGATGGTAATTGACTCGATATCCGGCTCGCGCATCACGGAATTTACGAGCGCTCTCAGTACCTGCTGATTGTCGGAAAACACACCATATTCGCTGGCCACTGCGAGCTGCTGGCTGATGGAAGTGCCGATATTGTTCTGGGATTGCTGGAGATCGTGAAGGCGAACCTGAATCAGATAGGTACTGAGCGCCGCACCGAAGATCATCACCGGCAGCAGCGCCAACAGCAAAACGCGTTTGCGAATGCTCCAGTTACGGATCATGGCGCGCCACCCTGCGTCGAGAGAAACGCATCCAGCCGCTTGTGGTCGGGCAGTGATATGTCGAGTGCGTCAGCGACTGCCGGGTTGAAGCGAACCTCGAAATAGCGGGGATAAATTCCGCCGGAAGGAATCTGGCGCGTGAGTGCGATTTCGGCGGCCTGTCGCCCGATCTGCGCGGGCGTCGAAAAGATGCCGCCCAACGCACCGGCGTTGACGAGCGCGGGCGAAAAGCCAAAGACCGGGACCCGGTAGCGAAAAGTGGTCAACAGCAGGGGAGGCAAGGTATAGCGGTTATATACCGCGGGATCCGGTAAGGCAAGGATAACTTCACTGTTGCGCAGAATCTGTTCAAGCGCAGGTAACGGGTTCTCTGAATCCGCGTCAAAGAGCGATAGCTGCATCGCCAGGTGTGCCCGATCTGCCGCGGCAGTGAGTGCCACGGATTCGTTGGCGGTGACCGGACCCAGTACCGCACCGACACGTTTGATCTGCGGCATTACCAGCCTGATCAAGCCGAAATAGCGCGAAAACGGCTGATCAAGATAAAGCGCGGTGACCTTGTGTGGAGGATGATGTGCCGCTGTCATCTGCTCTGCCGTAACGCGCGGTATCAATGCACACAGAATGGGTGCATGCGTGCTGCTGTTGAGCGCAGTCTCACAGGCCCGGGTGCCGACTGCAACCAGCAGGTCGCCGCTCTCCAGCGCGTTCAAGCGGGCCGATTCGTCCGTACCGGCAACGAGTATGACGGTGTTGCCGGTTGAATCCGCTGTCAATTTCCTCAGCGTTTGCCGGAACTCCCGCGTGAATTCGTCATACGGCCCTCCCTCTGCGCTTTGCAGGACGGCGATTTGCGCTTGGGAACCGGTCACGGAGGCATGTGTTGCCGATGACCCTGCAAAACACAGCAGTAAACCGAATGTCACCACCGATCGTCTCCACGAGGATTGGAGCCTGAAGGTGGTCGGTTTTGAGCAAGTCTGGCACATGATGCTGTGGGCCTCTTCCATGAGTGCTCGTGATTTCAGAACCCGGTTTCCAGCCCCAGGAGGATGGCCGGGTCAAATTCGTTCACGTACTTGAAATCCTCATAACTTCCCAGCGCGCTTTGCAGCGTGACGCTGACGCGTGCACTCTCCGACAGTTGGGGAAACGGCGCGGAAAGCTTCAGATCCAGTCGTCGTTGTGCGCCGATGTAGGTTCCGGTATCCAAACCGGACATGTGGCTGATGAAATAGAATGCAGCGCTCAGGTGGACGCCGTTCTGCAGGTTATGAATCAGCAGGGCGGAGAGGTTATGGTGCGGTGCGCTCGAGTTGACGGTCGCACTGGCGATGTTCAGGTATGCGTAATTTACGACGAGCCGGGTTTCCGGACTTGGGTTGTAATTGATCTGGAGTTCGGTGCCGTCCAGATCGGCGCGGTCGCGATTGGCGAAATTCTGCGCTTTGCCGTCGAAGTTATCTGCCGGGTACGGAATATTGTAGTAAGCGATAAGGTCGCGAATGCGACTGTGAAATACGCGTGCATCCAGCCAGATCGCCGGGCTGCCCAGATCGCCAACATAACCGAAATCAATCGTGCGAATGCGCTCCGGGCTAAGTCCTCCGCTGCTCAACAGCACTTGATCTACAACCGGTCCGGCGCTGAATGACTGGTTGGCATCTTCCTCGATCGCGACTGGATAGCGTGTCCCGGTTGAGGCGGACAATCTCAGGGTTCGTCCCGGTTCCAGGATGTAGTTCAACGATGCGTTGGGCGACAGGGCCGTGCCGCCGAAATCCGCGTGTTCCAGCATTGCACCGAGATTGGCAAACCAGTCCGGCGACACGTGCCATTCGCTGTGTCCGAACAAGCGGTACTCGTGGTTGCTGATCGGACCGGGCGTGCCGAGGTAGGACTGCGACGTAACCTGATCCAGCCGGGTGCCGATTCCCCAGACCGTACGCAGACTGTCGGAAAGCGTCGCAACCTGTTGCAGCTCGGCGTCGTAACGGTTGCTGCGGATATCGTAATTAAGATCGCCGACCAGCGTGCCGATGGGCGGGATGACAACGGGCAGCGTCTGGAAGCGTTCGCTGGTCTGATCCAGCTGGTGGTAGAAACGGAAACTCAAACCGTCGCCATCGCCATTGTCCTGGCGCCAATCCAGTTGCTGGAAATTCCATCCGGTGTTGAGACGGTGAGGCGGATACAGGATATTCAACGGACCACCCTGGGCGCGCCAGCCGTAACTGTCGCCAAACTGGAAACTCCACTGATTCGTCTGATCAGTCTGATAATCGAAACGACCGCTCAGCAGGGACGTCTGTTTATTGTCTATATAGTCGTTTGTCGGTTGACCATCCACGACACCGTCGCGGATGTTGAAACCGTGATCACCGGCGGATACGGCCGTGATGCGGTAGTTGAGGTTTCCGGCGCTGTCGCCCTGGCGTGCGACCAGGCGATTGATGTGGTCGCTGCCAGCCACCACTTTTGCGTATCCACCGTGTTCATCTCGGGCAGGGCGGGTGATGATGTTGATGACACCGAGAAACGCATTGGCGCCATAGGCGGCAACGTCCGGTCCGCGAATGACCTCGATGCGGTCCACGTCCTCAAGTGCCACCGGCAGACTGCTCCAGTCAACGCCGCCGAAACCGGGCGAGTAGACGGAGCGGCCGTCCACCAGCACCTGCATGCGGCGCGCAAAGCGATCCGCGAATCCGTCATAGGTGACAAACGCCTGATTGCCGTTGTCGTGCCCGACCAGCATGCCGGGGACCAGGCGCAGAACGTCTTCGATCGTGACGGCGCCCGAGGCGCGAATCATCTGCCGATTGATGACGGTAATCGGTAACGGTGATGTATCAACACGCTGCGACAGCCGGGCCGGCGTCAGGACGACGGGGAGATCTTCCAGGTAATTCTGTTCGGTAAGCGGGGTCGTGCTGTTGCCTGCCTTGACGGTATTGGCCGACACGACACAGAGAATTACTGCCAGACCCCGGCCGGCGCGGACAACGGTCGTTTTCATGAGTTATGTGAAGCCGTTCAGCTTGGTGGATGACGCCCAGAAAGGGCTAATGGTGAGGGTTTTTCCCGTACGGGTCAAAGGCTTCCGGCTGATTTTGTTAAACT
>DASSOA010000165.1:0-19997 GCA_035701115.1 Gammaproteobacteria bacterium
CGGCAACGACTTGGGGCGCTTTAGTTCCGGCATAACTTTCGCTCCCGCGAAAGTGAGCCTCCACTGAAACTGACGGCGCCTGCTCATGAAATTCTTCGACGAGGCCACCATTGAAGTCGTCGCCGGCAAGGGCGGCAACGGTGCCGTCAGTTTTCGACGCGAAAAATATGTGCCGCGCGGGGGGCCGGATGGCGGCGACGGCGGACGCGGTGGCAGCATTCACGCAATCGCGGATCGCAACATCAACACGCTGATCGACTACCGCTACGCCCGCATCCATCGCGCGAAAAATGGCGAAGGCGGACGCGGATCGGACTGTAACGGCAAGTCCGCCGGAGACATCACGCTACGCATGCCGGTCGGCACCGTCATTACGGATCTCGAAACCGGCGAACCGGTGGCCGACCTTGCGCATGACGGCCAGCGCGCGCTGCTTGCGAAGGGCGGCAATGGCGGACTGGGCAATCTCAATTTCAAATCGAGCACGAATCGTACGCCACGCCAGTCGACGCCGGGACAATCGGGCGAGATGCGCAAGCTCAAGCTGGAACTGAAAGTGCTGGCGGACGTCGGATTGCTGGGTCTGCCGAACGCCGGCAAATCGACTTTCATCCGGGCGGTCTCCGCGGCGCGGCCGAAGGTGGCCGATTACCCGTTCACCACGCTGCAGCCGAACCTGGGCGTGGTGCGGGCGGACATGAACCGCAGTTTCGTGGTCGCCGATATTCCGGGATTGATCGAAGGCGCCGCCGAAGGGGCCGGTCTCGGCCACCGTTTTCTGCGCCATCTGGCGCGCACCCGGCTGTTGCTGCACCTGATCGACGTCGCACCTTATGACGGCTCCGACCCGGTGGCCGGAGCGCTTGCGATCATCAAGGAACTGGAGAAGTATGATGCGGCGCTTTTCCACAAGCCGCGCTGGCTGGTGCTCAACAAGTCCGATCTGCTGCCGGCCGAAGAACAGCCGGCGGCAGTCGAGCGCATACTGCATGGACTCGACTGGACCGGCCCGCACTTTCTGATTTCGGCGCTTGCCGGCGACGGTTGCCGGGAACTGATTTTCGCTATCATGGAACATCTCGAACAAAATCCGGGTGACGCATCACCGGCCGTTGCGGAAAACGATCAATGAATTCGGCGCTACGCGACACGCGGCGGCTGGTCGTCAAGGTCGGCAGCAGCCTTGTCACCCATCAGGGACAGGGCCTGGACCACCGCGCACTGTCGCACTGGGCGGCGCAGATTGCGGAACTCCGACACAATCGGCACGAAGTGGTGCTGGTATCGAGCGGGGCGATCGCGGAAGGCATGCAGCGGCTCGGCTGGACGGCGCGGCCGCGCGCCGTACGCGAACTGCAGGCCGCGGCGGCCGTCGGCCAGATGGGCCTGGTGCAGGGTTACGAATCCTGCTTCCGGGAACACGGGCTGAAGGCGGCTCAGGTACTGCTCACGCACGAGGACATGGCCGACCGCAAACGCTACCTGAATGCGCGCTCGACGCTGCTGACGCTGCTCGAGCTCGGCGTCATTCCGATCATCAACGAAAACGATACCGTCGCCACTGATGAAATCCGCTTCGGCGACAACGACACACTGGGCGCGCTGGTGGCGAATCTGGTCGAAGCCGACGCGCTGATCATCCTGACCGACCAGGCCGGGCTGCATACCGCCGACCCGCGCAGCGATCCATCGGCGACACTGGTGACCGAAGCGCGCGCCGGCGATCCCGCGCTGGAAAAAATGGCAGGCGGCGCCGGCAGCGGCATTGCGCTCGGCGGCATGCTCACCAAGGTGCGCGCGGCGAAGCGCGCGGCGCGGGGCGGTGCGCATACGATCATCGCATCGGGCCACGAACCAGACGTGCTGACACGGCTTGCGCGCGGCGAATCCATCGGCACCCATCTCGCCGCGGACGATGCCACACTCGCCGCGCGCAAGCGCTGGCTCGCCAACCAGTTGCAGTCGCGCGGCCGGCTGATGCTGGACGCCGGCGCGGTCGACGCGCTGCGCACGCACGGCACCAGCCTGCTGCCGATCGGGGTTTACGACGTTTCGGGCGACTTCGAACGCGGCGAACTGGTAAGCTGCATCGGCCCCGAGGGCCGCGAGGTGGCACGCGGGCTGGTCAACTACAGCGCGCCCGAAGCGCGGCGCATTTTGCGCACGCCGTCTGCGCAGATCGAAGCCAAACTCGGCTACATCGATGACCCCGAATTGATACACAGGGACAATCTCGTTCTACTCTAATAGAGCGGAACGAGGTTGCAGTGCAGGCGAACGTGAGCGCAGCGAACGTCAAGCGTGAAGCGCGGCCAAAGCGACAATTTGATTCTGCTTTGGCAGGACAAACCCGGTTAACCTGAATCGGATCATTTCACGCAGGCCGGGCCGTCCATGAATCCCTGCATGCGGAGATCCTGCGCCACGATTCATTCATCACGACCGTAGAGAACCCGCCGGTAAGGCAGGGAGATCACGTTACGGGAGATACGCGCGTCGATCACCATTGGCTCCGGTTTCGCCACCCATTCCGTCGCGGCCTTTCGGACTTCGTCAGCGGTTCTGGCGAGCACACCTTTGCCTCCGAACGCGCGTGCAATTGCACCGATGTCGGGGCTCTGCACCGCGGAAAGAGCGGCTTGCATTTTGTGAGCACGCATCTTTTGGTACTCGGCGCCAAGCGCCTCATCGTTGAGGACGACGATGAGGATGGGCATTTTCTCCCGCACGATCGTGTCGAAATCTGAGAAGTGCATCAGCGTACTGGCATCGCCCTCGACCAGCATCAGCGGCCGGCGGCCGGTGGCCATGGAGATACCCATCGCGGCAGGCAGCATCTGGCCGATGCACCCGAAAAAATACGACGCATGCACAAAGCGCCGCGGGCGACTGAATGTGAGAATCGAGAATCCCGCACTCGTGCCACTGCCGGTCAAGAGCGGAATATCATCGGGTACAGACTCTTCCAGCACGCGACAAACGTGCCGCGGATCAATGGTGCCGGGTTCAATCTCGAACTCGGCGGGATCCTCATATTGGTTGGCGAGCCGCTCGAGCGTGGTACCGGTTCGGTAACCAATGGATTTTACGGATCGTTTGGCAAGTTCGTCAGCAATGGCTTCAAGACCGGTGCGCACATCGGTCTGTACGTAGCAGTCAGCACCGCGGGCGCCCGGGAGCATCACGTGTGGCTGTCGATCGAGCTGTACGTACTTTGCGTTCGGATAGAGGTAACCGTGCTCCGTGGTGTACCGGTTCAGGCTCGCCCCCGCCGCGATGACACAATCCGCTTCCTCGAAAAGCTGGATTGCCGTGCGCGTCGCGAACAGACCCGATATGCCCGCATGATATTCGTTTTCGGCGAGCCAGTTCTTGGAGCGCAGTGTGGTGGCAATCAGCGCGCCGATACGGTCACCTAGCTTCAGCACGGCGTCACCGGCATTCGCCCAGATGGCACCGCGTCCGGCGATGATTACCGGTTTTTTGCTTGCGGCGATGATATCGGCTGCCGCTCTGAGCACCGCGGGATCCGCGCGAACCGCCGGTGCCGCAGGCATGAGGACCGACGATGGCAGGTATGGGTCATCGTCCTCAAATGATTCCTGCTGCACATCCATCGGCGCACTCAGCATGATCGGCCGCGATTCCAGCCTGGCGAGATAGAACGCCTTGCGCACGGCCTCGTCGGCATAATCCGGCGATACGACACGCACGAATCCGGCTTCGCAGGCGTCCGCAAACTTCGCCTGGTCGAAGCGCTGGTTGTAATCCTGGTCGTTGCCCGGAAACTCGCCACAAAAGGCGACCAATGGCGATCGGGCGCGGGCGGCGGTTACAAGAGCAGTCGCAAGCTGAGTCGTGCCAGGGCCGCATGTTGCCGTGCAAACGCCCGGCGCACGAGTATGTCTAGCCCAGCCGTCCGCCATGCCGAGACCCACGCCTTCGTGACGCACCTCGATCAGTTCGACACCGATCTTGTGCAGCCCCTCCATCCAGTACATGTTGCCGTCGCCCATCATGCCGAATACATGCGTAACACCCTCGTCCTTGAATGCTTGCGCCAGCCGCTCGTACACTTTCATGCATTCCCCTCTTCGTTCGTGATTTCACTACAGCGCGCCGCAAGTTTGCGTGCGAAATCGGCTGTCATACGTTTAACGACGATCTTGGCTCCGGATTCAACAAGGCCCGCAAGCTTGCCAGCTATTTCATTTTGGCCTGTCAGTTGCACAACCGAACCCGGGCCATCCGTGCGTCGTCTCACACGGAAAGTCATGGCAGCGGTGAAACGCGTACCACCTTGCTTGTCCTTGCCGCGCGAACTGACGTGTCCCGTCATCGTCGCGTCGTCGAGTTCAAGCGCAATGCGCGCACGGAAGGTCACCTTTGCGGGGCCAAATTTGACCATGAGGCCGCCATCGAATGTTCCATCTTCATGCTGCTCACCGAGGGATGCGCCCGCCACGCAACTAACGACCGCCTCGCGATCGGAAAGAAAATTCCACACGGCGCGCGGGGGCGCATCTGGTACGTCAAACTGCTCAGCGATTTCAATCATGAGTTGTTGTCTGTTGTGTTCTCTGGCTCACCCATCGAGATAACTTGCTTCTGCCTGGCTAGAACGAATTCAAAGGCAGAAAATCACGGTCTTACGCCGCCTTCTTCATGATCTAAGTGCAACGATTGTTCAACCTCAATCCGACTTTAAATGTTCGGCCAATCTCTGCTTAGGTCCGCGTATAGTCGATATGGTTACCAAGGCCAGAAAAATGACGGAGAGACCGAGAAAAGTCGCGCTGATCGGCCGAGTCACCAGAGTGCTTGGATCACCGAGCGACAGCAGCAGCGCTCGACGCAAGTTTTCCTCCATCATTGGCCCCAGCACGAAGCCCAGCAGCAACGGCGCTGGCTCACAATCCAGTTTCGCCAGCCCGTATCCCAAAAGCCCGAAAAATCCTGCCATGTAAACGTCCACTGGCGCATTGTTCAATGAATAGCACCCGACGCAGCAGAACATCAGGATTGCTGGAAACATGAAGCGATAGGGAAGCGTCAACAACTTGATCCATACACCGATTAGCGGCAGATTAAGAACCACCAGCATCAAGTTGCCAATCCACATCGAGGCGACTAGCCCCCAGAACAGGTCTGGCTTCTGGGTCATGACCTGCGGACCAGGAACGATGCCCTGCAACATCAGTGCGCCCAGCATCAGCGCCATCATTGCGCCGGTCGGGATCCCAAGGGTCAACATCGGAATGAAGTAGGTCTGCGCCGCGGCATTGTTCGCCGACTCCGGTGCGGCCACCCCCTCGATCATGCCGGTGCCGAATTTCTCCGGATACTTCGAGAGTTTTTTCTCCAACGTGTAGGAGGCAAACGACGAGATAATCGCATGCGTGCCCGGCATCAGTCCCAGCGCCGCTCCTATGACCGTGCCCCTGATGATCGGCGCCCAAGAGCGTTTCATGTCCTCCTTCGTCGGTATCAGACCTTTGACCTTGTTGGTGAAGATCTCACGCTTTTCCTTCAACTCCAAGTTAGTGATGATCTCTGCGATACCGAACAGGCCGAGCGCCACCGCTACGATGCTGATACCGTCAGCCAACTCTGGTATTCCCAGCGTAAAGCGATATTGCCCAGAATTAACGTCCGTGCCCACTGTGCCGAACAGGATGCCCAGTAGTACCATGCACACAGCCCTCAATACCGAACCACGTGCCATCACCACCGCCATCACCAGCCCCAGCACCATCAGCGAGAAATTCTCAGCCGCCCCAAACTTCAACGCCACGCTCGCCAGCGGCGGCCCGAAGAGCGCGATCATCAGCGTGCCTACCGTACCGGCAAAAAACGAACCGATTGCGGCAATCGCCAAGGCGGGACCAGCGCGGCCTTGGCGCGCCATCTGGTAGCCATCTAGGCAGGTTACTACCGATGATGATTCCCCGGGGAGATTCACCAAAATCGATGTCGTCGATCCTCCATACTGCGCCCCGTAATAGATACCAGCGAGCATGATAAGGGCTGAAGTTGGGCCAAGGCTGAACGTAACCGGTAATAACAGCGCGACAGTCGCGAGAGGTCCTATTCCCGGTAGCACACCGATTAACGTACCCAGAAGGCAACCAACTAGACAGTACAGTAAATTCATTGGCGTCAACGCGACGCTAAAGCCTAATATCAGGTTGTGGAAAAGCCCTAGGTCACTCATAGCTGTGGCCCCAGGTTGAGTGGCATGCCTAGCCCATAGTAGAAGATACCTACCGCCAGGATCACCAGTACTACCGACAGCACCGCAACTTCCCACCATTTGAATTCATGGCCACCAGCGGAGCTTACGAACACCAGCGCTACGATCGCGGGCACAAGTCCCGTGTAGTCGAGCAGGTAGCCGAACAGTACCAGCGCGCCCAGCACCAGGATCAGCGCCCGCAGTCCGATGTGGGAGACTGCTTCGCCAGCACTAAGGGCCGAGCGCGCGATCAGCACCACGCCCAGGATCGCCAGCAGGCCCCCGACCAGCGTCGGGAAATACGCCGGGCCCATGCGCAGTGCGCTGCCCAGCGGGTAATTGCGCGCCACCGCCACGAACGCCACGCCGAATCCCGTGAAGATCAGGCCCGACCAGAAATCTTTTGGAGCTTTCATTATCATTGCAGTGCGGTCCTCATGGATCTCAATACCCCTCGCAAATAACCTGGACCTTCATGAAGTCCATCCTGTCCGGGCGTCGCAGCTCACTCGACGAGTGCGTAGAGCTCGCGTACGCCGCGCAGCCGATCTATCGACAGCAGCGCATCGAACAGCCGCGGCTGCTCGCCCAACCCGCCGGCTAGGAGACAGTCGGTGAACTTTTCTTCCAGCTGATCGCGGGTGAGCGGCAGGTCAGGATCGCCGCGAACCCGTGTGATCGGCCCGCTTTCTAGCCGCTGCCCGGAATTCATTTCAATTACGACGCCGTCATGAACGGCGTAACCGAGCATGATAGAATCAGAATCTTTCTGTTTCTCAAATACTATCTCCACACGTTTCATCAGCGCCTGCACATCCGATCTGCGCACGAATTCGTCCGCCACTTCATTAAGACCGACTCGTCCGGTGATCACGGCACAGGCCACAGCAAACTCTATACTGAATCTTGCCTGCAGCGCCGTTTGCGGCAGATGATAATGCAGCAGCGCGGCATTACGCGGACTCGTCGACACGGTGATGCGGCGGATGTTCCGCGCATCAGGCTGCTTCTGCTTCACGATATCCAGCGCACCGTCCACCGCGCGATGCGCGGCGAAACATATCGGATATTTCTTTACAGTGAAGCGGTTTTTCCAGTCGACACCCGCTTGGATTACCGCCTCAGTGTCGATACGGCCATCAAGCGACACGGCCGGCAAGAATCCCTGTTCGCATTCGATCGCATCTGGTGCAGCACTAAAGCCCTTGGCCGCAAGACGCGCGGATATCACGCCGGCATGCGCCGCCCGGCCCGCATGAAACGGCTTGACCATCGTTCCAAAGTTCGACACGAGACCCGCACTTTGAGATGCACCGAGAGCAATTGCACACGTCGCGTTCTCCGCATCCAGCTCGCGCAAATTTGCGCACGCCGCTGCCGCCGCGATAGCGCCAAAAACGCCAGTCGGATGCCAGCCCTTCCGATCCTGCAGATCGGAATCGCGCCACGCTAATTCGGCCCACACCTGATGGCCGGCAGCATATGCTTGCACCATTTGTCTACCGGATGCATCAGTTGCTTCAGCTTCGGCCAGGATCGCCGGAACCAGCACGGCGCTCGGATGTCCCCGAACAACCCGGTCCACATCATCAAAATCAAGCGCATGCGCAGCAGTGCCGTTAATCCATGCCGCATCCAGTGCCGATGTACGCATAGGCTCGAACAACGCGCTGGCTTCGTTGCCAGTGGACCCGAGGGCGGAAGCAAGAAGCCGTGGCGCCGGTTGATGGCGTCCGGCAACGATAACGGCTACACAGTCAACAAATGCTGTTCGAATTGTTTGAATAAAGGAGGAGGGGATGCCGTCATAGCACAATGCTGCTGCGAATTTGCCCAAGGCACGGGTTAACGGATAAGGCATTATGAAATACCCTTCGGCGGAACATGTATACTGGTTCGGGGCAGTTGCTACAACGTCGGCTCAACGGTCAGCATCGCATAGATTTCATCGCTCAGCCGCCGTGATGGCCGCCTGCGTTTTCGGCAGCGCTGCGAACTCGGCCACCGTGATCGGCTTAACCGGCGTGCGCACATGATAGTAGCCGGCAGACTGTGGCGTCAGCGCGCGCCGTTTCGCGATCAGCTCGGTGAGCGTCAATCCGCACAAGCGTCCCTGACAGGGCCCCATGCCACAGCGCAGGAATGCTTTCATCTGGTTCGGTCCCGGACAGCCGAGTGCAATGGCATCCTCGATCTGACGGGCCGTGACCTCCTCGCAGCGGCAGACGATCGTGTCGTCCATCGGCTGCCGAAACGCCGGAGCCGGACGATATAAAAGATCAACAAAACGGCGCGCGCGCAATTCCGCGAACAGTGCACGCCGCACGGATTTTTCATCCGGGACCGGGCTGCCGGGACTCAGTGCGCGTATCGCTGCAACGGCCGCGAGCATGCCACGGTACTCTGCGGTGCGCGCGCCGCCAATGCCCGCTCCATCGCCGACGATCGCCACGCCATCGATGGACGAGGCGCCGTATTCATCGACCCTGGGCACCCAGCACAGCTGCTCGTCATCCCAGTAGTGCTCGATGCCAGCCGCCATCGCCAGATTGACATTCGGAACGACGCCATGGTGCAGCAACAACGTATCGACCGGCATTTGCCGTTCAGTACCGTCCTGCACGCTGTAGGCGACATGCGCCACCTTGTCTTCCCCGATGGCGCGCAGCCGCGTCACCCGTGAAACGACCGTGACCGATCGTTTCACCGTCCGCACCAGCGCGATGCCCTTTCTGAAATACGGCGAGCACAGAAATCGGAGCAGGTGCGGCCTAGCCTGCGCCAAGTTTCCGGCCGGCGTGGTATCCAGCATCGCATCGATTTTCACCCCGGCATTCAGATACTGCGCTGCGAGCAGCCACAGCAGCGGACCGCAGCCCGCCAGCACCGTGCGCCCGTTCGGCACCAGGCCGCTGGTCTTGAGCAGAATCTGTGCACCTCCCGCCGTCATCACGCCGGGCAGCGTCCAGCCCGGTACCGGGAAAGGGCGCTCCAGCGCGCCGCTGGCGATGATCACGCGGCTCGCGCGCGTCATCGATGAGTGCCCGGCGATCGACACACCAATTTCGCGTTCCGGCGTCAGACTCCAGACGGTCGCGCCGCTGAGGTAGCGAGCGCCACCGGCCTTGAACGCATTCACCAGGTGCGCGCCACGCCAGTAATCTTTTCCCAGCAGGGTCTCGCGCTTGAGCGGCGTGTCGGTGATTGCGCGATAGATCTGGCCGCCGGGCGACGGCTGCTCGTCGAATACCACCGTTTCCAGCCCGGCCCGCGCGCACGCACTGGCCGCCGCAAGGCCGGCGGGACCGGCACCGATGACCGCCACCGCGTAGTGATCGGACAGCGTCGCCTGACTCATCGCCCGAGCTCCCGCTTTCCCGCCTGCGTATCGATGCGCATGCCCTCGCGCACGCGGATCATGCAGCCCTGGCGATTGCCGATGCCGTCAACGGTCACCAAGCAGTCGAAACAGACACCCATCATGCAGTAAGGTGCGCGCGCCGCGCCTGAAACAGGAGTCAGGCGGACGCGGCCAACCCCGGCCGCGAGCAGTGCCGCCGCCACCGTGTCGCCGTCCCGCACGGTGAAAGCTTCCCCGTCGATGAACACCTTGCACGGATTGTCGTTTGCTTCATGCAACCGCCGGAACATCGAACCTCCGTGAGCTGAAGACGCCGAGTTGCTCCTCGGGAAATGCGCCGCGGACGATAAACTCCGGCAGCGTAAACGCGTGATTTGCCGCCAGCGTCACACCGCTGTGGCAGGAGACGGCAAACGCACCCGGGCACTGTGCCGACTGTTCGTAAATCGGAAAGCCGTCCTGCGTCATTACACGCAGACAGGCCCAGGTGCGCACGACGTTGATGTCGGCCAGCTGCGGAAACATGCGGATCGCCCGATCGGCAAGGACGGAGAGAACCGGCGTGTTGATCGACGGATCGAATCCCACTTCTTCCATCGAATCGCCTATCATCACACCGCCTTCGTCGGTCTGGCGCACTTTTGAAACCGGGTAATGCAGAAACGGCGCAATTTTTTCGGTCACCATCAGGTGGCCGCGCTGCGGGCGCACCGGCACGTGCATCGCCACCATCCTGCCGAGACGCGCATTGTTGAGTCCGGCCGCCAGAACCACCTTTCCGGCCCGGATTTCGCCCACGCGTGTCGCAAGCCGGAATTCACCGCCTCGGTATTCGATCTTGCTCACGGCGCTGTCGGTAAAATACCTGGCGCCGAGCTGTTGCATGCCGTTCTGCAGCGCCCGGAACAATCGTAGCGGATTACAATGCCCGTCATACGGGCAGTAACTGGCACCGACCATTTCGGAGCCTATCTGGGGAATCAGCCGTTTCACCTGCGCGTGATCCAGCATCTCGTACTCGAAGACGCCCATTCCCGGCTGGGTACTGAGCTTTTTCAGATACGTTTCACGCCGCTCCCATTCGTCGCGGCTCAACAACGGGTGCAACCCGCCGGGACGCAGAAATGCCAGGTCAAGACCGGTCTGGGCTTGCAGCGCTTCGGCCAGTGCCTGCCACGCGTCAGCCGACTGAATCGTCCACGCCGAATATTGGGGCATGCCGAGCCCCTTGCTCTGCACCCAGATCAGCGCAAAATTGCCGCGTGACGCACGGAATGCGGTATCACCTTCATCCAGTACCGCGACGCGCTGCCCCATCTTGGCAAGCCCCCATGCAATCGAGCAGCCGACCAACCCGGCGCCCACCATCGCGATATCATATTCAGCGTTCATCTATGGTGTCGCCCGCCGGCCGCAAATACTGTCGCGCTATCCGGTTCATGATGCCGAAGAAACCTGACCGCAAGCGACATAATAATTCCACGACAGGCGAGCAAAGTACGGTTAATTAGTTAGGTTTATGTGCAGATTTCTGCGTACGAATGACGTTGCCCCACTTCTTGTATTCCTTGTTGAGGTAGGCGGTCAGATCGCCAGGACTTCCGCCAGCTGGACGTGCGACAAGCGCCGACATGCGCTTCTTGACATCATCGTTGCGGAGCACCTTGTTCATCGCGATGTTGAGCTTTTTCACGATGGGTTCAGGAATACCTGCTGGGCCGTATAACCCCCACCACTGACTGACATCAAAATCTTTGAGGCCAGCCTCTCTGGCTGTCGGTACGTCGGGTGCGACATCCAAGCGCTTTTCCGCTGCAACGGCAAGCACCTTGGCTTTGCCAGCATGCACGCCGGCAATGAAGCTCACATAAGTGGCGATTACCCCTTGAACCTCGCCACCTTCCATGGCGATGGCTGCGGGATGGGTGCCCTTGAAGGGCACCGATAAAACATCGAGGCCAGTACGTTGTCCGAACAGCAAGGCGGCTTCGTCGCTCAACGAACCTACTCCCGCATTACCCAATTTAAGCGGCCCCGAATGTGACCTTGCATACTTGATCAGGTCTGCAATTGAATCGACTCCCAATGATGGGTTGACGGCAATCACGTACGGTGCCACGCCAAGCAACGCGATATTGGTGAAGTCGTGACGCGGATCATAGTGCACTTTTCTGACCTGCGGATTAACAGACATCTGACTCGCAGTGGCAAAAAGCAGCGTATAGCCGTCCGGCTTCGCACGCTTGACATACATCACCCCTATTTCGCCACTAGCTCCAGGGCGGTTTTCGACAATAAAGCGCTGGTTGAGCACTTTACCGATATGTTCCGCGAGCACGCGCGCAACCGTATCGGCTGCGCCTGGTGCAAATGGAACCACGATGCTCACCGGTTTGTCGGGATAATCTTGCGCAGCACTAAATGCCGGTGCGGTTGAAGCGAGTAGCACCGATAGTGCGGAAACTACAATGGCCCTAAGCTTCATGGCAGCCCTCCTTTGCCCTCTGAAACATTGATAAATTTCCAACGTTTTCATGAATTCGGAGACGCCGAATCACCGAAATGACATGATCGAATGACAGGGTTCAATCGCGCGCCAGGACGACGATCGCGATACAACCAACTCTGCCGGAGATATCTTCCAAGACGTACGATGCGGCTCTGAGTTCACAACATCTCGGCCATGTACAGCTTGTTTACTGCCTAGATTCTGAAGACATCGAACTTCACGGAATCGAAGAAGCATGGAAGTCTTTCTGTCTTCTCTCCAACAATGAGCTACAAAAGAATGACAGCGCGGTTTGCCACCTACCTCGCACGGTCGTGGCGTAGGCTCGCGAACTTGCCGCAACATTCCTCGATTTGATTGCATATCAATCAAGAAGTCCTCCTGCATAGCCATGCGCAGATAGATTCAATCACGTGCCGAATAATTCATGTATCAAGACGATAACCACAATAAGTCGCACGACGTATAGAAACACTCTCTTCACTATTGAGCGTTACGCGCCGACTTCTGCGCACGGATAACTTCACTCCACTTCCTATAGTCGTTGTTAAGATAGGCAGTCAGGTCACCTGGGCTCCCGCCAAGCGGGCGTGCACCGAAATCCTTGAGTCGCTTTTTGACTTCATCGTTGTGCAGCACTTTGTTCATTGCAGTGTTGAGCTTGTTCACGATGGGTGCGGGAACACCCATCGGACCGTATAGGCCCCACCATTGACTGACATCGAAATTTCTCAGACCCGCTTCTTCGGCTGTCGGCACATCCGGCGCAATGTCCAGGCGCTTCGAGTCCGCGACAGCAAGTAGCTTGACCTTATTCGCGTGCACGCCGGCAACGAAGTTCACGTAAGTGGCGATCAGCGCCTGTGTCTCACCGCCTTCCATCGCGATGGTTGCCGGATGAGTACCTTTGAATGGCACCGACAGAATATCAAGGCCCGTGCGCAGGCCGAACAATACGTTGGCCTCGTCGCCTATCGACTTTATGCCTGCGTTACCAATCTTGAGCGGTGGGTGTGCTCTCGCATACTTGATTAGATCAGCAACCGAATGGACTCCCAATGATGCGTTGACCGCAATCACGTACGGCGCCACGCCAACCAGAGCGATGTTTGTATAATCATGAAGTGGATCATAATGCACCTTCCGAACCTGGGGGGTGATGGACATCTGGCTCGCCGTGGCAAAGAGCAGCGTATAGCCATCCGGCTTCGCGCGCTTGACATATTCCGCCCCGATTGCGCCGGTAGCTCCCGGCCGGTTTTCGACAATGAACTGTTGCCCCATTACCTCGGTAATATGCTTCGCCAGCAGGCGTGCAATGGTATCCCCTCCTCCCGGTGAGAAGGAAAATACGATCGTTACCGGTTTATCAGGATAGTTTTGTGCAGCACCAAACGCGGGTGTGATTACGGTGGCCAGCAATGATAATGCGAAAGCTATAACTGTCCTCAGCTTCATGGCACCCCTCCTTTGGGCTCAAATCCTGTACTCGATTGTTCTGCTGCGCTCAGTGGCGCATGGCCGCGTCAGCAAGCTTGCCTTTTCATTGATCACGGCCATACGCAGTTCGCAGACTATTTGAAGTCGGTCGTGAACAGATCCGTCGTAAAGGTTTTGTAATGAATGTGAACTGCACCATGCTCGCTGAAACGGTGTGTATAAAACGCCTTGATGCCGGCCCCGGAGGCGCCTTCGGGAGCGAGTTCCTGGTAAGACTGCGCGTGTTCGAAAGCGTCCGCGCTTTCCATATTGTCCCATCCGCTCACGTAGACTACCTCGTTTTCATGGCCCTCTTCGATGCAAAAAGCCCGGGCACTGAACAGCCGTCCTGGAACCGCCTTGGTCGCCGGAACGAGCTTTGAGTGGATGAATTTCAGATATTCATCCTTTTTGCCGGGGAGCAGTGTCGCATTTACGATCCGAAGTATCATGTATTTCTCCTTAGTGATTACACCAATCGAACATATCAACGTACCCGTGCTTTCGCGGCGGATACCGCTTTGCAACAGGGCTTTCCCGCATGCGGGTGCATGGATTCACGCACCCGCGCAAGACGATTCAGCGCAACGCGCATGGCCCCGCTTTCCGATCATTGCAGTCACGTCACGGGACATGAGCTGCTGCGCCAGCAGCGGCACGGCGTCGCGCCAGTCGCCGACGATCCCGATATCGGCATCGTCGAAGATCGGCGCTGCGGCATCCGAATTGATCGCGAAAACGACATGCGAACGGCGAATGCCTATTGTGTGATTGAAGCCGCCGCGCAGCCCGATTGCGACGTAGAGCCGCGGAGCAACGTGATGACCGGTCAGCCCGACCTGCCGGCTGCGCGGCAGCCAGCCGCGGTCCGCCACTTTGCGCGTGCAGGCGAGCGGCGCATCAAGCATATCGATCAGGGGCGCGAGGCGGCGGTATTCTTCCTTCGCAACGCCCGTACCGACTCCGACAACGATCGGGGCCGAGAACAAAACGTCGGCATCATCATCGTAAGTGCGGTCAACGACATGCAATCTGTGGCGGCTGGGAATGTTCACCACGGTGAAGCGCGCCACGTTCGAGCGGCGACGGTACGGCTCGATGGCGCCGGGCCGCAACGTCACCATCTGTATCCTCGACGAAGACGTGATCTGCGCCAGCTGCCTGCCGCCCAGCGCCGGCTTCCACGCAACGAACCGGCTTGCGTTCGCCTCCAGCTCGAGCTCGACGGCATCACCGATCAATCCGGCGCCCAGGATCACCGCCACGCGGGCGGCAATTTCACGCCCCCAAAGCGTGCCCGGCGCGATAATCAACCGGGGTTCGTTGTCAACGGCCCATCGGGCAAGCACCGCCGCGATGTCTTCCTCGACCGGCACGCCTGCGAGGACCATCGCATGATCGATGCCCCATGATCCGATCGGCCATTTTTCCATGCCCTCGAGCCCGAATCCGACCGTGGTCGCGCCCATCTGTTCGGCGAGAATTGCGGCGGCCGTACAGAGCTCGTGGGCAAGCTGTCCGCGTTTGGGTTCCAGTATCGCGGCGATCCGGATCTGGCTGCCGCGCCGGTAAACGTCATCGGCGAGATCGGGCACGTTCTCGCGACGAGGGACGCCAAATGCGCCGTGCTCGATCAACAACCGTGCCGCGTCCGATGCTTGCTGTCCGAGCGGGCCGCCCAGAACGTGCCGGTGCCGTTCCACGTCGACACGCCGAATAACGCCCACACGGGTTGGGCTTCCCACCTGCCCCCAAGGACCGGCCCCGAGATCGCAAGCACGCAATCGGCGTATGCGTTCGTCTGCAACGGCCTGTTTCGCCGACGGATCAACCCGTATCGGGGTGACCGACCGCTCGGCAACGGAGAGGACCGCGGGAAGCCTGACCCGGGCAACCATCGACCCGTTGTCGCGTCCGCTTTCCACCTGCAATTCCCCGTCTTCGAGCTGTGTCACGCTCCTAACGTTGGCCACAAACGGCATGTCGAGCAACTGCGCCACCTGCGGGCCCACCTGGCCGGTATCGGCGTCCACCGAATTGAGTCCGCACACGACGAGATCGACGGCATCGAGCTGCCGCAGCGCGGCGACAAGCGCACGGGCGGTGGCCAACGTGTCGGAGCCGGCAAAGGCAGGATCGGATATCAGGATCCCGTCATTGGCGCCCGCCGCCAGTGCTTCGCGAATCACTTCCGCGCCCGACTCGGGCGCCAGCGTAAGTACCGTGCAGCGCCCTGCCGTCTTCTTGCTCAACATGATCGCCAGTGAAACGGCACGGCGACAATACGCATTCATTTCGAGTGCCAGGCCGGCCCGGATCAGGCGTCCGTCGCGATCGAGTCTCAGCGAATCGGCGACGGGAATCTGTTTGACAAGCGCTGCGACCTTCATCACGGCGGTTCCTCGACACTCGGCTATTGCCTGTTGTGTGCTGCCCCGGCATTGGCAGCGTGCATGAAGCCCTCGATCGGAAGGTAAGTGTTGCCGCACCTTCTGTAAAGTATTATTATCTTTAAAGGCTTAAACTTTTAGTTATAACTCGTCCGCCCATCCTTTGATCACCACGGAATGACGCTGAAACAATTACGTTATCTGCTCGCAGTGATAGAGGGCGAGATGAACATCTCGAGCGCCGCTCGTGCCCTTTACGTGTCGCAGGCCGCGGTCAGCAAGCAAATCAAATTGCTGGAAGAAGAGCTCGGCGTTCAGCTGTTTCTGCGGCAGGGTAAGAAGATGGCCGCGATTACGCAGGCCGGACACGAGATCCGGTCCGTCGCCGAGAAAATGACTCGTGATGCGGAAAACATCAAGCGAATATCCAAGGACGTCAACGAAGAAGCGGGAGGGCGTATAACGATTGCCGCAACACATACGCAAACCTGCTACACATTACCGGACGTAATCGAGAAATTTCTGTTGCGATATCCAAGTGTCCAGATCGAGATCCGACAGGGAACACCAACCGAATGCGCGGAATGGGTGGCAAGCGGCAAGTCCGACGTATGTATTTCGACCGAAGTGATGGAAGAATTCCGCGGCATCGAAATCCTCCCCTACTACCAGTGGCACCGTTGCGTCATCGCGCCGCCCGGACACAAACTCACACGGTGCCGGCTCCTGAACCTCAAAGCCGTAGCCGCGTATCCTATCATCACTTATGGTGCGATTCTCGAACCGAATTCGAAAATTCGGCGCGCATTTGCTGCGGAGAATTTGAATCCCACCGTGTTGTTGACGACGCAGGATTCGGACGTCATCAAGACCTACGTGCGCCGCGGCTTCGGGATAGGCATTATCTCCGAGCTCGCCGTTAGAGAAGATAACGCGAAATTAAAGGTCCTCGACGCGAGCAGGCTGTTCGAACCCAGTACCGCTGCGCTCGGCATTCGCCGCGGCCACTACGTCGGACGCCATCTCGGGTATTTCATCAAGCTATGCGTGCCAGACATCGAACTTTGATTAGAAGTTCGGTGGCAAGGCTGTCCGCGGCGTTAATGCCACACTGCTTGCAGCACCCGCATCCAGTTGCCGCCGATAATTTTTTTGATTGTGTCATCATCATAACCGCGAGACAGAAAACCGGCCACGACGTCAACGACCTGCGCCTTTCGTTCGAAGCCATCCACGCGCCGTGAATCGTAGGCAGCACCGCGGGTTGCTTCGGGATAATAGTGCGAGGTGACCCAATTGATCCGGGTCTTGCCTTCGAACATGTCCGTTGCCAGCGCAACATGCTCGGCGCCGACCAGTTTCACGATGTGATCAAAATGGTCAAGATAGTCATCGAGCTTCGCCCGGCGGTCAGAGCGAATGAACGGAGCATACGGGGTGATGCCAACCAACCCGCCCTTGTCGGCGATCGCCTTGATCTGCTCATCAGTCACGCCGCGCGGATTGTCGACGAGCGCACGCGCCGCCGTGTGCGATACGACAATCGGCTGATTTGAGTGCCGCACGGCATCCAGCGTTGTACGGACACCGACGTGCGAGCAGTCAACGACGATCCCGATGCGATTGCATTCCCGCACGATCTGGATGCCAAAATGCGTCAACCCCCGGTTTTCGGGTTCCAGGCATCCATCCCCGAGGAAATTGCGCTCCATGTAGGTCAACTGCAGCACGCGAAGCCCGAGCTTATGGAGGATCACGACCCGTGTCCGGTCCTGTTCAATGCAGTTGGCGCTCTGCAGGCCGAAAAAGATTCCGAGCTGCCCTTGTCGATGCGCTTCATGGATGTCCTCCACCCGTTCGCACAGCCGGAGCTTGGGACTGATATCGAGGTAGGCCAGATTCTCGTAGATGGCCTTCATCGTTTCGTCCCATGTTGGCGTGTAAGACGGCTCGGAAACCAGGCAGGCATTAAATGCGGTCCAGCCCTGGCGCACCATTATTTCTTCGTAGGCTCCTTCCGCCACGTGCGGCGTCGGATGCACAACCGCCCCGCCCAAGCCGTCTATGACAACAGTTTCTTGCAGCAGTTGTGCAGCGTCAGTCAACTGATTCGCCATGTTTTCTCTCCGGTGAATGGGCATTGATCGATTCCCGGAAAATAGGCGTTCGCTCAATTCGTGTAAAGTATCATTTTATTGGAATGATATGAATTTAAGTTATAGGTAGTGCCGGTCACCGAAGATGCGTGTTTTGAGCGCAGCGTCCTTGCCAAAGAAACGTTGTTTGTTTCCGATCCAAACGCCGCCAAACGCACATGCCGACGATGTGTTATCGATGCGGCCATCGCCATTGCAATATGGTAACCTGTCGCTCGATCGTTTCAGTCGAAGGAGAAAACCATGCCGCTTAAAACAATAATCGTGACTTGCGCCGCGTCGATATTCGTATTGGGTGCCGGCGCCGCGATCGCGGCGCCGAATTTCAACGATGGCTTGTGGGAAATCACGGTCGACATGAACATGCCGGGCATGCCTGCAATGCAGCCACGGACGATCCGCCAGTGCATGACGCAGAAGGATCTGAAGGACCCGCGCAGCGCAATGGCGGGAAAGCCGGGGCATGCGCAGCAGAACCAGTGCAAGACCGTGGACTACAAGCAGAACGGCAATACGGTCACCTGGAAGGTCGAATGCGGCGGCGCGCACCCGATGACCGGCACCGGCTCCGCGACCTACAACGGTGATTCATACACCGGCGTCAACCACCTCAAGATGAACGAGGGCGGCCAGGCGATGGAAATGACGATGAACTACAGCGGCAAACGGGTGGGCGCCTGCAACAAGTAGGCGGCCGGTGGCGCTTTATTCCACGCCGCCGGGCATTCCGAACGGACTGTTGAACTCCCTGATTTTCTGCAGCGCTTCCTGCGCGTTTCGCGGCGGCATGCCGTAGTTGCACCAGATGTCGTAGAGCGCGGCTTCAGGGCGGTTCTTCTGGTAGCTGTGAACACGCTGCCACGCGGGCTTTCGCACCGGCGCCCATTTCCCGGAATCGCCGAACGCATAGAATTTCACGTTCTTGGTATCACACCCGATCCCTTCATACGAGACGTTCGACGCACCGCTGTCCGACACGATGTCCAGCGCGAAACGGATGATTTTGTTGCGGCCGATGCTGATCGACTTGCCGTCGATGTAGAAGTGGAAATCGGTTGTGGCGGAGGGGGCGGCGAACGGTATCAGATCATTGCGTTGCGGATAGGGCGGCAGCGTAACCTTTTCCTCGTGCTGCTGTTCCGAATCGGAACCCTCGTCCGCCTGCGTGCGGCCCATGTCGTATAGCGCAAGGCCGCACAGCAGCATGATCGCGAGCCATGCGCGAGCTTTCATTTCGAATAGATATAGCTGCGATCGATCGGGAAATCGAGCGTTCCGTTTTCCAGTGGCTTGCCTGCCAGCACCTGGTAGAGTGACAGCCAGCCGCGCTCGAACGCGTGCGCCGAACCGGCCATGTAGATGCGCCAGATGCGGTAGATTTTTTCGCCGACCATCTTCACCGCCTGTTCGCGGTTGGCTTCGAGGCGGTCGACCCAGTGCCACAGCGTGCGGGCATAATGCGGACGCAGGCTTTCGACGTCCCAGCATTCCAGTCCCTGACGCGACATTTCCGCGACCATTTGCGAAATGTGCGCGAGCTGGCCGCCCGGAAAAACATACTCGTCGATGAAGTTGCCCATGTCGCTGCCGAGCTCGCCCTGGTCGAGCAGATTGAGCGCGATGCCGTGATTCATCAGCGTGCCGCCCGGCCGCAGCAAGCGGAAGATCTTCGCAAAATAAACCGGCAGGTTCGTGCGGCCGACGTGCTCGACCATGCCGACACTGGCAATTTTGTCGAATGGTTCGGTTTCCGGCAGATCGCGATAGTCCATCAGCATCACTTCGCAATTTTTCGTCAGCCCTTCCGCGGCGATTTTCTCGCGGGCGTAACGGTGCTGATTGTCGGACAGCGTGATGCCGGTCGCGT
>DASSOA010000166.1:0-3666 GCA_035701115.1 Gammaproteobacteria bacterium
CGGTCAACTGGAAACAGTGGACTGCGGATACGCTGCCGTACCATTTCCGGCAGGCGCCGGGACCGGAAAATCCGCTCGGCAAAGTGAAGTTCGTGTTTCCCAACGCCGTCGATGTCTACATGCACGACACGCCGGCCCAGGAGCTGTTTGCGGCCTCGCGCTGCGCATTCAGCCATGGCTGCATACGGGTAGCGCACGCCATGGACCTGGCGGCGGCGCTCCTCAAGCTGGACGGCCGGCCCGACCCCACGGCGTTGCTGGCCCGGGAGGTCGCCAGCGGCGAGACGCAACGGGTTGATCTGACCCATCCCGTCCCCATTTACATTGTCTACATGACGGCGTGGGTGGACGACTCGGGGGTGCTAGAATTTTCCCCGGATGTCTATGAACGTGACCCCGAATTGTTGCACGCGCTGAATGCGCCTTTGCCGGAGAATCCAGTTTGTTGTACCGCCTTGTCGCAGCACTGACTGTGCTGTTGTCGCTGAATGCCGCGCATGCGGCTTCGTCTGTTGCCTTTGACCCCGGCTATGCCGGTTTCAGTGTTCGTGTTAAAGTTCTCGAGATCGGTTACCGCGAATTTGCCTTGTTCACCATGCCGGGGGAACCGGTTTCGATAGCCGTGCCCGGTGCCGATGCGCCTGTGGACGTGCGTGCCACCGCGGGTTCGTTGCAGGAATCTGCAACCAACCATTGGCAATGGATCGCACCGGCCCGGCCTGGGCATTACCAGATTGATATCACGCGCGCGGATGGCGAGCGCATCCGGCTCGAGACATTCGTGATGGTGCCGTCAAGCCGGGTACAAAACGGCAAGCTCAACGGATACCACATTGGTCACTATCCGAAAAAACCATTGAATGGACTCGATATCTACCAACCGCCGTCGGGTTTTGTGGAGGTGACGCCCGCACTGGCGCAGGTGCATGTCTCGCCGCACTTTACGCTCGGTGAGTTTCTCTGCAAACAGGCCGGCGGATTTCCGAAGTACGTGGTGCTGCGGCGGCGTCTGCTGCTCAAGCTGGAAGCGGTGGTTGACTATCTGCATGGGCGCGGGATTCCGCCGGACGCCATTCATGTCATGAGCGGGTACCGCACGCCGTGGTACAACGCGCAACTCGGTAACGTACTCTACAGCCGGCACACCTGGGGAGACGCGGCCGATCTGTATATAAGCGGGACGCACGGCGCGCCGGACCCCGGCGACGTCAACCACGACGGGCGCGACGACTACCGCGATTCGCAGCTGCTGGCGAAAGATTTCAGTTCGCTGTTTCACGAACCGCAATACGATTATCTGCGTGGCGGCATCGGCTCTTATCCGGCAACGCGCACCCACAAACCGTTCGTGCACGTTGATGCGCGTGGTTATCGGGCACGTTGGCAGGTCAAGTGACAGCGCCGGCACCGGCACGGCCGCCATCATACGGCTGACTTGAAAAATGGACTTGCGTCCCCACGATCAGGGAGGCCATGCGCGGTTCAACCGCGAAGCAGCCTGACAACAATGTGGTGACAGCCTTATGAAGTACAAGGATTACTACGACGTTCTGGGCGTGAAGCGCGATGCCGGCGAGGCCGAGATCAAGGCGGCTTACCGCAAGCTTGCGCGCAAATATCATCCCGACGTATCCAGGGAAAAGGACGCGGAAGTACGCTTCAAGGAAATCGCCGAAGCCTATCAGACACTCAAGGATCCGGAAAAGCGCGCGGCTTACGATCAGCTGGGAAAACAAGCGCCGGGGCAGGAGTTCCGTCCACCACCCGACTGGCAACAGCGCTACGGCGACACGCATTTTTCGTTTGAGGATCTCGATCTTGGCGATCTGTTCGCGGGTATGCACGCTGGCGGCACACGCGGCACCCGTGGTGAACGAACCATGCGCATGGCAGGCGAAGATTACGACGTCGCGGTCGAGATCACGCTACAGCAGGCTTTCAACGGTGCCGATATCGAATTGAATCTCGGCATGCCGGAATACGACGCATCCGGTCACATGCGGCGTACACCGCACACAGTCAAGGCACACATTCCGAAGGGCGCAACGACCGGTCAGCGTCTGCGTGTGCCGGGGAAGGGCGGCAAGGGCATGAACGGCGGACGTGCCGGCGATCTGTATCTCGATATCACGCTGAAACCGCATCCCGTGTTTCGGCCTTCCGGACACGACCTTTATATGGACCTGCCGCTGGCGCCGTGGGAGGTCGCGTTGGGCGCGACCGTCGAAGTGCCAACCCTGGGCGGCGCGGTGCGGCTCAAGATTCCGTCCGGCACGCGCGCCGGACAGCAGTTTCGTCTGTCGGGACGCGGCCTGCCCAGGCCGCGCGGCGGCGCCGGCGATCCGTTCGCAATCGTGCAGGTTACGGTGCCGCACAGCCTGACCGAGAAGGAACGCGGCCTGTTCCAGCAGCTGGCGGAGGTATCGCATTTCGATCCACGCAAGCATTTGCAGCAGGAGGCCGTGAAATGAGCGCCAAACGTTTCGCGCCAGACTGGCTGGACAACGAGCTGCAACTGCCGCTGCGTGAGCTCGCGGAACTATCGGGTTTGTCCGAAGTCGAGATTCATGAACTGACCGAATGCGGCGTGCTGATGCCGGCTGACCCGGATGCACGCGCGCCGGTTTACGATGCGCATTGTGTCGTGCTGGCACGCACCGCCAGCCGTTTGCGCAGCGATTTCGAACTCGATGCAACCGGTCTGGCACTGGCGCTGACGCTGCTTGGACAGGTGCGGCAACTGGAAAACCGGATTCGCGAGCTGGAAGCGCGTTTGCCGGGTAACCCCGGTTCCTGGTAATCGTGGTTGTTGTGCAGCCGGGATTGTCTGGTCCAAACGTGCTTATGTCATTTGGGCGAGGGCCGAATCGGTAAACCGGGAAACGTCGCAGTGCGTTATCTGGAGTCTGATGTCGCAGGGCGGGTGCAAGGCAATGAACGCAAAATTTCTGATTCCGGCGGTTTTGGCATCTTTGTTGCTGACCGGCTGCAACGGCAGCGGTAACGGGCGAATTTCAATCGGGTTGACCGATTCGCCCATGGATAACGCCAGTGCTGCCGTCGTGGAATTTACCGGGGTCACCTTCATGCCGGACTCTGGAGCGGCGATTACCTATACCTTTCCACTGGCGCAACAGATTGACCTTGCGCAATTGCAAAACGGCAACTGGACGTCGCTGGTCGGCAGTTTCACGCTTCCGGCCGGTCATTACCAGTATCTCGAGCTGCAGATCGCAGCGAGCGGCAGCGGTACCGATTCCTATCTCACGCTGAATGACGGCACCCAGCATGCGCTGGTGCTGGGTCCAACCGGCACGCAGGGACTCAGGGCCCGATATCTCACCGATGGATTTGATATCAATGCCGACACGACGGAGATGTTCACGATTGACTTCGACATGCGCAAATCCGTTCTTGCTCCCACGCCGCCTTCCACGGCGTACGTGCTGGAGCCAAGCATGCGCATGGTCAAGGACGATACGGTCGGCAATATCATTGGCACCGTTTCGGCGGCGCTGATTGGTACCGGGTGCACGCCGGTGGTTTACACCTATGCCGGCTCCGTCAGCAATCCCACCGACCTCGACCGCAGCGCGCCGGCGAGTACGCAACCCGTCTCGGAATCGCCGGTGAAACTGAATACTACTACCGGGAGCTACGAATTCA
>DASSOA010000167.1:0-6810 GCA_035701115.1 Gammaproteobacteria bacterium
GGGGGCGACATGTTCAATTTGCTGGTAAGCATTGCCGTAGCGCTCGCAGGACTGGTGGCTCACTATTTAACGGCGCCTTCGCAAGCTCATCGCGAAGGTCCCCGTATCGAATTTCCCACCAATCAGGTCGCACAGAAATACCTGGATCAACTGGTTCCACACGGCAGTGATCTCCGGTTGACAGCCTGTGATGGCGGCCCGGGACTCATGTATGTCGTCATATTGCCGCAGGATTCACGGCAGGGTGAGTTCGTAGCATATTCCATGTTCAACGCGGTCATGCAGGCGGATCAGATCGCTCTGGATCAGAAATCAAGGAACTGGCAGTTGCGTTCCTTGAAGCAGATACTCAAGCCGGAAAAACCGGATTCCGTCGCATTCGATCACATGATCGGAGAAGACGAAGTAGCATCTGAGTTCAGCAGGATCATGGCGCATCAGCCGGGTTTCACGGTGATGCATCATGCGACAATCGATTCCATACCGCAGGAATATGAACGACTGGCTGCCGTTCAGCACGTGGCCCCGCCGCAATGTCCATGAACGTCTGCCCAATAAACGCGCTGCGAGCGAACTGCTCGCGACCCTTGATCCGGTTATTGAATCAGGGGCCGCAATGATGACGTCTGCTTACCTAATGACGATTGCCTTATCGAGCCTGTTTTTTATGCTAGGGTGGCTGACCTACCGGTGCGTTCCCGGTGTCGGGCGCAATGGATTTTTCGGTATCCGTACTCCGTGGGCGCTGGAAAGCAATGACAACTGGACATACGCAAACCGGCATGGCGGTCTGGCAATCATGGCTGGCGCGCTGTGCATGGCGTTCCTTTCGGTTCTGATCTTGCCTTTTGTCTCTGCCGGGGTCGCTGGCCTTGCTGTAACAGCCATCATGGTGAGCTGCGTGTCGCTGGCGTTCCTGTGGACGCTAAACCGCTGCCGGCCCCGCAATCCGAAGCGTTAACGCGGAATTTTCAAATCCGGGCCGTGCGTCCGTGCAGATAGGCGCCCGCAAAAATCCCGGCCAGGGTCAGCAGAATGTTCCAGATGCCCGCACCCACGGCAGCGAATGCCGGACCGGGGCACACGCCGCACAGTCCCCAGCCGATACCGAAGATTGCCGCACCGATGGCGATCTGCCGATTCAGTGGGCTCCATTTGGTTTCGAAAGCGGTGGCTTCCAGCACGGGATGTTTCAAGAGCCGCGGAATGACGCGGTACGTCACCAGTGTCACGAAGACGGCGCCGCCGAGCACGAGCAGCAGGCCGAAATCCCTGAACAGCAGGAAACTCAGGACCACTTCAGGCTGGATCATTCTTGAAACTGCAAGCCCGAAGCCGAACAGCATGCCACCGACAAGGAACATGAAGAGCGAGGCAGGTTTCATTAATGCACTCCGAATGCGGCAAACAGGTTCGCGGTGACCATCGCCGTTGCGAGAAACGTCAGCACCGCGACCAGCGACGACAGGCTCAGCGACGCCAGACCGCAGATGCCGTGCCCCGATGTGCATCCTCCCGACATGCGGACGCCATAGCCCACCAGCAGTCCACCGCCAAGCAGCCGCCACCAGGGAAGTTGCGTGGCAAGTCCGCCGCTGGGTCCCAGCAATGCCCACCACACAGCTGCGCCGAGAAAAACCCCAATCGCCACCACCAACCGCCACTTGCGGGTGCTGACAAATTGCGCTTGCTGAAAGAAGCGCCTGTTTGAAAAGTAGGACCACGTCGTTGTGAATACCGAACTCATGCCGGTGACGCGGCCGGTGAATACGAACATCAGCGACACACCCGCACCGATCAGCAAACCGCCGATCAGATAATGTGCCCAGCCGTTCGGAAACAATTGCACGATCATGTAATGCACCTTCGCCGATCTGCAGCCGTGATGCGGCTACTGTTTACGTCGAGATTTGGTATTCAGGAGTTCGTCGAGTTTATCCGTCACATCCTGCACCGTCACCAGGTCCATCGCTTCCGGATTTCGCACGCGGGTTCCCCACGGTGCCGTCGCGGCATCCTGCCGGTTGAATTTGCGCATCGCATCGGGGTAACGGTCCACCCGCCATTGCTGACTCAGATAGGGTCCGGCGCGATCCGGATTGGTCGTCGCGTACAGCCCGATCACGGGAATGCCGGCCGCCGTGCCCATGTGCACCGGTCCCGAATCCGGCGAGATCAATGCGGTCGCGCGTTGCAGCAGCGCGAACAGCTGCTTGAGGTTGGTTTTGCCGATCAAATCCACGGACTCGTTCTGCATGGCCGCGCGGATGGCATCGCCCATGTCGCGCTCGACCGGACTGGGTCCACCGCTCAGAATCACCCGCATGCCGTGCCGCTGTATCGCATGATCTGCGACCGCGGCATAGCGTTCCGCGCGCCAGTTACGAAAATTGCGGAAGCGGGCGTTGGCGCAAGGGCTGATAACAAGCGTCGCTGTACCGTCCGGAATCTGCGTACGTGCGAATGCCTCGGCGTCGGCCGGCACCGGGATATCCCAGCGCAGGTCGCGCGTGGAAATGCCGCAGGCTTCGGCGAAGCCGAACAGGCTGTCCATCACGTGCTGCCGGGGTTTGTACCAGATGCGTTTGTTGGTGAAGAGCCATTGCCAGTCATGTGCGCGTTGCTTGTCGAAGCCGAGTTTTACGGGCGACTTGATCGCGAGCAGGCTCGCCAGACTCGCGCGCAGCGACATCTGCATGTGCAGCAGAAGATCGAACCGGCGTCCCGCAAGCGTGCGCCGGAGTTCCCGGTAAGCGGCGCGGCCTTTGCCTTTATCGAAAATGATAAACTCGATGCCGGGGATGTCCCCCACGAGACTCGCTTCCAGTTTGCCGATGATCCAGGTAAAGCGCGTCGCCGGCCAGGCGCTCTGCAGTGTGCGCACCACCGGCAGGGTGTGGCAGACATCGCCCACGGCCGAGAGCCGCAGAATGCAGACGGAAGCAGGTGGTTTCATCACTTGGGGCATGAAGGATGGCTGAACGCACAGTCACCACGAAAAGGGGATTCATCCTATACGATGATGCACTGCTGCGTCATCCGCATGAGGACACCTTTTCGCCGCGGCACTGGGCCAAGCGTGAGGCATTGCGCGGCACCGCCGGCGGCCGCGGCCAGACCTGGATCGTGCAAAGCGGGGACGGCGAATGGGTGCTGCGGCACTACCGGCGCGGCGGATTTGTCGCGCGCTTCGTCAGCGACTATTACCTCTGGACCGGTCTCGACACCACGCGGCCCTGGTGCGAATGGCGGCTGCTCGATTCCTTATATAAGGAAGGACTCCCGGTGCCGCGGCCGGTTGCGGCCCAGGTCACGCGTCACGGCCTGTGGTATCGCGGCGATCTCGTTACGCAGCTGATCCCGAATACGCGCTCGCTGGCCAGCGCGCTACGCGAATCCAGCATCGAAGCGCTGCCTTGGCGCGACATCGGCGCCTGTATCCGCCGCTTTCACGACGCCGGCATCTATCACGCCGATCTCAACGCCCACAATATCCTGCTGGATGCCGGCAACGCGGTTTACCTGATTGATTTCGACCGCGGCGAACGCCGCACGCCGGGCGTGTTGTGGCAGGAAGCGAATCTGGGAAGGTTGTTGCGCTCGCTGCGCAAGTTCATTGCACCGAGCGTGATCGAGAGCAGTGCGTGGAATGCGTTTTTGCACGGCTACCAATCCGACGCGTGAATGGCGTTAGTTGATCAGTCCCTCGGCACCACCTTGAACCGGTCGTGACTCCAGAGGTATTGCTCGGGCGCGAGCCGGATGCGTTGTTCCAGCCGTTGATTGAGCCGCAAGGCATCGGCGGCAGGATCGTCTGACGGGAAATTTTCCAGCGCGGGTTCGATTATCAGCTTGTAACCCTGCGTGCCGGGCAGCCGCATGGCAAAGAACGGCACGACCGGCGCGCCGGTGCTGCGCGCAAGACGCGAGAGCGCCACATTGGTCGGTGCGGGAATTCCGAAGAACGGCACCATCTCGCTGTGCTTGCCGCGGTAACCCTGATCGATTGCGTACCAGACCGGCTTGCCGGACCTCAGGCTTTTCATCATCAGCCGCACGTCCTCGCGCGGGATCGCGCGTTCGAACAGCCGCTCGCGGCTCGCGCGCATCACTTCCTCGATCACCGGGTTGTCTATCTTCCGGTACATCAGATGCAGATCCGTATGCAGGCGCAACAGCCGGCCGGTGATTTCGAGGGTCGTGAAGTGCGCCGCCAGCAGAATCACACCGTTGCCTTTGGCGCGCGCCGCCTGCAGGTGTTCCAGTCCTTCGATGTGCTCCAGCTTGCGCAGTCTCCGTTCGCTGCCCCACCAGCACATGCCGAATTCGAGAAACGCGATGCCGAGCGAATCGAAATGTGCCCTGGCGAGTTTCAGACGGGCGTCGGCATCGAGTTCCGGAAAGCATTTTTCCAGATTGACGAGCGTGATGCGCCAGCGGCGCGGGGACGCGGCGCGCAACAAGCGGCCCATGACGCGGCCGACCGCGAGCTGCACGCGGAAGGGCAGCCGGACGACGACACGGATCAAGCCGAGCAGCAGCCAGATCCCCCAGTAACGGGGTTTGAACAACGCGGCTTTCATGCGGGAAACGCTGGGTTTTTCATGGGGCGCCAGTTTAGCGGCAGGCCCCGGTCCGGTACAGGTCCGCGCAGGAGCGCATGGTATGATGCGCCCGGTTTCACGGGGTTCGACCGGAGTATCCATGGATATCCGCATTCCGCAGTTCGACGGCGTCCGCGTGCTGGTGGCCGGCGACGTGATGCTGGACCGCTACTGGTTCGGTGCGACCGGACGCATTTCGCCGGAAGCGCCGGTGCCGGTCGTGCATGTGCGGCAAAGCGAGGAACGGCCGGGCGGTGCGGGAAACGTCGCCGTCAACCTGGCGAGCCTGGGGGTGCGCTGCACGGTGCTCGGGATCACCGGCGACGATGCAATTGCCGACAGTCTGGCCGCGACCATGGAAAAGCACGGCGTGCATTGCCGTTTTACCCGTCTCAAGGGTTCCTCGACCATCACCAAGCTGCGTGTGCTCTCGCGGCACCAGCAGCTGATCCGGCTCGACTTCGAGGAAAGTTTCGGCAGCTTCAACAACGCGCCATTGCTGCCCGATTTCAACGCGGAAGTAAAAAACACCGACGTCGTGATCCTCTCGGATTATGGCAAAGGCAGCCTGAGCGCGGTCCAGGAACTCATCGCGGCCGCGCGCGCCGCCGGCAAGCCGGTACTGGTGGATCCGAAAGGCCGTGATTTCGGCAAATACAAGGGCGCGACCTGCATCACGCCGAATCTCGCCGAACTCGAAGCCGTAGTGGGTGAGTGTCCGACCGAAGCCGACATTGTGCGCAAAGGCGAGGCCTTGCGCGCCGAACTCGAGCTGGATGCGCTGCTTATTACTCGTAGCGAACACGGTATGACCTTGCTTCAATCCGGCCAGCCGCCGGTGCATCTGCCGACACTGGCACTGGAAGTTTCCGACGTGACCGGCGCCGGCGATACCGTGATTGCCTTGCTGGCCGCGGGTCTCGGCGCGAAGCTCGCGTTTTCCCAGGCGGCCGCACTTGCCAACCTCGGCGCCGGACTGGTGGTCGCCAAACTCGGTGCGGCGAGTGTATCCCCCGCCGAACTCCGGCTTGCCGCGCACAGCCGCAGCGGCAGTGGCGTAATGGACGAAGCGGCGATTCTCGATGCAGTCGCGCATGCCCGCAGCCAGGGCGAACGCATCATCATGACCAACGGGGTGTTCGACATTCTGCACGCGGGGCATGTTGCCTATCTCAACGAAGCGCGCAAACTCGGCAACCGGTTGATAGTCGCCGTCAACGACGATGAATCGGTGAAACGTCTGAAAGGCCCGCAGCGGCCGGTGAACAAACTCGCCGATCGCATGACAGTGCTCGCCGCCTTGTCGGCGGTGGACTGGGTGGTGCCGTTTTCCGAAGACACACCGGAACGGCTGATCTGCAAAATCCTGCCGGACGTGCTCGTGAAAGGCGGCGATTACCAGCCGCAGCAGGTCGCCGGTTACGAGTGCGTCACCGCAAACGGCGGCGAAGTGCGAATTCTGCAATTCGTGGACGGCGTGTCAACCACCGCCACCATCGAAAAAATCCGCGGTTCCTGACCGGTCGCGCGTGCGGTTCTTCTACTCCATCACGTTGTTGCTGTTGCTGCCGCTGGCATTGCCGTGGCTGGCATGGCGCACGATCCGGCAGACCGGGCGCATGGATCGCATCGGTGACCGGCTCGGCAGCTCGCCGTATCTGCCGCCGCATGAAACCATCTGGCTGCACGGTGCATCGGTCGGCGAGATTCGTTCCGCCGCGCCGCTGGTGCGGGCGCTGCACCAGAAATATCCGCAGCGGCCGATTCTGGTAACCAGTTTCAGCGGCGCCGGCCGGGTGCATGCACAGGAACTGTTCGGCGATCGCGTGATGGTCGCGCAATTGCCCTACGATCTGCCGATGTTTGTGCGTCGCTGGATGCGCACGGTGCAACCTGCCGTCGGCGTGATCATCGAAACCGAAATCTGGCCCAACCTGTTCGTAGCCTGTGCCCGCAACAAGGTGCCGTTGCTGATGGTCAGCGCACGCGTTTCCGGACGTTCAATGCGCCGTTATCAGAAGATGAAACGGCTGACGCGCAACGCACTGCAGCACGTGACAACGATCTTTGCGCAATCGGCCGGCGACGCGGAGCGTTTCCGCGAACTGGGTGCGCCGGCTGAGCGCGTCACCATGGGCGGGAACCTGAAATTCGACATCCGCTACCCCGACGATCTGGTGCCGCGTGCGCAGGCCCTGCGCCAGCG
>DASSOA010000168.1:0-4229 GCA_035701115.1 Gammaproteobacteria bacterium
CGCAAATTCCGCGAACGCCAGGGGGGAGCGCCTGCCGCGGCGCGGATACCAAACCAGCGACGGTTGCGGTGCGTGACCATAGGCTTCGCGGAGACCCGGACCGAGCAGCAATTGAGCGTAGGCAACACTGCGCAGCTCGCCCACGATATGGAAGGTGACCGGGACGGCCACGACCGGCTGGCGGCCACCCGGAACGCGTGCCCGTCGGGCCTGCTGCCAGAAGGCGCCGACGCCCTGGACATCAACACGCGCCTCGTCCAGCATCGCCAGCAAGGCGCTGAAATCCATCTGCTTCATGCGCAAACGCTACCACAAGCGGTGGTCCGGGGGAGAGCGCCACTTGCAACAAATGGTGACAGCGTCGCCGGATCAACCGCTCCCGGAAGGCGTGCCGCCGCGATTCGAACCCAGCGGAAATTGCCGCGCGGTGGACCCAAGGTAACGGAATGCGGAAACCGGCAGCAGTCGCGGGAAATAATCCAGGCAACTGCGCCCGTCATTGGCTTCGATCAGTTCGCCGATATTCACGCCGAACATGTTGTAGTCGTCCAGCAGCACGCCGAAGCGCGCCCAGAACCGCAGCCGCCGGTCACGTGCCACTTCTGAATTTTCGCCAAGTGTGACCTCCAAGGGCGGTGCCCAGCCGGTCAACAATGCCTGCGGCGGGTAGATTGCTTTCAGAAACACAATCGCACAGTTTGCGAGCAGTGTTCCGACACCGCAACCATGACACGGCCAGCCTGCCTGACCTGCGCTGATCTGAGACATGAAGCGCGCCGACTCGGCCGCCAGACTGACGCGCAGCTCGACATCCGGCTGCATTTTGGAATGATCAATGTAAAGTTCCACATGCAGGCTCTGCAATGGCAGATAGTTGACGCGGACATACAAGGCGCGGTCATTCCAGCCATCAGCATATTCATAACAACCGGGGATGAGCGATCCTGCCCTGTTATACGGTGTTTGATGCCGGGACTGGCGCAGTCGCTGATGCAAGGTCATTTCCTTATGAGCCTTGAGCCTGCTGAAACTGTAAACCGGGCCGGCATCAGCGGCATCAGGCTTGACGACCGTCATATTGTCAGACGATGTGGCCGCGCCGCGTAGGACGGCGCTTACAGATAATGCAGTGTGTACGTCAGGTATTTCCGGAATCGTCCACAAAACGAAGGCCCACCATCGAGGTGGGCCTTGTCTTGTGCATTGTGCCGGGAATCGGGCGCGTTGTTCCCCAGCCGCTTCAATCCGCCTTGTAGCCGTCAGGCACTGCGAACAGTGATTTACTGACGGCGTCCGTATCCACCGACTTGATCTCGACGTGCGAACTGAAAACAGTAGTCATGCCGTCGTGTTTGTCCGCCTTGGGCTGTTCCTTGCTGTGACTTCCGAACAGGCTGCCTATGGCATTGTCCAGACTTTCACTCGGCCGTTCCTGTTTATCCTGATCCTTGTGGCCGCTGCCCGAGACTTCCCACGTTACATCCGTGGAAACCGGGTAACCTTTTATTTTTTTCAGCTTGTCGAAGAACTCCCCGGCGTCTGCCGAGTTCACCGATACCGTGCCGAATCCGAACTGACGCAGTTCATCCGCATTGGCAGGCTCGTGCATCAGCTTGCGATAGGCGTCGTTATAAGCCGCCTCTTCCGCATGCGCTTTTGCCAGCCGCGAGTCGTTGGCGGTCCACATATCGGTCGTCATCAGGCTCCTGCTCTTCTCACCGGTTTTGGTGTTCTCGGTTTCGAGATCCCAGGTAATCAGGTATTCGGAAGTATCAAAGCCATTGATATTCTTTTTCTCGCCCGTCGCTTTTACCGTGAATTCATTCTTTGTGACCCGGGTATCGCTGTCCTTTTCCTGCGCCTCGCGGTCAGAGTCACTGCTGCCTTCCGGTGCCTGATGTTCGCCCGGCTGTGGCGGTGTATACATCGGCTCCACGCTGTAGGTTTTTTCGCCGGTATCAAGTTCGTAATGCCTGTTGGCACCGACGTCGTAAATATCCACGCTGAGCGCACCCTTGTCTTCATGCCTGAAGTGCTGCCATGCGCCAAGAACCGCACCAGTGAACTTGCGGGTGTTCTCCTCCCGCTTCTTGTCACCGTGAATGTAATCGGTCGTCGTGCTGTCGTGCGCCGTGATACCGGTTACCTCACTGAAATGCGTGACACGCTGGATCTTGACATCCGCTTGCGCGATGCACGGCAGCAACTCAATTACTCCAAACGCAAAGACAACCGTGGCCCAATATCTGAATACGGATTTCATGATTACCCCCGGGAAAATCAATACGCGACTTGTTCATTATATAATGAGAGTTTGTCTCCCACGCCAGTGGTGTGACTGACCGGCCCGGGGATTACGGTGCACCCTACATAACGCTGGTGTACGTTCCCCGTTACCGCACCGGTAGTTTGGCTGTATCCGGCAGCGGTTCGGATAGGGACCGAACATGCTCCGGGTGATCCGCTTTCGGCATGGCGCCCGCTTGCCTCCCCGACCTGGATTGACACCTGACCACAATGATCCCGCAGGCATTTTTTCAGGCGATTGCCCGGCGGGAATCAAGGGTTCACCGGATATAGTCCAGTTACCCAACGCGGTATTCTCCTGAAAGCGTAATACACCACGGCATGAGCTGCATGCCGCTCATTGCTTGCCGGCAGGTGGAACGCCAGATTGGTACCTTATGAATACAGAGCTCACGGCATTGATTGCGACCGCAGACAGTGCGCTTGCCCGGCTGGAAACGTCGACACTCGCAAACCTGCATTTCAGGCCGGTCGTGGTCGCGACCGATAACCAGGTACTGGAAAAGATTCAGTTCGATCGTCCGGATATTCTGCTTCTCGATTATTCACTACCCACCGCCGGCGGCGTCGAAGTGTGTCGCCAACTGCGACAGATTCCCGATGCCATTGATATTCCGATCATCATGTTGACAGCCGCGGACGGCGGCAACGAAAAAATCGAGTCACTGGATGCGGGGGCGGATTGCTGTATCTCGAAGCCGTTGCAAGGTGGCGTACTCGCCGCCTATGTCAGGGCCCTGCGGCGCCGTGCCAGCGGCGCCAGCGTTGGTGAGTGTTGATTTGCAGTTAAATTTGACCCGGGATTTGCATCTAAAATTGACCCACCCTTGAGCACCGATTATGGCGCAGATTTCGGTTTTCTGCCGGTCTTGTTTTCCTCTTTGTTGGTAGTGGAGTGTTTGAGACGGTAACTGTCGTTACCGGTTTCGAGGATATGGCAGTGATGGGTCAGCCGATCCAACAGAGCCGTGGTCATTTTCTCGTCCCCGAACACCGTCGACCACTCCGCGAAGCTGAGATTGGTGGTGATGACGAGGCTTGTGCGCTCGTAGAGTTTGCTGATCAGATGGAACAGCAATGCCCCGCCGGCCTGGCTGAACGGCAGATAACCCAGTTCATCGAGGATCACGAGGTCGGTGTGGATCAGGCGGTTGGCGAGCCGCCCCTGCTGACCAACCACTTTCTCCTGCTCCAGCGCATTGACCAGTTCGATGGTCGACAGGAAGCGCACCCGCAAGCGATGGTGTTGGATGGCCTGCACGCCGAGGGCGGTCGCGAGGTGCGTTTTGCCGGTGCCCGGACCACCGACCAGCACAACGTTTTGGGCATCTTCGATGAACTGGCAACGGTGCAGTGATTTGACCAGGGCCTCATCGACAGGACTGTGTGAGAAGTCGAAGCCGGTCAGGTCCCGGTAGGCCGGGAACCGGGCGACCTTCATCTGATAGCCGATGGAGCGCACCTCCCGTTCGGAGGACTCCGCCTTCAACAGCATCTCCAGCACCGGTTGGGCGCTGTGGTAGGTGGGAGATGATTGCTCAGAGAGCGTTGCAATCGCATCGGCCATGCCGTGCAGCTTCAATGACTTCAACGTCGCGATCATCGCATCAGTGTTCATGGCGGACAGTCCTCAAGGTGTCATAGCGGGCGGTATCGGCCAACGGTTCGGTGACCAGCGTCAGCGCCGGCGGCGGTTTGAGCGGTTGCGGCAAGGCCGGTTGTTCCAACCGGCTGAGGCAGTTCAGCACATGTTGTTTGGAGGGCTCACCCAGTTCCAGGGCACGGCTGATCGCCTGCTCAACCTGATGTTCATCGTGCAGCAGCACCAAGGCGAGGATGTCGGCCATCTCGCGATCACCGCCCGGTCGTCGTAGCAGCCGTGTCTGTAATTGCCGGAAGCTGTCCGGCAAGGTCGAGAACGG
>DASSOA010000169.1:0-38606 GCA_035701115.1 Gammaproteobacteria bacterium
AGGATTCCGGATGCCACACGGATACAGGAAGGATTCAATCCGCTGTGCGGCGACAAACTTACGGTATACGTGAAACTGGACGGCGATCGCATCAGTGACCTGAGTTTTGAGGGCTCCGGTTGTGCGATATCCGTCGCGTCCGCGTCGCTCATGAGCCAGCAACTCAAAGGCAAGACTACCGCAGAAGCGCTCAAGCTGTTTGACCGCATGCACGATCTGCTCACCCGTGAGGACGTCGAAGCGGATCTGGACTCGCTTGGCAAGCTCGCCGCGCTGTCCGGCGTCCGGGAATATCCGTCCCGTGTCAAATGCGCGAGTCTGTGCTGGCATACACTGAAAAATGCCCTCGAAGCCACTAACAGCCCGGTTACGTCAACCGAATAAAACACCATGTACGATCGCGAAACAGTCACACTAAAACGCGCCTGCTCGGCTGCCATGATCCCCTCCGGCACTCCGGTGATCATTCCAGAGGGCGCCGAAGTCAACGTTGCCCAGTCCCTCGGTGGAAGTTTTACGGTATACGTTGACGGCAATCTGCTGCGGATCGCCGGCAAGGATGCCGATGCGCTCGGTCTGGAGCCGCCGCCGGAGCCTGAATTGCCGACGGACCATTCGGATGCCGATATTGAAAAACTGGTCTGGGAGCAGATGAAAACCTGCTATGACCCCGAAATACCGATCAATATTGTTGATCTCGGCCTGGTTTACGAATGCAAACTGAACGATGCACCGAGTGGCGGCAAGCAGGTGAATGTGAAGATGACCCTGACCGCGCCCGGTTGCGGTATGGGCAATATCCTCGCCGCGGACGTCAAGGAAAAAATCGAGTCCGTGCCGTCGGTCAGCGAAGCAAACGTGGAAATCGTGTTCGATCCGCCGTGGAGCCGTGACATGATGTCGGAGGAAGCCAAGCTCCAGACGGGAATGTACTATTGACCGGCCCGGAACCGGGCATCACCTCGAGGCAACATCACATGGCCGATTGGAAAAATGTCGGATCGGTGGACGAAATTCCGCCCGGCAAATACAAGACGATCGACATCAACGATGTACTGATCGCGGTGTTCAACATCGATGGCACGCTCTACGCCATCGAGGATGTTTGCACTCATGACGGTGGCGTGCTGACCGGTGGCGAGTTGAAGGGGTGCGTCATTACCTGTCCGCGACATGGTGCGCAGTTCGACGTGCGGACCGGCGAGGTACTCGCGCCGCCCGCCTACGAGCCGACCATGACGTTTCCGGTACGCGTGAACGAAGGCATGGTGCAAGTCAAGGACGATCGCTGGGATTAACCCTTCGAACCGGGAAATGTGTAGTTCCGGGTCCAATAGCTAAGGCGATCGTTGTCACGTCCCAAACCCGCCTCGTTAACCGGCACCGGTTTCTCAGATTTCCGGCGGTACGTCACTCTCGCCAAAATGTTCCAGATAATCGGCATGTGAAGCCTTGATGACTTCATAAGCCTTGTCATGGCCATAGATTTCCCGGATCTCGACTTTCTGATTCTTGCCCGGCACCCATTTGTAGGTGCTGAAATAATGCACCAGGCGCTCGACCATCAGATGCGGCAGATCGGCCAATTCCCGTGCATGCCCCCAGAGGTCGTCGCTCTCGAGGACGCCGATGATCTTGTCATCGGCTTCGCCGCCGTCAATCATGCGCAATCCGCCGATGACCCGCGCGCTCATCAGCACTTCCGGTCGCGAAATCGGCCGCTCGGAAAACACGCAGATATCGAGCGGGTCCTTGTCGCCTGGAATTCCCTCCCCGGCAATCATTCCAACCCGCTCCCCGCAGTAAGTCCTCGGGATGAACCCGTACAATGCCGGCATGTGCGCCGAGCTCCGCTGAGGCCGGTCCACCCGCAGGTAGCCCGTACTTTTATCCACTTCATATTTCACGACATCAAACGGCGTGATCTCGATATAGGCGTTAACCACCGCGGGTGCATCTCGCCCGAGGTCAAGGCCGTGCCAGGGATGCGGCCTCCATTGATTGTAGGGTTTCATCGCTGCTCCATTTCGTGCACCTCCACCAACCAACAGGCCAAACGAGGCCCCAAGGCCCGCCCGCCTGTTCTGCCTGGGCGCGTCTTGCCTGTGTAGCGGAATTCGGGATATGCGGCCGCCAAGGTAGGGTGACTGGCCGCTGACGTTGGCGGTATTTTAGCCGATCCTTTCGCTGGCGTGAACGTTCATGCTTGCTGATCCGCGAAATTCTGGCCGGTGTGTTTACTCATCTCCGTCGGAGGGCGGCGGCTCACGATGCTCAACCGTGTATTCCCCCTCAATCGTGGCGCCTCCCGTCCGGCGTGGATGGCGCGGTCGCAGGTCGAGACCAAGGCGCCGGCGCACCCACCACAGACGCACATAGAACGCGATAAACAGCACGAGCCCGGCGCCGAAGATAACAGCCATCACGATTGCGCCGAGGAATATCATCACGCTGGCGGCTGCGACGAGCGCGATGGCCACCAGGATGCGTTGCAGCAGATTCGGTCCACGTATTGTGCTGTTTACCATCTCTGTGTATTTCCCGTGCTACTTATTGCAGAAAGTGACTGCTGATCTCGCCTGCGCATTGCACGGCATCGATGGCAGCCATGTCATCTTCACCGGCCTCCAGCGGCGGCGCGAACGCAAGCCGGCGATGCGGGTCATTCATTGTCTGCCAGCGCAAAGCGGTAGATGAACGGCGTCGCGGATAAAATGCAGCGGTGCAGCGGTTGAGCGCCGCTGCCAGATGCAACGGACCGGTTGAGCCGCTGATGAATACGTCACTCATCTGAAGGTATTGAGCAAACTGCACCAGGCCACTGTGTGAAAAATAACTGCAATGCGGCACGCCCGCAAGCAAGGCAGACAATTCACGAACCTGGCGTTCCTCACCCGGCCCCGCTGTCAGCACAACATGGTGCCCGAGACGCGAATAGAGATTCCGGGCCAGGGCCGCATACTGAATCAGGGAAAGATTATTGGCCGAGCCGCCGTGCCCTGGATGGATAAACACAAGTTTATGGGTCCCGGGGATGCCATGTGTTTCCCGGAACTTCCGCTTGAGTTCCCGGATATCCATCTCGTCAAACTGCAGATAAGGCGGCGCAACCGGCTTGATATCCTTGATGCCGTTATCGCTGAGAAACCGGCGCACCAGATCGGCATTGTATTCGTATTCCGGTTTGGCTGATTCGGAACGACGTTGAACCAGATGCCTGTTATAGAAGATCTGGGCCAGTTTGGTCGCCGGTGCGAGGCGATACGGGATGCCTGCCAGCCAGGCAGCGAGACCGGTATCGAATCTGGAAAACAGCGTAATGACGGCACTGAATTCCTTCTGCTTCATCAGGCGCGCCAGCATGCGCGCGCTGCGCAGTTCTCCCGGCAGCTTGAGGTCAACCAATACATCATCAACTGAAGGACAAATCTCGGCCAAGGGTGCCGTGTAACCGGGTACCAGTACTGAAATCCTGGCGCCCGGCATGTTCGCACGCAGCAGCGCCAGCGCGGGCCACGCCAGCATGAAATCGCCAAGCTTGTCGTTGCGAACGACCAGGATGCGGGGGTGAAGCGAGTTCACTGTGCAGGGCGCTCCCGTTAGCAGCCATGTATCGGGTGTTGAAGCGTATGCCCTATTGTCTCGAATGCGGCGGAAATTGGCGGAGGGAGTGAGATTCGAACTCACGAAGGGCTTGCACCCTTGCCGGTTTTCAAGACCGGTGCCTTAAACCACTCGGCCATCCCTCCGAACACTAACCTTGTCTCTAATTCTCGAAAAGAGCAGTAGCCGGTTTTCAAGACCGCTCACGGGGAACAAGCGTTCACTGGACGCTTGTTCAAACCCGTTCGCCTTGAACCACTCGGCCATCCCTCCGACTGCTTTGGCGCGCTCGGCATTATATAACGGTGAGCCCGCTCATATAAGGATGCAGCACTTCGGGCACGTGGATCCGCCCTTCCGCATCCTGACAGTTTTCCATGATGGCAATCAAGGCGCGGCCTACGGCGACACCGGAGCCATTCAGCGTGTGCAGCAGTTCCGGCTTGCCGGTCTCCGGGTTACGCCAGCGCGCCTGCATGCGGCGTGACTGGAAATCCGTGCAGTTGCTGCAAGAGGAAATTTCCCGGTAGCGGTTCTGGCTCGGCAGCCAGACCTCGAGATCGTAGGTTTTTGCTGCTGAAAATCCCACATCGCCGGCGCACAGGACCATCACGCGATAAGGCAGCCCGAGTGCCTGCAGCACTTTCTCGGCATGACCGGTAAGTTCTTCCAGCGCGGCAAAAGAATCCTGCGGACGAACCATTTGAACCAGTTCGACCTTCTCGAATTGATGCTGACGGATCATGCCACGGGTATCTTTCCCGGCCGACCCCGCCTCGGCACGAAAACACGGCGTGTGCGCGACATAGCGGCGCGGCAATGTGCCGGCCTCCAGAATTGCGCCGCGGGCCGTATTGGTGACCGGCACTTCCGCCGTCGGAATCAGGAACCAGCGCTGCTCACCCTTGATCGCGAACAGATCTTCTTCGAATTTCGGCAGCTGGCCCGTACCGCGCATCGAATCGGCATTGACCATGTACGGAACGTTCAATTCTTCATAACCATGCTCATTGACGTGTAGATTGAGCATGAACTGGATCAGCGCACGATGCAGCCGTGCTATCGGCCCTTTCATTACCACAAACCGGGCGCCGGTCAATTTTGCGGCCAGGTCGAAATCCATGTTGCCGCTCGCCGCACCAATATCCACGTGATCTTTCGGTGCGAAATCGAATTTCCGCGGCTCGCCCCAGCGACGTACTTCGCGGTTGTCGTTTTCATCGGCCCCGTCCGGCACGCTCTCGTGCAGCAGATTCGGCAAGCCATATTGAATCGATTCAAGCTCTGCCCCGATTTTCGCAAAATCGCCCTCGGCCGCCTGCAGGTCGCTGCCAAGACCGGCAACTTCCGCCATCAGCGGCGCGGTATCCTGCCCTTTCGCTTTCGCGATCCCGATTTCCCTGGAACGGGCATTGCGCTCATTGCGCAGTTGTTCCATGCGGGTTTGCAGTTCCTTGCGGCGGCTTTCCAGCGCCGCGTACGCAGCTACATCCAGTTTGAAGCCGCGACGCGACAACGCGTCAGCGACCGCTTGGGGATCGGTTCTCAACAATTTCGGATCAAGCATAGCGGGGTTCTATCACGGTTATTTGGTGGTTTTCTTGCCGGCAGCCTTATCGCGGGCCCTCAGCTCGGCGAGCTTTTCGGCAATCCTGATCTCCAGCCCGCGAGGGACAGGATGATAATAGGTTTTTTCAGGCATGTCGTCAGGAAAATAACGCTCGCCGGCTGCAAATGCATCCGGTTCGTCATGGGCATAGCGATAGGCCCGTCCGTAGCCGAGTTCCTTCATGAGGCGGGTCGGCGCGTTGCGCAGGTGCACCGGTACTTCGAGGGAACCAAACTGCTTCACATCTTCGCGTGCCGCGTCGAATGCCGTGTAAACGGCGTTGCTTTTCGCCGCGCAGGCCAGATAGACAACCGCTTGTGCAATTGCCAGCTCACCTTCCGGGGAACCGAGACGATCCTGCACATCCCAGGCTTCCAGCGCCAGGGTCAACGCGCGCGGATCGGCATTACCGATGTCTTCCGAGGCCATCCGCACCACGCGGCGTGCGATGTACAGCGGATCGCAGCCGCCATCCAGCATGCGCGCCAGCCAGTACAGCGCTGCGTCCGGCGAAGAGCCCCGCACGGATTTGTGCAAAGCCGAAATCTGGTCGTAAAACGCTTCTCCCTGCTTGTCGAATCGCCGCAAGCCGCCGGTTACCAGTTCCGCGATCACTGAATCCGGGATCACGTCCCGCCCGTCCCTGCTCTCACCCAGGTCTGCTGCGACCTCAAGCAGGCTCAATGCGCGCCGCGCGTCGCCGTCTGCGGCGACAGCAAGTCTGTCGCGGGCTTCATCCGAAAGTACGATCTGGCGTTGGCCCAGGCCGCGTTCCGTGTCCGACAGCGCAGTATCGATGATTTGGCGGACGTCCGCGCCCGTCAGCGGTTTGAGCACATAGGTCCGTGCGCGGGACAGCAAGGCGTTGTTCAGCTCGAACGATGGATTCTCGGTGGTTGCGCCGATGAAGGTCAGCGTCCCATCTTCCACATAGGGCAAAAATGCATCCTGCTGCGCCTTGTTGAAGCGATGCACCTCGTCCAGGAACAGGATGGTGCCCATTCCGCTCTTGCTGCGATACGTGTGCGCCTGTTCGACGGCCGCACGCACATCCTTCACTCCCGCCATCACCGCAGACAAGGCAATGAACTGCGAATGCGATGCCTCCGCCAGCATCCGCGCGAGCGTGGTTTTTCCGGTGCCGGGCGGTCCCCAGAGGATCATGGAATGCAAATGACCGCTTTCCAGTGCGCGCTGCAGCGGTTTTCCCGGCCCCAGCAAGTGCGACTGCCCGACGAATTCGGCTGCATTCCGCGGCCGCATGCGATCGGCCAGCGGACGGGTGTCAGATGCTCTTGGCATACCAGCCAGCGAGGTATCGATAGATCCTTTCAAGCCACAGCGCAGGCCAGGCAAGACCAAGCAGCGTGCCCGCGATGTCGGCAAACCAGTCGAACCACTCTGCGTCACGGCCGGTGTAATGCTGCAGAATTTCAATGCTGCCGCCCATGGTGGCCAGCAGGATCAAAATCGCAAGCCGCTGCCGGCGGCGCGCGTGAATGGCCGCAAACCAGGCAGCAAGCACCAGGTAGGCAAAGCCGTGCTCTAGCTTGTCAAAGTTGCCGAACGGCTGCGGAATGTCCGGCGGTGACGGCGTGAGGCACCCCCACCACACGATGCCAACCATGACAATTCCGGCTATGCGCCACGCCTGACGCAAACGGCTTTCCGCCGCACCGGTGTCAGCCATGCGGTGCGCCGGCATCGCCGATTACATCCGCTCCCGGCGGCGGTGTAAACCGGAATTTGTCATCCGGTATTGCGGGATTACGAACCACATGATTGAACGTGATACGCGTGATATTACCCAGCGTATCCTTCAACTCCATCACCGCCACTGTGCCGTGCGCAAAACCGAGCCGCACATCCTCGAAATCGGTATCTTTCACTTTGGGCGTCAGGCCGACCCAGGCCATTCCGTCCTTGCTTCCCAGATCCGCTATTTTGAAGTTGCGACTGACATCGTTCGAACCCGACAACAATACAGCCGGACTCGCCGCCAGTGTGCCGCTCAACGACCTGACCGTCACTTGCTGCAGCTCGACATCGTACATCCACACACGTTCGCCATCGGCAACAATGATTTCCTTGTTGGGTGACGCATAGTCCCAACGGAATCGGTTCGGTCGCTTGATCAGCAGGGTGCCCTCGGATTGTTTGACTTTGCGCAAATTGGGATCCATTACCACTTGCGTAAACCCGGCCTTCAGGCTGTGCACCTCGCTGAGGAACCGCTGCATCTGCACCACGCCAGAGCCATTCGAAGTTACCGGGGCCGCGCCAGCGTGCATCGCAATCAGCATGGCCACTGAGCCAATGATCAAACCTGAAATTCTCATACTCGCTTATTCCTCACGGTCGGGCGGTGGCGGCGCAACCAGCACCTCACGGGAGCCGTTCGATTGCAACGGTCCGACGATCCCAGCTGCCTCCATTTCCTCGATCATGCGCGCGGCGCGGTTATAACCGATCTTGAGACGCCGCTGCACGCCGGAAATGGACGCGCGGCGTGTCTCCGTGACGATACGCACCGCCTGATCGTACAGGGGATCGGCTTCGCTGCCGCCCTCCTCGCCGTATTCGCCGAGCCCCGGAAGACCCGGCAGGGCTTCGGCCGGCCCCTGCAGGATTTCTTCCACATAGGCCGGTCTGTTGCCTTTCAGACCTTCTATCAGTTTGCGGACCACACGATGAACTTCCTGGTCGCTGACAAATGCGCCGTGAATGCGCATCGGCACCGGCGTGCCGGGCGGGAGAAACAGCATGTCGCCATGGCCGAGCAACGATTCCGCGCCCTGCTGATCGAGAATTGTGCGCGAATCAACCCGCGCCGAAACCTGAAATGCGATACGTGCCGGAATGTTGGCCTTTATCAAACCGGTGATGACGTCCACCGACGGACGCTGTGTCGCAAGGATCAGGTGAATGCCGGAAGCACGCGCTTTCTGGGCCAGGCGTGCAATGAGTTCTTCGACTTTTTTGCCGACCACCATCATCATGTCCGCCAGCTCATCGACCACTACGACGATATTCGGCAGAACATTGAGCGTCGGAATTTCCGAATCGCTCAAATCATTGGTATCGGCCTTGAACAACGGATCCGGAATGGGTTTGCCGGCATCAATCGCTTCTTTTACCTTGCGGTTGTATCCCGCAAGGTTTCGGACACCGACCGCGGCCATCAGGCGATAGCGTTTTTCCATTTCCGCCACGCACCAGCGCAATGCATTCGCAGCTTCCTTCATGTCTGTCACGACCGGCGCCAGCAGATGAGGGATGCCCTCATACACCGACAGTTCCAGCATCTTGGGGTCAATCATGATGATGCGGGTTGCGGTCGATTTGTACAGCAGGCTGAGGATCATGGCATTGATCGCCACCGATTTGCCGGACCCTGTCGTTCCGGCGATCAGCAGATGCGGCATGCGTTCCAGGTCGGCGACCATCGGGTTTCCGCCGATGTCCTTGCCAAGCGCGAGCGTCAGCGGCGATCGCGAGGCATCGTATTCAGTGGATCTGAGGATTTCACCGAGCGTAACCAGTTCGCGGCTTTCATTGGGAATCTCGAGACCCACTACCGATTTGCCGGGAATGACTTCCACCACGCGCACGCTGATGGCGGACAGTTCACGCGCGAGGTCTTTGGCAAGATTGGTAATCTGGCTGACCTTGACGCCGGCGGCCGGCTGCATCTCGAACCGTGTCACCACGGGACCGGGATTGACCGCCACGACCTGCACATCCACACCGAAATCCTTGAGCTTGATTTCGACGCGGCGGGAAATGGCTTCGAGCGACGCTTCGGAATAACCGTCAACCTTCGGCGGCGGGTCATCCAGCAGCGACAAGGGCGGAAGCTCGGAGTCTGCCGACGGCTCGAACAATGGCACCTGACGTTCGCGTTCGACGCGCGGACTCGGCGGCGCCGCTTTTACCACCGGCTCGATGCGTGGCTTGGGCCGGCTTTTGACCTGCTCGGTCTGAACCTTGATGACTTCAATCTGCTGTTCGCGGACACGGCGCGTCTGAATCGTCTCCTTGATCCAGCCCCAGCGGTTGTGCAGGCGCTCGAGCGCCAGCAAGGTGAAATGGCCGGTCCGGTCCATCACCGCGATCCACGACAGCCCGGTAAAGATGGTCACGGCGCCGAGAAACAGCGCCAGCAGCAGAAGCGTGGCGCCCAGATTGCTCAGTCCTGCCGCCAGACCTTTACCCGCGAAATCGCCGAGCATGCCGCCGGCATCCACCGGCATACTGCCGTCGGCCACGTGCCAGTTGAGGGACGCCAGACCCGATGCCGTCAGCAGGCAAAGGAGAAGCCCGCCGATGCGCATCGCAAGGTGCCATTTATTGACCGGCTCGGTTGAGCGGCGGGCGCGGAAGACCATGAATCCCGCCCAGACCAGCAGAAACGGAAACAGATAGGCAGGGTACCCAAACAGAAAATAGAGCCCGGCACCCAGCCAGGCGCCGACCGGCCCGATGGCATTGTGGACGCCCCCACCGTCCCCGCTGTAAAGAAAACTGGGATCGTGGGGGCTGTAAGTGGCGAGGGACGCGAATACCAGCACGGCGACCACACCAAAAATCCAGAGTGCCGCCTCCTTGAGCCCCTGGGCGAGATGAATCGCCAGAGGAGACCGGGTTTTTTCGCTGCGCGTCGCCTGCGCCACTAACTTGGCCTTACTTTAAGAAGTTATTATAACTTCCTATCTTATAAAGTATTTTTATCATTTAATCAATGCGGGATGTACGACTTTGCCACCCTCGACATTGATGCCCTTGCGCAGCGGTTCGAAATCCCGCCAGCCGCCCGCCGCCAGCCGCAAGGTGTACGGCATGATCGCAGCCGACAGGGCCTGCGACGAGGTCCGCGGCACCGCGCCCGGCATGTTCGTCACCGTGAAATGGGTAACGCCCTCCCACACATAGGTGGGATTGTCCCAGGTTGTGGGTTTGGTGGTCTCCACGCAACCGCCCTGGTCCACGGAAATATCGGCCACCACGCTGCCCGGCGACATGGCTTTCACCATATCGGCGCTGACCACATGCGGGGCCTTGGCGCCCGTCACGAGCACGGCACCCACCACGATATCGGCATATTTCACCGCCTCGGCGATATCAGCCGTATGCGGGTACAAGGCCGTGACATTGGGTCCCAGCGCGCGCATCTGTTCCATCTTGTCGCGGCTGATGTCGAACACGGTGACCTCGGCACCCATGCCGGCCGCCATGGTCGCCGCCGCGCCACCCGCGACGCCCGCGCCCACCACGACCACCTTGCCGCGCTTTGCGGCCGAGATGCCGCCCAGGAGAATACCCTTGCCGCCGTGCGGCTGGTGCAGCAGCGTGGTGCCGACCTGGATAGACAAACGGCCTGCGATGTCGCTCATCGGTGCCAGCAACGGCAGGCGGCCGCCTTCCTCGACTGTCTCAAAGGCCACCGAGGTCAGACCGATCTGCTTGAGACGCTCGGTCAATTCCGGCAATGCGGCCAGATGCAGGTAGCAGAACAGCAGGTGATCCTTGCGCAGCAGCTTGAGGTCGGCCTCGATCGGCTCCTTCACCTTGACGATCATTTCCGCCTTCTCGAACACCTGGGCGGCGGTGTCCAGCACCTCCACACCGACCGAGCGGAAATTGTCGTCGCTGTAGCCGCTCTTCACACCAGCATTCTTTTCGATGAACACCTGATGACCGTGGCGGACGAGTTCGGCGGCGGCGGCGGGAATCAGACCAACCCGGCCCTCCAGCGGCTTCAACTCACGGGGAATACCGATGCGCATGACGGCTCCTTTACGCTATCGCGAAAGTTTGGGTACCATGAAATAATCTTGCCGCGCGGCGTATCCTCACGTTGTAACCAACCGGATGCGACGCGGCCCGCCCCAGACATCAGCGTCCTGCCGCAAGGCTGGACCTTTTGCACGGGCGCGGGAAAACTCCTTACAAAACCGAGGCTCGACGCGGAACGCGCGTGGGCACTGCCTCGACCGGACAAAAACCAAGGCCTTGAAAACCGCCGGAGTGATCTCCAGATCGGCCGGCCCGGAGCGAATTATACATGACTACCCGACACTGCCGCTTGCTGATTCTGGGCTCCGGCCCCGCCGGCTACACCGCCGCCATCTACGCGGCCCGCGCCAACCTGAACCCCGTGCTGATCACCGGCGTCGAACAGGGCGGCCAGCTCATGACGACGACGGAAGTGGACAACTGGCCTGGCGACGTCGAAGGCCTGATGGGTCCTGCGTTGATGGAGCGCATGCTCAGGCACGCCGAACGGTTCAAAACCGAAGTCGTTTTTGACCACATTCATACCGCCGATCTCAAATCCCGTCCTTTTCATCTCAAGGGCGACAGTGGCGAATACACCTGCGATGCCCTGGTCATCGCGACCGGGGCCACCGCGAAATATCTGGGATTGCCTTCGGAAGAAACCTACAAGGGGCGCGGTGTGTCGGCCTGCGCGACGTGCGACGGTTTCTTTTACAAGGGCGAACACGTCGCGGTGATAGGCGGTGGTAACACCGCGGTTGAAGAAGCCCTGTATCTTTCCAACATCGCGTCGAAAGTTTCGGTAATCCATCGGCGTGACAGTTTCCGCGCCGAAAAAATTCTCGCCAACGAGCTTATCGAGAAGTCCAGGCACGGCAACGTCGAGATTCTGTGGGAACACACCCTGGATGAAGTCCTGGGTGACGATTCCGGCGTGACCGGAATACGCGTGCGCAGCACCAAAGACAATGACAGCGTAAGCGAACTGAATCCGAAAGGCGTCTTCATTGCCATCGGTCATTCGCCGAACACCCAGCTGTTCGAGGGGCAACTGGACATGAAGAATGGCTATATCGTTGTGCAAAGCGGCATCAGCGGGAATGCCACTGCAACCAGCATCCCGGGCGTTTTTGCGGCCGGCGATGTCATGGATCAGGTATACCGTCAGGCGATCACCTCGGCCGGCACAGGCTGCATGGCGGCGCTGGACGCGGAAAAGTATCTTGATGCGCTCGCCCGCAAGTCCTGAGTAGCCGTATGCTGGACACGGTGAAAGTCCGCGTCCATCACAGTATTGACGACATCAGTGCCAGCGAATGGAACGCGCTCGCCGGCGATGATCCCTTTCTGCGGCATGAATTTCTGGCAGCGCTGGAACACAGCTGCAGCGCCTGCGCGGCCAGTGGCTGGCAACCGCAGCACATCACCTGCGCCGATGGCAACGGACATCTCGTGGGCGCGCTGCCGCTTTATCTCAAATCCCATTCATTTGGCGAATATGTTTTTGACTGGGCATGGGCCGACGCCTGGCAGCGTGCCGGCCTGCGCTACTATCCCAAGCTCACCAGTGCGGTGCCGTTTTCGCCGGTTCCCGGGCGGCGCCTTCTGATTGATGGATCCGCGGACCATCGGGCCGTCGCGGACACGTTGATCAAAAGCAGCATTGAGCATGCAACGTCGTTACACGCCTCGTCGGTTCATTGCCTGTTCCCGCTTGAATCCGGGTTGAGCGACTGGACCGGCCACGATTTCCTGCTGCGCAAGGACTGTCAGTATCACTGGCACAACCGGCAGTGTGCAGATTTTGATGCGTGGCTCGCCACGTTTACCGCCGAGAAGCGCAAGAAGGTGCGCCGCGAGCGCCGCCGTGTTCAGGAAGCGGATATCACGTTCACGCACTTGACAGGACATCAACTTGACAAAAACCAGCTCGACACGATTTATGATTTCTACGCCGACACCTATCACAAACGCGGGCGCTCACCGTATCTGAACCGGTTGTTTTTCGACGAAATAGCGCACACGCTGCCCGATTCGCTCGTGATCATCATGGCAATGCAGCACCGGAATCCCGTCGCGGCTGCAATCTGCTTCCGCAGTCGCGACACGCTCTACGGACGGCATTGGGGATGTCGAACCGAATTTCACAGCCTGCATTTTGAAACCTGCTACTACCAGGGCATTGAATACTGCATTGCCAATAACCTGACGACATTCAATCCGGGCACCCAGGGCGAACACAAGCTGATGCGGGGCTTTGAGCCGGTGGCAACGTGGTCCACACACTGGATCGCTGACCCGCGGTTCAGGCAGGCGGTGGGCAATTTCCTCCGGCGTGAGACCGCTATGATTGACGCCTACATCGCGGAAGCCGCGCAGCATCTGCCGTTCCGTCACGAAACTTTGTCCTGACGCTTGCGGTCCGCAAGGCTGCAAGCGCTTCGGTCCATCCGGTTGCACACAATCCATGCTTGTGCGCCGATCCATGTCCTGGCATAGAATCGGCTCATATCTTGGTGTGACTGCAGCGTGAACGGCGTGCCACAACTTGCCTGGATACGACCTGACGATCCGCCTGACACGTTTCCGGATCCACGTGGCGCATTGCGCGAACCGGATGGCCTGCTCGCCGCGGGCGGCGATCTCTCACCGGCACGGCTGCTCTACGCCTACCGTCACGGCATTTTCCCATGGTACAGCGCGGGCCAGCCGATTCTGTGGTGGTGCCCCGACCCTCGCGCGGTCTTGTTTCCCGATGCGCTGCACATCAGTCATTCGTTGCGCAAGACACTGCGAAAGGCCGATTACCGGGTCACGCTGGATTGTGCGTTCCCGGACGTCATTCGGGGTTGCGCTGCCACCTTGCGCGGGAATTCGGCGCCTGGCACCTGGATTACGCCGGAGATGCAATTGGCATACACTGAACTGCATCGCCTTGGACATGCCCACTCGGTAGAAGTCTGGGCAGACGGCAAGCTGGTCGGCGGAGTGTACGGAGTCTCGATGGGAAGAGTCTTTTTCGGCGAATCCATGTTCAGCCGGCAAGCCAACGCGTCGAAAATCGCGCTGGCCTGGTTGACCAGACAACTAAGTGCCTGGCACTACAAAGTTATGGATTGTCAGGTCGCGTCACCACACCTTGAGCGTCTCGGAAGCACCCTGATCTCGCGCACTGAGTTCTTGAGCCTGCTGGATCGCCATGCGTCAATGGACGGGCATACCGGCCGCTGGCAGTTTGATATATCACCTGTATTCTGATGAAAGAACATACCCACGATCGCCTGGCGCTGTATTTGTCACCCGAGCATCCCTGCGGTTATCTCGCCGATCGCTCTGCCCGCACCGTATTTCTTGATCCCCAAGTCACACCTTCCCGGTCGCTATACAGCGCGTTCGCCGACCAGGGATTCCGTCGCAGCGGGAGCTATCTCTACCGGCCGCAGTGTGAATCCTGCCGGGCCTGCGTTCCGGTCCGGGTTCCGGTTGCGGAGTTTCAACCTGACCGCACACAACGCCGGGTGTGGCGCAAGAATCAGGATCTTGAGGTACAGGTACGCCCTACTGCATCCGACCCCGAACATTTTGCCTTGTATCGCCGCTACCTGAAAAATCGGCATGCCGACGGTGGCATGGATCAGCACACGCCGGACGATTACAGCGCTTTCCTGACCAGCCGCTGGAGCAACACGATTTCGGTGGAATGGCGTCTCGCGGACGCGCTGGTCGCGGTCGCCATTGTCGACGAACTGGATGAGGCGCTGTCCGCTGTGTATACGTTTTTCGCCCCGGAACTTCCGCGTCGCAGTCTGGGCACATTGGCCATACTCTGGGAAATCGAGGAAACACGGCGCCGCGGATTGCGGTGGCTGTATCTCGGTTACTGGATCGCTGACAGCCGCAAGATGGCATACAAAGACCGCTTCCGGCCATTCGAACGGCTGGGACCGGAGGGCTGGGTACAGGTCCGCTGAGCGAGTTCGGTTGAACATGGCGGCCGATTCCGGCAGAATCTGCGCCCCGATGCTGCGCCCTTGAAAACGCGGCGCCCTGGTACCGAGGTTGTATGCCGAAAGAAGACAGCATTCAGATGGAAGGCAAGGTCGTTGAGACCCTGCCCAATACCACGTTCAGAGTGGAACTGGATAACGGCCACGTCGTGCTCGCGCACATATCCGGCCGTATGCGCAAACACTACATTCGTATCCTTACCGGTGACCGCGTCACCGTCGAGCTCACCCCGTACGATCTCACCAAGGGCCGCATCACCTATCGCGGCAAATGACGCCGGTCAGGTCCGGCCCGGTGCACACAGCCCCAGGCAACAGACCCGGCGAACTACCCCATTTTACCGATGATCCGTCGAGCCCTACTGTTCGGTGGTTGACGATGCTGTACCTGCAGGCAGCGCGATCGGCTCGACGCTGATCTCGAACTCGCCGTTTTTCACGCCCACGCGTACATGCCCGCCATGGGCCAGTCGCCCGAACAGAAGTTCTTCGGCCAGCGGCCGCTTGATGTGCTCCTGAATCACGCGGGCCATGGGCCGCGCACCCATCCGGGCGTCGTAACCGCGCTCCGCGAGCAGACGCCGCGCCGCGTCATCCACGTCCAGCGCCACGCCTTTCTGTTCCAACTGGCCTTCAAGCTCGATAATGAATTTGTCCACGACCCGGGCAATGGTGCGCGGATCGAGGCTGTTGAACTGAATCACAGCATCCAGACGGTTGCGGAATTCCGGGCTGAACAGGCGACGGATCGCTTCCATACCGTCCGGCGCATTGTCGGTTTGCGTGAATCCGATTGACGGGCGGCTCATTTCCTGCGCACCGGCATTGGTGGTCATGACGATAATCACGTTGCGGAAATCCGCTTTGCGGCCGTTGTTGTCCGTCAGCGTGCCGTGATCCATCACCTGCAGCAGCAGGTTGAACACTTCATGGTGCGCTTTCTCGATTTCGTCGAGCAGCAATACGCAGTGCGGATGCTTGAGCACGGCGTCGGTCAGCAGTCCGCCCTGATCGAATCCGACATAGCCCGGCGGCGCGCCGATGAGCCGCGAGACCGTGTGACGCTCCATGTACTCGGACATGTCGAAACGCAGGAATTCGATTCCGAGAATCAAGGCCAGCTGCTTCGTTACCTCAGTCTTGCCAACGCCGGTTGGCCCGGCCAGCAGGAAGGAACCGATCGGTCTGGTTTCATTACCCAGTCCTGAACGCGACATCTTGATCGCCGAAGCCAGCGATTCGATAGCCTGATCCTGACCGTAAATCACCAGCTTGAGGTCGCGTTCAAGATTGCGCAGATTTTCCTTGTCGGATGTCGACACACTCTTCGGTGGAATGCGCGCCATCTTCGCCACAATTTCCTCCACGTCCTGCACACTGATGGTCTTGCGGCGCTTGTTCGCCGGACGCAGTCGCATGTTGGCGCCCGCCTCGTCAATCACATCGATCGCCTTGTCCGGCATATGCCGGTCGTTGATGTAACGCGAGGCGAGATCCGCTGCGACCTCGAGCACCTTGTTCGGATACTTGACGTCGTGATGTTCCTCGAACTTGTGGCGCAGGCCTTTCAGAATCCGCGCAGTTTCCTCCACGCTGGGCTCAGGCACATCGATCTTCTGGAAGCGCCGCGCCAATGCACGGTCCTTCTCAAAAATGCCGCGATACTCCTGATATGTCGTGGAACCGATGCATTTGAGTTCCCCGCTCGCCAGCACCGGCTTGATCAGGTTGGAGGCATCCATGACGCCGCCGGAAGCGGCGCCCGCGCCGATCACGGTGTGAATTTCATCGATAAACAGGATTGCGCCCGGCTGGCGTTTGAGTTCGCCGATCACACCTTTCAACCGCTTTTCGAAATCGCCGCGGTATTTGGTGCCGGCAATCAATGTACCCATGTCCAGCGAATAAACCGTGGCATCGCGCAGCAGTTCCGGGACCTGCTCTTCCACAATCAAACGCGCAAGCCCTTCGGCCAGCGCCGTCTTGCCGACTCCGGCCTCGCCGACAAACAAGGGATTGTTTTTGCGCCGGCGACACAGGATCTGGACGGTGCGTTCGATCTCATGCTCACGCCCAATGAGCGGATCGATGCGTCCTTCGCGCGCCAGCTGATTCAGGTTGGTGGTGTAAGTATCAAGCGCGCTGCGTCCGGCCTTGGCGCCGTCTTCGTCTTCTTCGCCGCTTTCAGCAGCACCGGGCTGAGGTTCATCTTCGTGAATCTTGGAGATACCGTGCGAAATGTAATTGACGATATCAAGCCGCGCAACGCCCTGCTGCCCCAGCAGGTAGACGGCGTGTGATTCCTTTTCGCCGAATATGGCGACCAGAACATTGATCGCGCTGACTTCCTTTCGCCCCGACGATTGCACATGAAATACCGCACGCTGCAATACGCGCTGAAAGCCCAGCGTCGGCTGCACATCCGGATCGGGCAGTTCCAGTTGAGGCGTGTTGGCGTCGACGTAATCGAGCAGCTCGCGCCGCATCACTTCGACGTCGGCACCGCAGGCACGCAATACTTCGATCACGCGCGGGGTATCCAGCAACGCGAGTAGCAGGTGTTCAACCGTCATGAATTCGTGCCGCTTGGCGCGCGCTTCCTTGAACGCGGCATTCAGGCAGAATTCGAGTTCCTTGCTCAACATGGTCAGGCTTCCTCCAGCGTGCACAACAGCGGATGCTGGTGCTTGCGCGAATAATCATTGACCTGCGCGGCCTTGGTCTCGGCAATTTCATAGGTAAACACGCCGCAAACGCCCTTGCCCCGGGTATGCACATGCAACATGATCTGAGTCGCCTTGGGACGATCCATGTAGAAAAAGGTCTGCAGCACCTCCACCACGAAATCCATCGGGGTGTAGTCGTCGTTCAGCAGCACCACCTTGTAGAGCGGCGGCGGCTTCAGCCGCGGCTTGGCCTCTTCGACCACCAGACCGCGTTGGGTTTCATCATCGTTTTGGCGATTGCTCATAGCACTGATTTTAGCTGAAATCATCTGCACCGGCGCCGGACCCAGCCGGGCCGTGAGGACGGAAAAAACCATGACAAATCAGACGGTTGGCCTGCGAAACCACGCGTTTTTCCGGTTCCGCGACAGTTTGCGCGGCGAATGACGTTACCCGGGTAAAGACTCATGCACCGCCTAAACCGGATATGGGGTGCCAGCCATTGCAATACAAGGACAGCCGGGCTGCCAGCCGCTATTTCGTGGTGAAGGTGAATACCCCATCCCAGCCGGCGCCGGGAGGATGAGCCCGAAAATAGGCGATACGATCGAGGTAAAGCTTGAACAAGCCGTGCTGCGGCATCGCCTGCTGGAGCGTGAAGAATTCGCGTTCCGCACCATCCCAATCCTGGGCCCGGTAATACGCCAGCGCCTGCTTGTGGCGCGTCATCAGCGAACGCAGTGTCTTATCCACCGAATCGCGCGGTCCAAGCGGCTCGAATATTGCAACCGGCTGCGCCTTGCCTTTGACCCGCACCTGGTCCAGTTCCAGATAACCAAACTCGGGAACAGCGGCGCGCGTGGTTTCGCTGCAGATCACCGCGACGCCGTATTGCTTTGTCAGCCCTTCCAGACGCGATCCCAGATTGACCGCGTCGCCCATGACGGTATACGCGCGCCTGAATTCGGAACCCATGTCTCCCACGTTCATGGTCCCGGTATTGATCCCGATGCCGATCCGCAACTCCGGCCAGCCGCGACGCTTGAATTCCGCATTCAAGCCGGTGAGCGCCTCGTTCATCGCGAGTGCGGCTTCGAGTGCATGACGCGCATGCTGGGAATCCTGCAGCGGCGCACCCCAGAATGCCATGATGGCATCGCCCATGTATTTGTCGATTGTGCCTCGGTGGGTATGGATGATCCGGGTCATCGGTGTCAGAAATTCATTCATCAAATGACTGAGATCCTTCGGATTGAGTCCTTCCGAGATACTGGTAAAGCCCCGTACGTCGGAAAACATGACCGTCAGTTCGCGGCTGTCGCTGTCCATGGAATAGGCTTCCTGCCGCTGATCCATTTCTTCTACGAGTTCGGGCGGAATGTACTGACTGAACATCCGTGACAGGTGACGCTTGCCGCGCGATTCGATGAAAAAGCCGTACAGTGAATGCAGAACAAAGAGTGCAATCAGAAACAGCAGCGGTGCCGCCAGCGGAAAAACGAAATCACCGTACTGCCATAGCAGCAGATTGCCGATCACGATGGCGACGAACAGTCCGGATACCACCAGACTGTTGATCAGGATGGTCGCGCGCATGGACAACCAGGTCACGATGGCCGCGATGACAAACAGCAATAGACCCAGTGCGCCTCTGCCGTATTGCGGCTGCGCACTTTTTACACGGTGATCCAGAATTCCCGAGAGAATGTTTGCATGCACCTCGACCCCAGGATAGACGCTGCCTACCGGCGTGGAACGCAGATCCTGAAGTCCGGCCGACGAGGTTCCGACATACACGATTGCGTTTGCCAACGTGGCGGGATCGGCTTTGCCGTCTATGACTTTCTCCGCCGACACATAGGGAAAACTGCGCACCGGTCCCCGATACGGAATCAGCATCGCCATGCTGTGATCCACCGGAATGGTCGCGTCGCCCACCGACAGCGCATCCAGATGCGCCGCATCGTATTTTGAAGGATCGTCGGTATCGAACAGAAAATTCAGCGGTGCCTGATTCTTGAGAATCTGCAGCACCGCCAGGTCCAGCGATGCATACAAATTACCGTGATAATTCCGGATCAGCCAGGCACGACGAAAGCTGCCATCTTCATCATTGGGGTTGGAAAAGAAGCCCTGCCCGGCCGCCGCGCCTGCAAATAACGGAAAGTTACTCGTATACGCCACGGCTTTGGGAAACTCCAGGCGCGGATAATGTGCCGCGGCGTCGGCCAGAATCGGTGGCGGTAATTGCCCGGATGAAGATTGCTCGCTGAAATTGCTGGCAGTGGAAAATACGTAACCGAGTACGGTCGGTCTGTGTGACAGGCTTGCCACAAACATCCGGTCGCGCTCCAGTCCCGGGCGCAGTTTTTCAGCTTCAGCCGCGAAATCCCTGTCATCTTTCAGCGGGCCGGTCTGCAGCTTGTCGAGCAGCGCAAGATCCTGGCCCTGATCGCGGTCGGCAAACATGACGTCGAACGCAACCAGCTTGACGTGATAGTTGTCGAACAGCTGGTTGATCATTTGTGCGTACAGATCACGCGAGAGCGGCCACCCCTTGTCGCGCAGGGTTTGATCGTCAAGGTCCACGATGACGATGCGATGATCCACCGTTTCGGGCATCGTCAAACGGATGCGGGCGTCGTAGGCATAGTATTCGAGTTGATCAAGCAGTCGCATCGGCACGAGGCCGTTTATATAGCCGATAAACACCAGAAACAGCGCCAGGCTGATGCCGACACGGACCGAATGACGGAGGTTCACGCAGTTCCCCAGAAGACCGTTATGTCAGGTAGTGTATCCGACCCGCCTGCCCCTGTCGCACGGCCCTTGAGACTGGAGGGGCCATGTCAGTATCATGCGGCAGGTGGACGTAAGCCGGAATGGGGCCGGCGTGGAACGAAAGCGCTCTCTGGTAACCTAAACTATCGCTATGTCAATCAATGTCCTGCGTCTTCCGGGCGGCGAAGCGGCCCTGCGCCGCGCCCTCGCCTTACTCGGGCGCCGCCTTCCGCTGTTCGTCAGTGTCGTGCTGCTGCTCTCGACTGCATGGGTTCTGGCGCGCCTGACCTGGGAGGTGCTGCCGGCTCCCAGGACTGCGACACCTATATATAAGCAAGGCCCGGGCGTAACCTCCAGGCGTTTCGATTTCCGCAAGCTGGCCGACCAGCATCTCTTCGGGGTCGCCGGTGCAGCACGCGCAGGCGGTTCAGCGGATAATACCAACGCACCTGAAACCACACTGGACCTGACCTTGAGCGGGATCGCAGCCGATGCCAATCAGACCGTCTCGCGCGCCATCATCGAATCCGGAGGCAAGCAACAGACCTATGGGATCGGTGCCCAGTTGCCCGGCGGTGCAGTGATAAAGGACATCCTGCCCGATCAGGTGCTGCTCAACCTGAATGGCAAGACCGAAGCGTTGCGGCTGCCGAAATTCACCGGCGATCAGGCCGGCGCGCCCGGTGCGTCTATGTCGCCGATGAGTGCCATGCCGCGGTCCGGCTTCCAGACGACCGGCGCGCCACCGCCTGCGAACCTGGGGCAGCTTCGCCATCAGGTCATGCGCAATCCAGAGCGCCTGCTGGATGTGGTGCGTGCCATGCCGGTGATGGAACATGGCAGATTTGTGGGATACCGGGTATTTCCGGCCGGCAACCCGCGTCTGTTTCAGCAGATGGGCTTGAAACCCGGTGACGTCGTTACAGCTGTCAACGGCATCTCGCTCGACAACCCGGCCGACAGCATGCGCATTTTGAGCAAACTGAAGACGTCCGATCAGGTCAGCGTGACATTCACGCGTAACGGCCAGCAACAGACCCAGGTCCTGCAGATGCAGGACGGCACGCAATAAGATAAGGGGAAAATGTCGGTGCACAGAGCAAATCACGCATTCCATCCGGGCAGCATGTCACTCCGTTCCGTGCTGGCCGGCCTGCTGCTGAGCCTGATCCTGGCAAGCGGTCCGCTCTGTGCTGCCGACAACGGCGCCGGCATCACGCTCAATTTCAAGGATGCCAAGATCAGCGAAGTCGCGGCGACCATCGGCCAGATCACGCACAAGAATTTCATTATTGACCCGCGTGTCCAGGGCACCGTGACGGTTATCTCGAGCAAACCCATCAGTGAAGATGCGGTCTATGCAGCGTTTCTCTCCGTACTTCAGGTGCACGGCATGGCGGCGGTGCCGTCCGGTTCCATGATCAAGATCGTGCCGGCCCTGGAAGCGCGTCAGCAGCCCGGCAACAAGTACGGTAGCGGCACACCCGGCGACGCCGTGGTGACCCAGGTTGTGCAAATCGTGAACGTATCGGCGGCACAGCTGGTTCCGGTGCTGCGTCCGCTGATGTCCACTGAAGCGCAATTGGCGGCCTATACACCCGCCAACATGCTCATCATCTCGGATCGCGCCGCCAACGTGACGCGTCTGCTCGAAATCATTCACCGGATCGATCAAAGCACCGACAACAACATTGAAATCATTCCGCTTCAGAATGCGTCGGCAACAGACGTGGCCCAGGTACTTACCTCTCTGATGCAGAACACGGCCGCCGAAGGTGGCCCGCCCCTCAAGCTGGTGGCAGACGAACGCAGCAACAGCATTCTTGTCAGCGGCGACAAGAATGACCGGCTTCGGATCCGGGCGCTGATCGCGCGTCTGGACATGCCGCAGGAAACCGGCAACACGCAGGTCGTGTACCTTCACTATGCCAAGGCAAAGGATATCGCCGACGAACTCAAGGGCTACGTGACAGATCTCAAGCAGCAGGCCGGCGGCAAGGGCGCCACGGCCGGCGCCGCCGGCAGTGCTTCAATGCCTGACGTGTCGGTTATCCCGGATGAACGCACCAATTCGCTCGTGATCACCGCGCCGCCGAAAATGATGCGCTCGATCGAGAATGTTCTCGACAAGCTCGATATCCGCCGTGCACAGGTTCTGGTGCAGGCCATTGAAGCGGAACTGACGTCCGACAAATCCGCAGAACTCGGCGTCACCTGGATTGCCGACGCGCTGAACAACGGTGCCGCCGGCCTGACGGATTTCAGCAACACCGGCACCGGCATCGCCGGGCTTGCACAAAGTGCGGCGGCGGCAAGTGCTGCCGGCAGCAGCGGCGTCACGGGATCAACGGGAATTTCCGTGCCGCAGGGTCTGACGTTGGGCGTCGGCAAGATCGTGAACGGCGGCTTCAGCTTTGCCGCCCTGCTGCGCGCATTGTCCGGCGACTCGAACACCAACATTCTATCCACGCCGAGTATTACCACACTCGATAACCAGGAAGCGGACATCAAAGTTGCGCAGCAGGTGCCGTTCGTGACCGGTCAGTACACCAACACGACAGGCGGGATCAACAGCGGGGCGGCGTCCATCAATCCGTTCCAGACTGTGCAGCGTGAAGACGTCGGTCTTGAATTGAAACTGACGCCGCAGATCAACGAAGGCAATTCGATTCTGCTCAAGATAGACCAGGTCGTTTCCAACCTGACCGGCGCCAGCGTCGGCGGTCAACCGGTGACGAACAAGCGCGAAATCAAGACCAGTGTGCTCGCCAAGGATCATGAAATTGTCGTGCTGGGCGGACTGATCGATCACGACCTGATCGAATCGCAGCAGCGCGTCCCGGTTCTGGGGAGTATCCCGCTGCTCGGCAATCTATTCCGCTACCGGAGCACCCAGAATACCAAGCGCAATCTCATGGTTTTCATTCAGCCGACCATTCTCAAGGACTCGGAGACGGCGACGCACTACACAAGCGAACAATACAAATACCTGCGCCAGCTCCAGCTGCAGAATCAGGGGGCGGTTCAGCTGATGCCCGGTGAAAGACGCCCGGTACTCGACGAACTCAAACCGGTCGAACCGCAAATTCCGGCGACATCCGCGCCTGCCGCCGGTACGGCAACGGCACCCGCCAACGCATCGCCAGCGCGACCGCCGGCCGCTTCGGCCACGAAGCCTGCCGCGGAAAACACCGGCTCATCTGGAGGCCCGGGTGGCCGATAAGATGGCACTGGCACCTGACAACGACGCATCCCTGCTGCCCGCAGCATCCCCCGCTCCGCCGGAAGCGGTACGTGGAATCCCGTTTTCGTTTGCCAAGCGGCACGGCGTTCTGGTCGAGGCACTCGGTGGCGACAGTGCCAAGATAGTCTGCCGGCAGGACGCGCCGCCCGAAGCATTGCTCGAAACGCGCCGGGTGCTGAACGTACCCTTGCAGGTACGCAGCGTGACCGGCGAAGAGTTCGACACGCTGCTGCAACAGGCCTACGAAGAACAGTCCAACAGCGCCATGCAGATGATGGAAGGCCTGGACGAGGACGTCGACCTGTTCAGCGTGGCGCAGGCGCTGCCGGAGCCGGAAGACCTGCTGGAAAGCGAAGATGACGCGCCGATCATTCGCCTCATCAACGCACTGCTCACCGAGGCTGTCAAGGAAAACGCATCCGATATTCACATCGAACCGTTCGAGAATCGTCTGGTCGTGCGCTTGCGCGTGGATGGCGTCTTGCGCGTGGTGCTCGAATCACGACGCGCCGTTGCACCGCTGGTGGTGTCGCGCATCAAGGTCATGGCCAAGCTCGACATTGCCGAAAAACGCCTGCCGCAGGACGGCCGCATATCGTTGCGAATTGCCGGGCGCGCCGTTGACGTACGCGTCTCCACCATTCCATCCGGCCACGGTGAACGCGTCGTGCTGCGTCTGCTCGACAAGCAGGCGGGTCGTCTGGAACTCAATCATCTCGGCATGCAGCACGAGACCCAGGCGCTGTTAAGCGACCTGATCCACAAGCCGCACGGCATTATTTTGGTCACCGGCCCGACCGGTTCCGGCAAAACCACGACGTTATATGCATCGCTTGCGCAGCTGAACGATCGCAGCCGCAACATCATGACCGTCGAAGACCCGATCGAATACTACATTGACGGCATCGGCCAGACCCAGGTCAATACGCGCGTCGAAATGACGTTTGCGCGCGGGCTGCGTGCGATTCTGCGTCAGGATCCGGACGTGGTGATGGTCGGCGAAATCCGCGACCTTGAAACCGCGGAAATCGCGGTGCAGGCGTCGCTCACCGGCCACCTGGTGCTTTCTACGTTGCATACCAATACGGCGGTGGGCGCAGTGACCCGTCTGCGTGACATGGGTGTTGAACCGTTTCTGCTTTCTTCGAGTCTGCTGGGCATGCTTGCGCAGCGGCTGGTGCGCCTGCTCTGCCCCGAGTGCAAGCAGGCATACGCCGCCGGCGAACGTGAATGTTCGGCGCTGGATCTGCCGCGCGACAAGCCGCCGACCGTATACCGCGCTGTCGGTTGTGAGTATTGCAACCGCAGCGGCTACCGGGGACGCACCGGTGTATACGAGATGGTCATGGTAGATGACCGTATGCGCAGCATGATTCACGACGGCAGTGGCGAACAGGAACTGGAGCGGTACGCACGCACCAAGACCGCCAGCATCCGTCAGGACGGCCGCCGGCGGGTCCTGGCCGGGGAAACCAGCGTTGAAGAAGTGCTGCGCGTGACAATGGAAGACTGACGCAATGGGTGCTTTCGATTACGTCGCTCTCGATACCCGTGGCCGCGAATGCAAAGGCGTGATCGAAGGCGATACACCGCGTCAGGTGCGACAGCAATTGCGGGAACAGGGACTGACCCCGCTCAACATCAGCGAAGCGTCCGCCCAGGAAACAAAGAGTGCCAAGTCGGGACTGAGCCTGCGGCGCGGAATCAGTGCCACTGACCTTGCCCTCATTACCCGCCAACTCGCCACGCTGGTGCGATCCGCGTTGCCCGTTGAAGAAGCGCTGCTTGCTGCCGCGCAACAGAACGAGAAACCCCGCCTCAAGAGCATGCTGCTTTCTGTGCGCTCGCGCGTGATGGAAGGTCATACCCTCGCTCACGGCCTCGGTCAGTTTCCGCATATCTTTCCGGAAATATTCCGTGCCACGGTGGCCGCCGGTGAACACACCGGTCACCTCGATGGCGTGCTGGAACGTCTTGCAGATTACGCGGAGAACCATCAGCGACTGCGGCAGAAAATGTCCATCGCAATGATCTATCCGATGATACTTACCACGGTTGCCGTGCTCATTGTGCTGGGACTCATGACTTACGTTGTGCCTAAAGTCACCGAAGTGTATTCCCACACCGGGCAAGCCCTGCCGTTTCTGACCGTGGCGCTTATCGGCATCAGCAAGTTCCTGACACACTACGGCATCTGGCTTCTCGTCGCGCTCGTGGTTGCGGTCTATGCGCTGCGGCGCGCGCTCGCGAAACCCGATGTACGCAGGCGCTGGGATCGAAACAAGCTGCGAATGCCGCTGGTTGGGCGGCTGGTTCGTGGTGTCGACACCTCGCGATTTACCCGCACCCTGAGCATTCTCGCGGGCAGCGGCGTACCGGTGCTCGATTCGCTGCGTATCGCAGGCGAAGTCATTCTCAATGTGCCCATGCGCGAAGCCGTTGCGGAGGCTGCACTGCGGGTGCGTGAAGGCTCCTCTATCAGTCAGGCGCTGTCGCGCAGCAATCTGTTTCCGCCCATGATGGTGCATCTGATTGCAAGCGGCGAATCCAGCGGCGAGCTCGACACCATGCTGGAACGCGCGGCTGTCAGTCAGGAACGCGAGCTGGAAACCCTAACGGCAATGCTGCTGGGTATTCTCGAGCCGGTGCTGATCCTGGTCATGGGTGTGCTGGTGCTGCTCATTGTGCTGGGCATCATGCTGCCGATCTTCAATCTGAACGCGATGGTGCACTAGCACCCACAAAGGGAGAGATTTCGTGAAACTGTCCGCTGTCCTGTTTGCCTGTCTCGCGCTGGCTCCTGTTGCTGCATCGGCCGCCAATTTCGACTATCAGTATGCGGAACTGAGTTACCAGCGCACTGCCGCCCACGTCGGCGACGGCGCGAAAGGGCCGGCCATTCAGTTTACCTATGCATTTTCCGGGATGGACCTGCAACTGCTCGCGGGCGTGGCGCGCCTCGATACACCGGCTTCACCAGCCGATATCAACAATCACAATTACTGGGTTGGCTTTCGCGGTGAGGACTCATTTGGCAACGATACGGATTTTTACACCGATATTCTCTACCTGAACAACCGGACTGCGATTCAGAGCAGATCGAGCACCGACAACGGCTATAAACTGACCCTTGGCGTACGCCATCGAATGGCGTCACGCTTCGAATTCGACGCCAGCGCCAGCCACTATTACCTTACACAGGGAATCAATGAAGCGGCAGTCGGCATCGTATTCAACGCAACCCGGCGCTTCGCGCTGGGACTCTCCTATGCGCATGACAGCCAACTGGACAACACCACAACGTTGCGCTTCCGCGTCTATTATTGATCGTCCGGGCAACGGATCCGGCTGCCTGCCCTGCACCGCGCGTCCTGTTTCCCCGCCACCTGCGCCAGACGCTGTCAGCACAAAGCGGATTGCCAGGGAACTTTGACGCGGTGACCGAGCACTAATTGCGGGCATGCGCGCTGCGCGCCTTGTTGTTGCTGTTTTTTTGTTCACCCCCACGCCCGGAGAATTATTATGAAGAAGTCCGGCTTAGTTCATGTATTTTCTGTATTTATCTTGGCTATTGCCCTCCCTTGGGCCGCCGCACACGCGGCCGATAACAGTGGAAACACCCAACCCGATCCGTTCCAGAATCTGAAATTCCGCAACCTCGGCCCGGCAGTGGCCGGCGGACGGGTAAGCGCCGTGGTCGGTATCCCGGGCAATCCACACATCTATTACGTCGGTGCCGCTGCGGGAGGTGTCTGGAAAAGTACCGATGGCGGGCAGCACTGGGAGTCGGTGTTGAAGGACGCCGACACCGCCTCAATCGGCGACATCGCACTGGCGCCATCCAATCCCAATCTGGTCTGGGTCGGAACCGGCGAAGCCAACGTCCGCAACAACGTGCTCAGCGGCGGCGGCGTGTACTTCTCCCCTGATGCAGGACACAGCTGGAAATTCATGGGACTCAAGGATGCCGGTCAGATATCACGGGTGATCGTGGATCCACACGATTCCAATACCGTGTTTGTCGGCGCGATCGGCAACATCTGGAAACCCAATGCCGAACGCGGCGTGTTCAAGACCACCGATGGCGGCAAGACCTGGAAAAAAGTGCTGTTCGTAAATGATCAGACCGGTGTCGCCAGCATGGTCATGGACCCGAACAACCCCAAGGTGCTCTATGCCGCGATGTGGCAGGTACGCCGCTTTCCCTGGACGCTGGACGACGGCGGGCCGGGCAGCGCCATCTGGCGTTCGACCGACGGCGGCGACACCTGGACCAAGCTCACCAAGGACATGCCCAAGGGCCCCTTGGGCCGAATCGCGCTTGCCGTAGCGCCGAGCGATTCCAATCGCGTGTACGCCTTGATTGAAGCCAAGCGCGGCGAAGGCCTGCTGTGGCGCTCGGACAACATGGGCGACGACTGGACCAGAATCAGCGACAACTACAACCTCGATGTGCGGCCATTCTATTTCTCGCGCATGGCAGTCGCGCCCGACAATGAAAACCGCATCTACTTCCTGTCCTTCCTGATGATGCGTTCCGACGACGGCGGCAAAACCGCCACGCCGATTGATCGCGGCGTTCATGTTGATCACCATGCCATCTGGATCGACCCGAAGGATCCGAACCGCATCATTCAGGGCAATGACGGCGGCGTCTATCTGACGACGACCGGCGGCAAGTCGTGGCGGTTCCTCGACAGTCTGCCCATCGAGCAGTTCTATATGGTCGCTGCCGACAGCCGCACGCCTTACAACCTGTGTGGCGGCCTGCAGGACAACAGCGCCTGGTGCGGCCCCTCCAGCACACTGGCCGATGACGTGGTCTCCGGCGCCGACTGGTTCACGGTAACCGGCGGCGACGGTGAATACGCAGTTCCCGCACCCAGCAATCCGAACATCATCTATTCGGATTCTCAGGACGGTGCAATCGGTCGCTACGACCTCAGTACGCATCGTTCAACCTTCACGATGCCTTATGTTCGCGGTCCCGGCTTCATCAACGACACGGCGCTTGCGGACCTCAAATACCGCTTCAACTGGACTTCCCCGATTGCGGTATCGCCGACCGATGAGAATACCGTGTTCCTCGGCGCCAATGTCGTTTTCAAATCCACCGACGGCGGCATTCACTGGGAACCAATCAGCGGTGATCTCACCCGGAACGACAAGAGCAAGCAGCAGTTGCCGGGTGGCCCGGTCAATTACGACATTTCCGGCGCGGAAAACTACGACACCCTGTTGTCCATCACGCTCGCGCCGACCGACCAGAAGGTGATCTGGACCGGCAGCGACGACGGACTGGTCCACATGACCCGCGACGGCGGCAAACACTGGGAAAATGTGACGCCATCCGGTGCGCCGAAATGGGAACGCGTCTACCAGATCGGCGTTTCTCCATTCGATGCCGGAACCGCCTATGTGGCATTTGACGGCCACATGCTGGGAGACGATCAGCCGCACGTTTATGCAACCGATAACTTCGGCAAATCCTGGCGGCGGATTGACGAAGGATTGCCCGATGCCGCTGTCAATGTGGTTCGCGAAGATCCCGACCAGCGCGGTTTGCTGATCCTCGGCAATATGACCGGGCTCTGGTATTCACGGGACAGCGGCAAGCACTGGCAGCAGTTGAAGGCGGACTTCCCGGTGGTGCCCGTGTACGACCTCAAATTTGTACACCATGATCTGGTGGTGGCAACGCATGGACGCGGTCTGTTCGTGCTGGATGACTTGCGCCCCCTCGAGCAGATGGACGAACAAGTCAGGAATGAGACATTCCATTTGTTCGGCGCATCGACCGGTACCCAGTTCATCACCTGGAACCGCGGTGAAGGCGCGGAACCTGCTTTTACAACGCCCAATGCACCGCATGGTGTCGTCGTTGACTATTACCTCGCCAAGGAACTCAAAGCGACGGCGAGCGAAAAACAGGACCACGAGTCTCCAGTCAAAATCGAAGTCAAGGACGGCAACGGCAACGTCGTCGACACCGAATATGGCTCAGCCAAACAGGGCGTCAACCGCTTTGTCTGGAACATGCGCTACCAGGGTCCCACTGAACTCGATTTCGAGCATCACATGGGCGGCGGCGAAGGCTTCGGTGGCAACCATGGTCCGCTGGTATTGCCGGGTACCTACACTGTCGCAGTGACTGTAAACGGCAAAACTGCAACTGCTGCTGCGCGGGTGGTGAGCGACCCGAACCAGAAACTTTCCCTGACCGAGATGCAGTACCGCACCCGACAGGGATTGGCAACGCGTAATCAGGTGAGTGCATTGCATGAAATGTTGAATCGCCTTGTCGCAATGCAGTCCAGCCTGTCGGGCTTCGAGCAGAAGGCGCAATCCGGCGATGACAAGAAGCAGTATGCGGCGGTGCTCGGCCAGGCCAAAGCGCTGGACAAGAAACTGGGCGCGCTCAAGGACAGCGTCTATAACTCCGAAGTGCAGCACGATGCCATTGAAGACGACATCCACTATCTCCAGAGCCTCAATGACTCGCTGGAATACATGATGTACGCCTACATGGGCGATCCGCAGCCCTATCCGCCCAATGTGGCGGAGACCGGCACTGAACTTGCCGGCAAACTGGACAAGGTGCTGGCACAGTTCAATTCACTGCTGCAGACAGACGTACCCGCCTATAACAAGGCTGCGTACGCAGCAGGCGCGCCCACGCTGATGGTCGGCAAACCGGTCAGCGTAAAGCCTGTTGAGATGTAATGGCCAGCTGAATCGTCTGTGGTAATTAACGGGGAGGGCTTTGCCCTCCCCTTCTTTTTCCGAGGGCAGGCGGCGGATGCGGGCCGTTGCCGGAAGCCGATTATCGTGCGGAATGTCGCCGCATCAGCGCAGCGACCGAAAGAAGTCTGGCACAGGAATCATCACGGTGCCTGTGTCGTGTTGGTGACACCAGTCCGGCATCCGGATGCCAAAGACCGGCATGCAGGCAGGTTCAGAACCTGATGAGCGCGGCGCCCCAGGTGAATCCGCCGCCGAAGGCTTCCAGCAGAACGGTCTGACCGCGCTTGACGCGACCGTCGCGCACCGCAACGTCCAGCGCCATCGGGACCGACGCGGTTGAGGTATTGCCATGCTCCTGGATGGTCAGGATCACGCGCTCCATCGGCATCTTCAGCTTGCGTGCTGTTGCTTCGATGATGCGCATGTTTGCCTGATGCGGGATCAGCCAGTCAATGTCATCGCCGGTCATGCCATTGGCTTCAAGCGCCTCAATCACGATGTCACCCAGTTTGTGCACGGCAACCTTGAATACCTCGTTGCCCTTCATCTGGATGAAATCCTTACCGGACTTGAGATCATTGAATCCTTTCGACACGCCGGATGGAAAATACAGCATGTCGGCGTACTGGCCGTCGGCATGCACATGCGTTGACAGAATGCCGGGCTCCGCGGACGGCTGCAGAACCACGGCGCCGGCGCCGTCACCGAACAGCACGCAGGTCGAGCGATCCGTGTAATCCGTCATGCGCGACAAGGTTTCGCCACCCACCACCAGCGCGCATTTCGCGCTGCCGGTGCGGATGAACTTGTCAGCAATATCCAGCGCGTAGATGAACCCGGCACAGGCGGCTTCCAGACTGAACGCCATCGGGCCGTGGATATCCAGCCGGCGCTGCAACAGGCAACCCATGTTGGGAAATACCTGATCGGGCGTGGTGGTGGCAACGATGACGAGATCGATATCCCGCGGTCCGACACCGGCCGCCTGCATGGCATTGCGCGCCGCCTGTTCGCAGAAATCGAGATTGGTTTCGCCTTCGGCAGCGATGTGCCGGCGCTCGATGCCGGTGCGCGTGCGAATCCATTCGTCGGTAGTGTCGACCATCTTTTCAAGATCGCGATTACTCAGAATACGCTCCGGCAGGCCGAGTCCGGTCCCGGCAATGCGGGAATAAATGCGTTCAGTCATTGTTGTTCACCTGCCTGTCTGCAAGCTGGCTTTCGAGGAGCCGGCTGATGCGCTGCGGCACCTGGTTCTGGACTTCAAGAATGGCGATACGGATCGCGCTGGCAAATCCGACGCTGTCGGTACTGCCGTGGCTTTTCACAACCACGCCTTTCAGACCGAGCAGACTTGCGCCGTTGTAGTTCCTGGGATCAAGCCGCCGCTTCAATGCGTGCAATACGGGAAGCGAAACCAGCGCGAGGAATCGTGTAAAGACGGTACGACGGAATTCCTCGCGGATGTACTGACCAATCATCTTGGCCAGCCCTTCCATGGTTTTGAGTGCCACGTTGCCGACAAAACCGTCGGTGACCACAACGTCCACATCCTTCGAGAAAATGTGGTTGCCTTCCACGAAACCGACGTAATTGAGGTGACTCGACGCAATCAGCTTGCCGGCTTCCTTCACCTTTTCGTTTCCCTTGATTTCCTCTTCACCGATGTTCAGCAATCCCACACGCGGTTCGGCAATGCCGTACACCGCGCTGGCCAGCGCGGCACCCATCACACCAAACTGGAACAGCTGCTCGGATGTGCAGTCTGCATTGGCACCCAGATCCAGCATGTGAGTGTGGCCCTCGTGCGAGGGAATCAAGGCGCAGATTGCGGGACGATCGATGCCGGGAATCGTCTTCAGGACGAAACGCGCGGTCGCCATCAATGCGCCGGTGTTGCCGGCACTGACACAGGCGTCGGCTACACCCTCCTTGACCAGATTGATGGCGACGCGCATGGAAGAGTCTTTCTTGCCGCGCAGCGCCTGCGAAGGCAACTCGTCCATCAGGACGACCTGCGTGGCGTGCTGAATCTTCAAACGGTCGCCGTATTCGGTTCGGCCGCGCAGCGACTTTTGAAGGGTGGCTGTATCGCCTACGAGAATCACTCGCAGCGACGGATTTCGGGACAGCATGTCGAGCGCAGCCGGAATCACCACACTCGGGCCGTGGTCGCCGCCCATCGCATCGAGTGCAATCGTTACCGTGTTAGCGCTCACGGGATCGGGAATCCTGCTTCATGAGAACCCCATCGGGTCAGTAAACGACGAACCATTCGGTTCGCGGATTGCCGGCTCAATTCAGCAAATCGCCGGAACAAGCGACTTGTTCCGGCGATGTCCGAATTGCACTGTGAAACGGGTCAGTCTTCCTGACGGGTAGTCAGAATCTTCTTGCCGCGGTAATAGCCGTCGGCCGTGATGTGATGGCGGCGATGGGTTTCGCCACTGGTGGCATCCACCGACAACGTGGGACCACTCAGCGCATCGTGTGAACGACGCATACCGCGGCGGGACGGGGTCTTGCGACTTTTCTGGACAGCCATAATCAACTCCTGCTCAAGAATTCGGTTCGGTTAAAAACTAGCGATGCCGCTTCAACTGCTCCAGCACCGCAAATGGATTCTGTGTTTGCCCGATCTTCGACTTCAGCTCGCCGGTCTGTGGCACTTTTTCCTGTTTGCTCGCCTTGCAGCGCGCATTTTCGTGCATGGGCACTGACGGCGCAGCCAGCAATAGTTCATCTTCCACCAGTTCAGCCAGATTGATGCGGCCATCCGGCGAGAACAATGGCTCCTCGGTTTCAAGCGCGGCTGCTTCGCTGTCGCTTCGCACCCATATCAACCTGAATTCCGCGCTGACCGGCTGCGTCATCGGCTCAAGGCAGCGCTGACACGTCAGCGGCAGTTCGGCCTCAATCCCGCCGCGCACGCTGACCCGCCCATTGCCTTCGTCGACCGCGTGCAAAACCAGCGCGGGGTCGCCTGCCGCGCCGGACAATATCGCATTCAATCGCGGCATCGCCTTCATACGCACACGGCCCGCCAGTTCCAGCGGCTGACGCGTCAAACGCGCAAGATCCAGGAACTCCGGCAGACCGTTCGGCATAAGCGCGTAATGATACGTTCAGAAGCCTGCACTGTCAAAGCAAATCACCGGCAACTCCTTGTTTTTACTGCGCCTTATGAACGCGAGACTTGACGGCGCCGGGTATGCCCCGTAGAACGGCGCCCATGCAAATCATTCTGGCCTCGACTTCCGCATTCCGCCGCGCGTTACTGGAGCGGCTCGGTCTCCCATTCCAGAGCGTGGCGCCGGAGGTGGACGAATCCCGCCTGGCCCAGGAATCGCCCGAAGCGCTGGCGGAGCGCTTGTCGCTGGCCAAGGCTCTGGCGGTGGCTGCACGCCACCCCGACGCGCTCGTGATCGGCTCGGACCAGGTCGCGGCGCTCGACGACCTTATTCTGGGCAAACCCGGCGGTTACCCGCAGGCGATGGCGCAGCTGGCGGCCTGTTCCGGCCGCGAGGTGGTATTTCACACGGGTCTTTGCGTCATCACGCCCGCCGATCGCCAGCGGCATGTCGACCGCACCCGCGTGACCTTCCGTACCCTGTCAACCGAGGAAATCGAGCGTTACCTGAAAGCCGAACAGCCTTACCAATCTGCCGGCAGTTTCAAGGTGGAGGGCCTGGGCATCAGCCTGTTTGAGACAGTCAAATCGGAGGACCCGACGGCCCTGATCGGGCTCCCGCTCATCGCACTGTGCCGCTTCCTGCGTCAGTCCGGCGTCGCTATCCCCTGACCCCGGATTCCAGCCGGTCAACGACGCTGCGCAATTCGTCGTCAAGCGGCGCACTCACCGAGACCGGCTCACCACTCACGGGGTGGTCAAAACTCAGCGAATGCGCGTGGAGGAACATGCGCCTGAGCCCCAGGCTGCGAAACCGCTTGTTGGCTTCGCGGTCGCCGTACTTCTCGTCCCCGGCCACCGGGTGACCGATATGGGCCGCGTGGACCCGGATCTGGTGGGTGCGACCGGTCGGAATAGTCACCTCCACGAGGGTTGCCTCGGCAAACCGGCTGACAGGCCGGAAGCGGCTTTCGGCGGATTTCCCCTCGGCGGCCACCCGCACCATACGCTCGCCGCCTTGCAACTGATTCTTTTCCAGCGCCGCAGTGACGACCTGTTCCCCGCCCTCCCAGCGGCCCACCAGCAATGCCAGATAGCGCTTTTCCATCCTTCCTTCGCGGATAGCGGCGTGCAGCCCTCGCAGCGCACTGCGCTTCCTGGCAATAACCAGACAACCGCTGGTCTCGCGGTCAAGCCGGTGGACGAGCTCAAGCCTGTGCTCGGCAGGTCGCATAACCCGCAAGGCCTCGATCACCCCCAGACTTTGGCCGCTGCCTCCGTGCACCGCCATGCCGGCCGGCTTGTCGAGCACCAGCAGACTCGGGTCCTCATAGAGGATGGCATCCGACAACACCTGCCGCTGCCAGTCGCGGGGCGTCTGCAGCGATACCGGTTCACCCTGACGGACCGGGGGCAATCGCAGTTCATCGCCGGACTGCAGGCGGTATTCCGGTTTGCTGCGGCGGCTGTTGACCCGGATCTGTCCGGTTCGCAGTAACCGGTAGACATGCCCTTTCGGCACGCCCTTCAAATGGCGGAACAGAAAATTGTCCAGCCGCTGGTCCGAATCGTCATCCGAGACCTTCAGACGGCGCACCTTTCCGGCGTCGTCACTCACGTTAAGCTCCTGAAAATAAAAGTTTTCGAGTCATTGAAGGGGCATAATTTCGCTGCTATAGTACCGGACAGATGGTGAAGCCGCGACCAATATGCAAAGCGGCCTGCGCCTCTCCCTGAAAAGCCGGTTTCAGGCTTTTACAAGGTTTACCTGGTAGGTCTGCCGACCTGAGCGTAGCAGACCTGTGTGTGTACAGCGGCGCCGCCCCTCATTGACCGGGCATGAGCACCGTAGAACTGCGCTCCCATGCCTCGCATGGTCACGACGCGCGGATTGTTGCCAAGGTTGGATTTCCGGGTCGCCGCGCTTCGCGCAGCGCCGCTGAGAGTAAAGTCTTGAATCCCGCCTGAAGGCCGTCCGGCCTCACGTGACTCTGCGCAGACCGTGGTTGAGCGTCTGCGAGAATCCAAAATGAAGAGAATGCTGGTTAACGCAACGCAGCCGGAAGAGCTGCGTGTCGCGATGGTGGACGGTCAGAAACTGTATGACCTGGATATCGAAGTCCCTTCGCGCGAACAGAAGAAAGCGAACATCTACAAGGGCCGCATCACGCGCATTGAGCCGAGTCTGGAAGCATGCTTCGTGGATTACGGCTCCGAGCGCCACGGCTTCCTGCCCCTCAAAGAAATTTCCCGCAGCTATTTCAAGTCGGGCGCCGACCTCTCCGGCCGAATCAACATCCGCGACGTCCTGAGCGAAGGCCAGGAAATCGTCATCCAGGTGGACAAGGAAGAGCGCGGCAACAAAGGCGCGGCCCTCACCACGTTCATCAGTCTTGCCGGACGTTTTATGGTACTGATGCCGAACAATCCGCGCGCCGGCGGCGTATCCCGCCGCGTGGAAGGCGACGACCGCGACGAATTGCGCGAAGCCATGTCGGCGTTGCAGATACCGGATGGCATGGGTGTCATCATCCGCACTGCCGGCGTGGGGCGCAGCGTCGAGGAGCTGCAATGGGACATGGATTACCTGATTCAGGTCTGGCAGGCGATCGAAAAGGCTGCAGCCGAGCGCAGCTCGCCATTTCTTATCTATCAGGAAAGCAACGTCATCATCCGCGCGCTGCGCGATTACGTGCGCACCGACATCGGTGAAATTCTGGTCGATGACGAAAAAATGTTTCATGAAGCCCAGACATTCATGCAGCAGGTCATGCCGCAGAGTCTGTCGCGCCTCAAATACTATGAAGACCGGGTCCCGCTGTTCACCCGTTTCCAGATCGAAAGCCAGATCGCGGCCGCATTCAGCCGTGAAGTGCGCTTGCCTTCCGGTGGCGCACTGGTCATTGACCATACGGAAGCGCTGGTCGCCATCGATGTGAACTCTTCGCGCGCCACCAAGGGTGGTGACATCGAGGAAACCGCCCTGCGTACCAATCTTGAAGCAGCCGATGAAGTTGCACGCCAGTTGCGTTTACGCGACCTCGGCGGCCTGGTTGTGATTGATTTCATCGACATGACCCCGCAGAAAAACCAGCGCGAAGTTGAAGACCGCCTGCGCGATGCGCTGAAGATGGATCGTGCACGGGTCCAGGTCGGCCGTTTGTCGCGCTTCGGTCTCATGGAGATGTCACGCCAGCGTCTGCGCCCGTCACTCGGTGAATCCACCCAGGTGGTATGCCCGCGTTGCGCCGGCGAAGGACGCATCCGTGGTGTGGAATCCATGTCGCTCTCGATCCTGCGTCTGATTGAGGAAGAAGCGATGAAAGAACGGACTGCGCGCGTGGTCGCGCAGATGCCGGTCGAAGTCGCGACTTTCCTGCTCAACGAAAAACGCGCAATCATTTCCACGATCGAAAAACGCTGCGGCATTGAACTGGTGCTGGTGCCGAACCCGCACATGGACACGCCGCAGTACGAAATCCAGCGTCTGCGCGACGACGAAATGAGGCAGGCGGGCCCGGCCAGTGCAAGCTACAAGCTGGTAGCTGAACCCGAGGCACCGGCTGTTCCCGGCGCGGAGGCAAAACGCGAGCCCGCCGCCGAACCGGCGGTAAGGACCATCACGCCGACATCGCCCGCACCGGTATCCGCCCCCGCGGTTGAACGCAAGGCCGGCCCCGGTCTGTTTGTGCGCCTGTGGCGCAGTCTGTTCGGCAGCGGGGAATCGGAAACCGCGAAGCCGCAGCCACGCCGTCCTGAACGCGGTAACCGCCGCGAATTCGATCGTAACCGTGACCGGGATCGTGACCGCAAACGACGTGGTGGCGAGGGGCGACGCAACGAGCGCACTCAGAATGGCCCGAGCAATGCTCCGCGCAGCACGGAGCGCGATCAGCAATCGCGCAACCGGGACCGGGATCGCAATCGCGAACCGCAGCGCGAACGCCCCGCTCAGCGCGCGCCGGAACCCGTGACGCCTGCGTCACGCAAAAGCCAGGAGCCCGCTGTGACCGCACAGACTCCCGCGCCCACCACCAACACAGCACCGGAACGCGATGAAGCCAATGCGGCGCGAGAACGCAGCGGACGCGGTACGCGCCGCGGTCGTCGCGGCGGCCGCCGCCGCCGGCGCTATGAAGGTGGGGAGCGAGGCCCGCAACAGCAGTCCCAGCCGCAGCAGGAACCTTCGAATCAGAACCCTGCTCCGCCATCGGCATCGGGTGACTCGATTGCGCATTACCTCGCCGACCCAAGCATACCGGGTGCTGTGAAGCGACCTGAACCGGTCGTGCCGGAACGGGTAACCGCACCTGCGCCGACAATCGTACCGGCAGAGTCGTTTACGTCACCCGCTCCGTCCGAGGCACCCGCACGCGAGCCCCGGCACGAAGTGGCTGAGTCCAGCAGTTATCAGCCACCGGAACCGCGCCCCGCTTCACCTGCGCGAGAGCCGGTTACCGGCCAGTCGGGTGGCGATGCCTGGAAACCGGATTCCGGCGACGAATAGCCTGACGATCAACGATGGAAAACGCCCGGCCTAGCGCCGGGCGTTCGCTTTCAGGATTCCGGAAACAGAGTCGGGAAACACAAGACCTTGCCGATCACACAAGCTGCGGAGCAATCCGCAGACACCTTCCTCGACAAGATCCAGCACCTGTTCAAACCCGGCTGGTCCGCCCATGTACGGATCGGGAACCGACCGGTATCCGCTGTGCGCCGCAAAATCGAGTAACAGGCCGAGCTCGGCGCGGCCCGATCCGGAACGCATCCGTTTCAGCTGGGAAAGATTTTCGGTATCCATGGCCAGCACAAAATCGAACAGTTCGAAGTCCTCGAGCGTGACCATCCGCGCCCGATGGCCGCTGATATCGTAACCGCGCAGTTTCGCCGCATGTTGCGAACGCAGATCCGGCTGTTCCCCGAGATGGTAACGCGCATGTGTTCCGGCCGAATCCACCCGCAGTTTCAAGTCGGGAACATGCCGCTTCTGAATTGCATGCAACACACCTTCGGCGGTTGGCGAGCGGCAGATATTGCCCATGCA
>DASSOA010000170.1:0-12589 GCA_035701115.1 Gammaproteobacteria bacterium
CACCGGTTTGTCGTGATTCCCGCTGCGATCGTCGCGATCTATATGGTGACGATCTATGTGCTGGCGACGCGCACCAGAACCTGACTGCCAACACGGCAGTGTTCATGGAAAATCCACTTCCGTTGTCTGACCGGCCGTAACGGTGGCGGTTTTGGCGGCCGAGAACGCGAGCGCATCCGCCTGCGACGGATCGTCGTTGGCAGCGCAGGTTATCGCGAGCGTATACGTGCCGGTAGCGAGGTAGGCCACGTCGTAATCGTAATTGCCGGTTGTCGTGTTCAGCGTGAGGCTTTCGGTCGTCACCGGCTGCACCGATGACGTGGTGTTGATGTCAACGGGTGTCACGTTGCTGCCGGAATAAATATACACGGCAGGCGAGCAGGCGGGATCCGAGACGGGAACGTTGCCGATACTGAGTGTGTTACTCACGCTGCCATCGATGCTGCCGACCTGCTGGTTGTTCATCATCCGCATTGCAGGGCTCATCATGTAGCCGCCGTTCGCCATGGTGACCGACCGGCGCAGATTGAATTCGATCGTGAAGTTCGCCATCTGGCCGGCCGCCATGGTGAAGCCACTCACCAATTTGAGTCCCGTCTGTGATCCGCTGGGGATGATCAGCGGGTGAACGCTGCCGTCGCTGAGCGTGATGGTGCATTGGGCCGGATCGATTTTGAGCCGGATCCATTGATAGTTTCCGGCGGGCAAGGTCGCGCCGGAAAGCAGCGCAGCACTGTTGCCACCCTGCTGCGCCATGAGATCAATGTTCTTCGGTGTGGCAAAATCGAATACCAGCGGACCGGATGTCCCCGATCCCGAACCCATCATGCCGCCTGAATTGCCGTAGCCGCCCTGAACTTCGACACCGGTGAAAACGATGTTGACATGAGCGGCATTGTCAACCGGCGTGTCGGCGACATACAGGTTCAGCGTCGCGTTATCGCTTGCACTGCTGGAGCCGTTACATCCGGATAGTGCCAGCAGCGCGCAGGGTAAAAACAGAGCCACAAGCCAGCGGAGGATTTTCATATCCTGATCTCCATGAACGATACGCGCCGGCGATTTTTATAGACCAAATCGAAGCGGCGGGCAGTGATCTGCATCACGGTGGCGCAGGGTTTGTTTGTCGCAAGGGAAATCCCCGGGTTACGTGCCGGGCGTGTAAAATGAAATTCACATAACGACAATTTCCAGAATGGACATTGTCCGAAGAGCGAACATCGTGTGCCGGATTGGAAAACTGCTGAACCGGTAAAGTGATATCCATGTCAAACCGCGCGGAATTACAGATTCCAACGAAACCATTGACCTTGCGCCGCTTGCGACGCGCTGAATTGCCTGAAAGCAGCATTGATCTGGCGCGTTTTTTGATCGGCAAGACGCTGGTGCGTGAGCTGTCGCGCGGCCGGCTGGTCGGCCGCATCGTCGAGACCGAAGCCTATCTGCCGGGCGATGCGGCCTGTCATGCGTATGGCGGCATCACGCCACGCAATCGCGCGCTGTTCATGGACCGCGGTCACGCCTATGTGTATTTCATTTACGGCAATCATTTCATGCTCAACGTGGTCGGTGGACGCGAAGGCGTCGGCACTGGCGTCTTGTTGCGCGCGATCGAACCGCTGGAAGGCATTGAGCTGATGAAAAAGCACCGCGGTGTCACGCGTCTGCATGCGCTGACCAGCGGCCCCGGCAAACTCGCGCAGGCATTCAGGATCAACAAGCGGCTGTATGGCCAGGACTTCTGTGCCGCAGGGCCATTGTGGCTGGCGGATGCCGTGCAGCCGGTGGGCCGGATCGGCAAGAGCCCCCGCATCGGCATCAACAAGAACGCGGATCCTCTGCTCAGGTTCTATGAACGGGCCAACCCGTTCGTGAGCGGGCCGAAGGCACTCAACAGCTGATCCGGAGCGCTTGCCAACCCCTCCCCGGAGGGGTCTAGAATACCTGTATATCCATACAGGTATTTGCCATGAAACCCGCCCTTGAGGCGCTGCTTCAGCATCCCTCGATTTTCCGTCCCGGCGACGACCGGAGTCAGCCCCCCGGGCTGGCGTCGGGCTGGCCGGCGCTGGATGCCGTGCTGCCGGGCGGCGGCTGGCCGCAGCGGGCGCTGATCGAACTGCTCCCGGCCGGTGCCGGGATCGGCGAACTGTCTTTGCTGTTGCCCGCGCTCCGGGAGGCAATGACTGCAGGTCAGGGGATGGCGCTGGTGCATCCGCCATATGTGCCCTATGCCCCGGCGCTCCAGCAGGCCGGTCTCGATCCGGCGCAGGTGCTGTTCATCCAGCCACCGCAGGCACGGGACGGAGTGTGGGCCATGGAAGCCTGTCTGCGCAGCGGCATTCTGGGCGCGGTGCTCGGCTGGCTGGAGCAGCCGGTCACGCAGCCTGTCTTGCGGCGGCTCGCGCTGGCGGCGGAATTGCATGACGGACTCGCGTTTGTGTTCCGGCCGATGGCGGCGGCGGAGCAACCTTCGCCCGCTGCACTGCGCATGGCACTGGCGCCGCGACCGGACGGATTGCAGGTCACCGTGCTCAAGTGCCGCGGCCGGCCGCCGCGCAGCGTGTTGGTCGCGCTGGATCCGCACGACGTCTGAGTGGTTGAGCATGGCGCTGCCTTCCTCGCTTCCGAAACCGCGGCCGCTTGCCGGTCTGCGGCTGGTTGCGCCGTGTGCAGCGGAACAGGAAAGCGCGACCGAACCGCAACGGCTCTGGTGCGCGCTGCATTTTCCGCACCTGGTGCTGGCAGCGTGCGCAGATACCAAAGACATTCCGCAGGCCGTGATCGAAACGGACGGCACGCACGCGCAGCTGGTTGCCTGCAATGCCGCGGCGCAACGCGCAGGCGTGCAACCCGGCATGCGGGTTGCAGCCGCGCTGGCGCTGATCCCGGAGCTCGCCATTCACACGCGCGACATGGCACGCGAAGCGCATCTGCTCGATCAGCTTGCGGCGTGGAGCGAAAAATTCACGCCGACGGTATGTGTGTCATCACCGGATATGCTGCTGCTCGAGGTGGCAGGCAGCGCGCATCTGTTCGGTGGCGCACAGGGTTTGCAGCAGCGCGCTCGCGAAGGGTTGCAGGCACTCGGTCATGCCACCTGCGTTGCGCTGGCGCCGACGCCGGTTGCAGCGGAATGGTTTGCGCGCAGCGGACGCGAGACGGTTGTCATGCACGCCGCACAATTGCCTGCGGCACTGGGCGCGTTGCCGCTGGCGGCTTTGTCATGGCCGGCGGTGTGGTGTGCGCGATTCGAACAACTGGGGTTGCGCACCGTGCGCGATCTGTTCCGCCTGCCGCGCGACGGACTGGCACGACGCTTCGGTCCTGAATTGTTGCGGACGTGGGATCGTGTGCTTGGCAACCTGCCCGATCCGCGCAAGCCGCGTCAGGCACCGCTCCGGTTTTCCGCCCGCCAGGAGTTGCCGGCGGAAACCGCGGACACCGCGCAAATGCTTCCTTATATAAGTTGTCTGTTTGAGGCCCTGTGTGCCGGGCTGCGCCGGCACGATGCCACGACCGGAAACGTCGTGCTCGGCTTCCGTCATCTCAAGCGCGCGGAAACACAACTGCCGCTCGGATTGCTGGCGCCGACGCGCGACCCGGCACGCTGGCGGCAACTGGCGCAGCAAGCGTTGCAGAAACGGGTGCTGCCGGAGGCCGTGACGGAACTCACCCTGACCAGCGGCGCGTTTCTGCGTCACGCACCGCCGCCGGCCGATCTTTTCGAGCGCGCGGGACGCAGCGGCGAGGATCTGGCGGCGCTGATGGACAAACTGCGCGCGCGGCTGGGGCGGCGTGCAATCGCACGCCTGCGCGTGCTGGCCGATCACCGTCCGGAATTTGCCTGGCAAGGCAGTTCGCGTGCCCAGCGCAGCACGCCAATCATGACGGCGCCGCGGCCGCTGTGGCTGCTCGAACAAGCGCAATGTGTGCGGGTTCATGCGCAGCAACTGCGGCTGCAGGGCAAAACGCTGACGCTCCTCGACGGACCGGAACGCATCGAATCCGGCTGGTGGGACGAGCGCGACCTTGCCCGTGACTATTACACGGCGCGCAGCACGGACGGTCGCCGCTTGTGGCTTTACCGCGAACGCGGCGCCGGCCGCTGGTTCGTGCACGGGTTGTTTGCATGAAGCACCGCGGCGAAGCCCTGCCGGAGTATGCCGAATTGCACGCGCTCAGCAATTTCAGTTTTCTGCGTGGCGCGTCGCATCCTGCCGAACTGGTCACGCAGGCCGCGACACTCGGTTACCGCGCACTGGCGCTGACCGACGAATGCTCGGTCGCGGGACTGGTGCGCGCGCACGTCGCTGCAAAGGAAGCTGGGTTGCCGCTGATCGCGGGCAGCGAAATCCGGCTGGTTGACGATACCCGGCTGGTGCTGCTGGCCCGCAACCGCCGCGGTTACGGCAGTCTCTGCGCACTCATCACGCGCGGCCGGCGCGCCGCGGAAAAAGGCGACTACCGATTGACGCGCGACGATCTGGGAAACGGCGTGCCGGAATGTCTGGCGCTCTGGTTGCCGGGCGCGTACCCGGCGCATGCCACCGGTACTTGGCTGCGCGAGGTGTTCGGCGAACGCGTACGGCTTGCAACCGAGTTGCTGCTGACCGGACAGGACCGTAGATATCTGACGACACTGCAGCGTATTGGGGTGGAACTCGACATGCCACTGGTGGCGTCGGGCGACGTGCACATGCACGTGCCGGAACGGCGCCGGCTGCAGGATACGCTGACCGCAATCCGTTTGCGGCGTCCGCTCGCTGAAATACGCGGCGCATTGTTTCCGAATGCCGAGCGGCACCTGCGCACACGCGCCCGGCTGGCGCGCATCTATCCGCCGGAGTTGCTGCGCGAAACCTGCGTTATCGCCGGGCAATGCCATTTTTCACCCGACGAACTGCGTTACGAATATCCGGAAGAAGTTGTGCCGGCTGGCCGGCAGGCGGCGGCCCATCTGCGCGCACTGGTGTATGAAGGCGCCGGGCGGCGCTGGCCGGGGGGCATCAAAGACAGCGTCAAGGCGCAGATCGAAAAGGAACTCGCGCTCATCGGCGAACTGCATTACGAACATTATTTTCTGACCGTGCATGACATCGTGCGCTTTGCGCGCAGCCGGGAGATTCTGTGTCAGGGGCGCGGATCGGCGGCCAATTCCGCGGTGTGTTTCTGTCTCGGCATTACCGAACTCGATCCGGCCTCGTCGAATCTGCTGTTCGAGCGTTTTATTTCCCGGGAACGCGATGAACCGCCTGACATTGACGTGGATTTCGAGCACGAACGGCGCGAGGAAGTCATTCAGTATCTATACAGGAAGTATGGCCGCGAGCGCGCGGCACTGGCTGCGACACTGATTACCTACCGGCCGCGCAGCGCGGTACGCGATGTCGGCAAGGCGCTGGGTCTGAACCAGCTGCAGGTGGATCGCCTCGCCGGCGCGTTTCAATGGTGGGACGACAGCGAAGCGAATGCGGCGCGCATTCGCGAGGCCGGGCTCGATCCGGACAGTCCGGTGATCCGGCGGCTGATGGAACTGGTGAACACGCTGCTCGGATTTCCGCGTCACCTTTCGCAGCACGTCGGCGGTTTCGTGCTGTCGCGCGGGCCGCTATGCGAAATGGTGCCGGTGGAAAATGCCGCCATGCCGGAGCGGACCGTGATCCAGTGGGACAAGGATGATCTGGACGCCATCGGACTGCTGAAAGTGGATGTGCTGGCGCTCGGCATGCTGAGCGCCTTGCGCCGCACCCTGACGCTCGTGAACAGGTTGCGCCATACAAGCTGGACGCTCGCCGATGTGCCGCAAGAGGATCCGGATGTGTATCGCATGATCCGGCGCGCCGACACCATCGGCGTGTTCCAGATCGAATCGCGCGCACAAATGTCCATGCTGCCGCGTTTGCAGCCGCGATGTTTTTACGATCTTGTCATTGAAGTCGCGATCGTACGGCCGGGGCCGATCCAGGGTGACATGGTGCATCCCTATCTCGCGCGCCGTTCGGGCAGGGAGCCGGTGACGTATCCGAGCCCGGAAGTGAAGCAGGTGCTGGAACGCACGCTGGGCGTGCCGATTTTTCAGGAACAGGTGATGCAGCTTGCCATGGTGGCGGCGGGATTCACGCCGGGCGAAGCGGATCAGTTACGGCGCGCGATGGCGGCGTGGCGGCGCAAGGGTGGGCTGGAGCCGTTCGAGCGCAGGTTGACTGAAGGCATGCGCGAACGCGGTTACAGCGACGAATTCGCGCAACAGATCTTTCGCCAGATTCAGGGTTTCGGCGAATACGGATTTCCGGAATCGCATTCCGCGAGTTTTGCCTTGCTGGCTTACGTCTCGGCCTGGTTCAAATGCCATGAACCCGCGGCATTCACCTGTGCCTTGCTCAACAGCCAGCCGATGGGCTTCTATGCGCCGGCACAACTCGTCGCGGACGCGCGCCGGCACGGCGTCGAAGTGCAGCCGGTGGACGTCAATGCCAGCGACTGGGAATGTACGCTCGACGCACGCGAAAATGAAACACAACCGGCGATACGGTTCGGCCTGCTGATGATCAAGGGCGTGAGCGAAACAACCGGACGGCGCATTGTGACAGCGCGCCGCTCCGGTGCATTTGAATCCATTGCCGATCTCACACAACGTGCCGCACTCGATCGCGCGGCATTGCAGGTGCTTGCGGCGAGCGGGGCCTTGTCCGGGCTTGCCGGTCACCGGCGTCGCGCGCAGTGGGCGGCGCTCGGCATGGAAGCGCCGTTGCCACTCGGTGCGATGCCGGTTCCGGAAGCGCTGCCCTTGCTCGCAACGCCCGGCGAGGGCGATGACATTGTTGCCGACTACGCCAGTGTCGGTGTCACGCTCGGGCGGCACCCGCTGGCGTTGTTGCGCACGCGATTGGCTGCACAACGTGTGCGCAGCGCAGAGACGCTTGCAACACTGCGCAACGGCATGCCGGTCAGGGTCGCGGGATTGGTGACGCACCGACAGCGTCCGGGCAGCGCCAAGGGCGTGACGTTCGTGACGCTCGAAGATGAAACCGGTCAGGTGAATGTGGTGGTGTGGCCGGCGCTGGCGGAACGGCAGCGCAACGTGCTGCTCAGGTCGCGGTTACTGGGTGTCACCGGGACCGTGCAGCATGAAGACGGGGTGTTGCATGTGGTCGCGGGGAAGCTGACCGATCACGATCATCTGCTCGGTCGTCTGCAGCACCATTCGCGCGACTTCCGCTGATCGCGGATTGAATCAGCAGCGGTGCGAATCGCCGGCCTGTTTGGGCGGGCAGGGTACCGAGCCGTACGAACAGAACACGCAGCAGTCGCCGGGCTTGGGTTTCAGCAGCGTGTGGCACGCGCTGCACTCGTAAAAGAACTGACAGGCGTCGGTCGGCATGCGCTCGGCGTGCCGGTGCCCGCAATGCGGACAGGTCAGAACCGATTCCAGAATCAACCCGTTTTGCATAATCAGGATTCTACCCTTGCCCCGCCCGAATTTTACAAATTCTTACAATCCGGAAACACATTGCCGTGGCGTGTTGGACTACGATCAAACCGCTGACGCAACTTGCTTGAGTGCAGAACGCACATGCATTGCACCGGCAGCCGGCTGCGATCTGGTTGCCGGCCGGGTGTCCTCCCCGATCACGCCGGTGTGTCATGTGCAGTCAGGTGTCTGCAGGTTGATGACAAGCCGGCCCGCAGCGCATGACGGTTGAGCTTGGCTGTCGCCCGACAGCCATCGCCATCGGTCTCCCCAATCGATGGCAATCCGGGGTTCCCTTTGCCCTGGTACCTGGCGCCCACCGCAAGGTGGGCGCATTTTTATTTGGCGCGTCAGGTGCCGTTTGAATCGGTGAACGCCAGCACGCCGCCGCCGCGCGGATTGCAGACGTACACGTGACCGTTGTTGTCGTCTGCGACGCAGTGTGCGTGTTGCGCGGTTGGATGGGTGGCAAGGGCCCGTAACGCGCCTGATGGTGCAACGTCGAAAATCGTCAATGTGGCACTGCGTGCACCAGGCACGTACAGATGATGCAGCGCCGGGCTGTAACTGATGATGTCGATGCCGGCGCCAGCCTTTGCGTGCGCGAGAATCCTGCCGTTGTCGTTCAATGCAAGGCTGCTGACCGCGCCCTCCGTGCAGGCGACGAACAGGTGCGCATGCGCTGCGTCCAGTGCGAGTCCGCGGCTGCCTTTGCAGCCGTTCGGCCATTCGCTCACCACCTTGTGCGTTGCGGTATCAATGACGACCGTTTTCGTTTTCCAGAGGTTCGCGTATGCGCGCTGACGTGCGGCATCGAACAGCAGTGACTCGGGGCCGCCCGGCACGGCAATCGTCGTTTCCGGCACAAGCGACGGGTGCGGATTCGCGCTGAAGCGGAACACTTGAATCTGCGCCGCTTCCGGTTCGGTGACCCAGACTTCGTGCTGCGCGGCGAAGTAACGCACGTAATCGGAACCGCTTGCAAGCGGCGTGCGATTGACGACACGCTGATGTTCCGGATCGACAATCGCAATGGCCCGGTCGGTATGATCGCTCGCAAAAACAAAGCCATCCCCGTATGCCGCGGAGCTGGTGCCTTCGTCGCGGCCATGCCGGCCCGGTTTTCCGGACGCGGTGGGTGCAATGCCGGGTATCGAACCGAGTGAATTGCTGTCCGGATCAATCAGCACCAGCGCGCCGGTCTGACCGGCGGGCACCACGATGCGCTGCAGCGCGGGCAGATAGCTCATGTCATCGAGGCCAAGGCCGTGCTCACCGCCGGGCAGCATGATGGGTGTGCCGTGCATGTCAGCGGCGGTTGCCGATACACCGAAGGTGATCAGCGCAGCGCCCATCAGGCCAATGGATCGGGCGGTTCTGTTCATGAGTTACTCCTGGTTGTTCCGACGGTCACGTCAGCCTGTGACCGCTTCCTGTTCCAATGGTTTCAGCATGGTTTCTTCGCCCAGCCAGGCGGAAACTGCTGCGCCCAGAATGGCGACGCCTGTGAACAGCAGCATCAGCCCGGCATTGCCGAGCCAGCCATGAACCAGCGGCAACAATAACACGGTGGTCAGGGCTGCAATGCGCGAGACGGCAGTGGCGACGCCGTGCGCCGAGGCGCGCAATTCCGTGGGATAAAGTTCGGCGGGAAACAGCCAGCAGGTGTTGCCGGGACCGAAACTGTTGGCGATCTGCCAGAACAGCAAACCTGAAATGAGGATGACCAGCGGGGGGTCGCCGCGCAGTGCAAACAATCCGATCAGCAGCAGGCCGGCGCCGTCGCCCAGAAACCCCCAGATCTGCGCCTTGAGCCGGCCGATACGATCCACGCTGACAGCCAGCAGCGCCGTGCCCGCCAGCGAAACGATGTCGAGCACCGTGTTGCCGATCACCGATTGCACCTTGCCGTGCAACCCGAGTTCCATCAGCAGCAAGGGCGCGTAGATGCCGAAGCTGTAACTCATGACATCCACCAGAAACCACGGCAGCGAGATGAACAAGGTGCGACGCAGATACGGCGGCTTGAACAGGCTGCGCCACGCGGAGATGGGACGCACGATGCGTGTTGATTCGGAAGCGACAAAGGCATCGCGCTCAGCATCGGTCAACGTCGGATCGAGTGCGGCGAGCACGGTGGCCGCTTCTTCATGGCGACCGTGGCGCAAATACCAGCGCGGCGACTCGGGCAGATTCTTGCGCAACCAGAGTACCGCGAATGCCGGCAGCGCGCCGGAGGCGAGCATGATGCGCCAGGCGTAATCGCCGAACGGCAGCAGCAAGAGCCCGACTGCACTCGACACTGCGGCGCCGCCCATCCACAGCGCGAACACCCAGATGCTGATGCGACCGCGTTGCGCCGGTGGCAGAAATTCCACCAGGTAGGTCGCCGAGAGCGGGTAATCGGCACCGACACCAACGCCGAGAATGAAGCGGATGGCAACCAGCGAGGCCACATTCCAGGCGCAACCCGATGCAAGTGCGGCAATCAGGAATGTCGCGATGTCGAGCAGGTAGATGGCCTTGCGGCCGTAGCGATCCGCGAGCGACCCGCCGAACAGGCTGCCGAGAAAGGCACCGGCCAGCGCGGCGGCGCCCAGCAGCCCGGTCTCGAGCGGCGTGAGCTGCCAGTGCGGTTTGAGCAGGATCAGCGCGACGGCGATGATGGACAGGTCGTAACCGTCGAGAAAGATGCCGAGGCCCGCCGCCCACGCGGCCCGCCGGTGCAGTGGGCCGACGGGGGCCCGGTCGAGCCGTTCCAGAATTCCGCTCAAAGTCTGTCTCCAGTGCCGTGCCTGCGCCAAGCGTGCGCTGGGTCGCAGATATTTTTCACATCGGGAGGGAGACTAAAGACCGCGGTGCCGGACGGCAAGCGGGTGTCGCCGTCAGGCGTCCGTGCGATGCCGCGCAGGCGGAGGTCGGTGCGTGGTTGACTCTTGGGATAATTTACCCAACCATGGGATCGCCATTCAGCGGACGAATTTATGTAAGGTATTGCAGTCAGGGACGAATCTGCGGCACGGCGGGCTGAACAAGCGCGGCTGTCAGGTGCCGGGAACAGACGACTCATGTTGATGAGATTCGACTTCCCCCGTGCCTGTGCTGTTTAAAGGATTAGACATGCGTTTAACAACAATCGAAAAGAAAGTGCTGGCCGGATTCGCCGCCACGTTCGTGATATTGGGGATCACGGTGATTGCCGGTGGCTATGCGGTTCGCGCCTTCATCAATGCGTCCCGCTGGGTCACTCACTCCTACGATGTACTGCAATCCATTGATGAAATTCAAACCCGGATACAGGGCACAGAGCTGGATACGCGTGCGTTCATGGTTACCGGCAACGCTCTGCAGCTGAAACAACGCGACGAGACTTATGAGAACCTGAGTGGGCTTCTGGACCGTGTGCGCAATCTGACCCGCGATAACCCGACTGAGCAGGTGCGGGTGGCGCTACTTGGCGATGCGGCGCTGCAGTTGCGCGGGTTGCAGGACCGGATGATCGCTGCACGGCAAAAATCGCAGATTTCCGCAGGCGCGGCACAAACCGAGATGGCGGCCGCTTATCAGGCACTGCAGCAGCCAGACCGGTTGCTTGCCGGCATGCGGGAAACGGAAAAAGGCCTGCTTGATCAGCGATTGAATCAGGCACATGCCACCGCAATGCGTGCGGTGGTGCTGTTTGGCGTGTTGCTGGTATTCATGTTTGGTATCAAGTTGTATCTGTTTTTCCGCATCAAGGACGAAGTGCATGAGCGCGAGCGCATGGACGAGGATCTCGTTCATGCCAAACAGACTCTGGAGGCCACCAACAGGGAACTGGAAGGCTTCAGCTATTCGATTTCGCACGACCTGCGTTCGCCGCTGCGCGCGGTCAACGGCTTTGCCCGCATCCTCGAGACGGAATACGGAGCACAGCTGGACGACGAAGGCCGGCGGATTATCAGCGTGATCGTCCGGAATTCGGAAAAAATGAGCACGCTGATTGACGATTTACTGGCGTTTTCGCGGGTGGGGCGGAATCCGCTGACCGCAACCCGTGTCAACATGACCGCCCTGGTAAACAAGGTACACTCGGAGTTGACCGCATCCGGCGATTATCCATCAACGCGTTTTTCAATCGGCGATCTGCCCGAGGCATCGGGCGATCAAGCCATGCTGACCCAGGTCTGGACCAACCTGCTGGGCAATGCATTCAAGTACAGCAGCCGGAGTCCGAACCCTGAAGTCGCCGTGACAGGCGAACTGCAGAATGGCGAGTGTGTCTATTTGGTCAGGGACAACGGCGTTGGATTCGACATGAAGTATTACGAAAAACTGTTCGGCGTGTTTCAGCGCCTGCACAGTGATGCGGAATTTCCCGGGACGGGCGTCGGGCTCGCGATTGTGCAGCGGATCGTCACCCGCCATGGTGGGCGCATCTGGGCGGAGGCGATACCGGGACAGGGCGCAACATTCCGGTTTTCCCTACCAGCCGAGGCAACCGCATGAGTGAACTCAAACAAGTCGAAATCCTGCTCGTGGAAGACAGCCAGGAAGATGCGGAAATCACGATCCGCGGCCTGCAGATGGCGAATCTGGCCAACAACCTGGTCTGGCTCAAGGACGGCGAGGAGGCGCTGGATTTTCTGTTCTGCAGAGGGCGATTCAGTCACTATACTGATTACAGACCGAGACTGATTCTGCTGGACCTGAAGATGCCGAAAATGGACGGCATCGAAGTGTTGGCGGAAATCAAGCGCAACCCGCAGACGCGCAGTATTCCGGTCGTCATGCTGACGTCCAGCGCGGAGGAAGGCGATATTGTCAGGAGCTACAACCTGGGCGTGAACAGCTATCTGGTCAAACCGGTGGATTTCCGGAAGTTCAGCGAGGAAATTGCCAAGGCCGGCATTTACTGGCTGGTGATGAACAAGGTACCGGGCTGATCGGCCCGGGTACATGAAGGCGGGAGCGATGGAATTGCGGCTCAAGGCACTGGTGGTGGAGGACGTCGCGACGGAAGTCGAATTGACGGTCCGCGAGCTTCGTGCCGCCAATATTCATCTCGAGACCCGCATCGTTCAGGATGAGTCCGGTTTGCGCCGGGCGCTGGAAGAATTTCATCCCGACATCGTG
>DASSOA010000171.1:0-7539 GCA_035701115.1 Gammaproteobacteria bacterium
ACTTTTAATTACAGGCTTACAACTGAAGTTTGGAAAGTTATTCAGCTGTTCAGCGAGCGATAGAAGTTCTGTGAAGTCTGCAGCAATAATTGCTCGCCGCTGCGGCTTATCGTCCTTGACTCTGAATGGTGCGGAACCACCCTCGACATAATTACCTTGCCCTGTAGACGCATCACCTTCAGGTGCTGCAATATCTTCACGTCCAACATTTGTAGTGGTTTGTTCCCGCGGCGGTAGCTTTTTGAAAGCTGGCATATTGTAGAGTTGGGGAAGTGCGCCATACTCGTAAATCTGGCTTTGATCGAGATGTGGCTCACGGTTATCACTGACGTTGTCATTCTCGGTCGCATGTCTTTGCCGCTTACGGGGCCATTTTGTTTGCTTGAGTTCAATACGACCAAGATTGATGGAGTTATTGGAACTCTCAAGATCCCCATGCAACAGTCCAGGATTCTCTGGAAAAGGGGCCTGCGTTATTCGCAGCATGAGGAACCGTTTTACACCACCCGAATAGAATGATATTCCGTCCCCTTTGAGCCGCCATCGCCCATCTAGCGGCGGCAGAGAACGAATATAACGGGGAGCACCACGTTGCTCTGCCTCTACCAAGGAATCCATGAGGCGCTTGGCTCGCTGGAACGCGAGTTGATTACACCTCAACATGGCCACCACAGGGAGGTCCGCCTCCGAGAAGCCGGTGCGAGCCTCTACCACCCAATTCCCGTCTGCTGCCGTACCTGAATGGTCCAGCCGGCAGAAACGGTCGAGACCTTCCTCATCCAGAGGAGCCTCGGTGAACCGGTGCACGAGGGCCGTTGAGCGGAAATACCATGCCCGAGTGACCTCTGAACAGGGTATGAGTAGGGCATCTCGTATCCCGCGATGAGTGATCGCCAGGAAGGGCACACGGCTCATCGGGGCTAGGGGATATTTGAATGCTGGGATGAGGTACTGGTTGTCCCCAACCATGGTGGTACCGTCCAGAAAGCGCCAGTGCTCATCGCCAAATTGCACTTCATCGTCAAACTTAACGAAGCGTTCCAGACCGACGAACCGCTGGTTACGCCACCTTTGGCCTATGAATAATGACGGGGTGAGACCTGATCCGGCCTGTACTATTCGTGTTGGTATCGCTGGCCGTTCACGGCCGTGCTCTGGAACGAGCCTAAGTAGCAGATGTTGTGCAAATTCCGACGGCACACCTGGTGCTGTATCTAGTTCGCCAAGACATTGAATTTGCCAAAGATTTTGATCTTGAGGCCAAGAGCCCCGTTTTGCCTCTGCGACCATCCGTTCTCCGCATTCCTCCTTGTTTGCAGAGACTTATAGCACAGTTGCATTTTGTTTGTCCGGTTGCGCTGTCTTTTAGAAGTTAGAACCGCCGCCCACCAGCGCAATGCCGGACGCGGTGTGATGCGGCGTCCGCACACTGCGGCGGCGCCATTGCGCGGCGTCGAAGCCGCGATCGCTGATGGAGGCCACGGCCGCGGATTCGAGCGCTTCCTCGTCATTCATCGGCGGCAGGATGCCGGGCAATCTGGACGCGAGCATGGACTTGCCGGTGCCGGGCGGTCCGATGAAAAGCAGGGAATGCCCCCCGGCTGCGGCGATCTCGAGCGCACGCTTGGCCTGGTGCTGGCCGCGCACTTCGTTGAGATCGTCGTAATGCGGCACATGACCGATCAGTTGCGATGCATGCGGCATCAGCCGCTGCTGTCCCAGCAGGTGCGCGCACACGTCGAGCAGGTGGCGCGCGCCCAGAATCGTGGCTTCTGAAACCAGCGCCGCTTCATCCGCGTTGTCCGCGGGAACCAGCAACGTCCGCCCGGCCGCGCGGCTCTTCAGTGCGGCGGGCAACGCGCCGCGCACCGGCCGCAGTTCGCCGGACAACGAAAGTTCACCGAGAAACTCCATGTCGCGCAGCGATTCGACCGGCAGTTGTCCGGAAGCAGCCAGAATCCCGAGCGCAATCGGAAGATCGAAGCGGCCGCCTTCCTTGGGCAGGTCGGCCGGCGCAAGGTTGACGGTAATCCGGCGGGCCGGGAAATCGAATCGCGAATTGATGAGTGCGCTGCGTACCCGGTCCTTGCTTTCGCGTACCGCCGCTTCCGGCAGACCGACGATCGCCAGCGCGGGCAGGCCGCTCGACATGTGAACTTCGACCGTGACTTCGGGTGCGTCCACGCCTGCCTGGGCGCGGCTGTGGATTTTGGCCAACATGAAACCCGATTCCTCCCTGATCGGCAGAACAGGTAAAAACTGCGATTTATTTTTTCTTGACGGCTTCGTCGTGCCCGTCCAGCGCGGACTCAAGTTCCTTGAGGCGTGCAGCGAGTTCCTCCAGCCGTTCACGGGTTCGTGCCAGCACGGTTTGCTGGACGTCGAATTCCTCGCGCGTGACCAGATCCAGCTTGCCAAGCGCCGCCTGCAGCACGCTGCGGAAATTGCGTTCCGCTTCGGCTTTCAGGTCACGCAGCCCCGCCGGTACCGTCTCGGCCAGTTTCTTGGCCAGATCGTCGAGCAGCTTGGGATCCAGAGCCATCGCCGTCACCTCGACCGTTGAACCGCCTACCAGTATATATGGCGTACAGCCGTATCCCAACCGGTGCTAGACTGAAAGCCCTGTGGCTATGACAAACCGTTGATTCAGAGGACCTTAGAGCGATGAAAATGGTGACGGCGGTAATCAAGCCTTTCAAACTCGACGATGTGCGCGAGGCACTGTCGGATCTGGGTGTGCAAGGCATCACCGTGACCGAGGTCAAGGGTTTCGGCCGTCAGAAAGGTCATACGGAACTGTACCGCGGCGCCGAGTATGTCGTGGATTTTCTGCCCAAGATGAAGATTGAACTCGCGATTCCCGACGATTTGCTGGACCGCGTCATCGAAGCGATTGCACACGCGGCGCGCACCGGCAAGATCGGCGACGGCAAGATTTTCGTCACCAACCTGGAGCAGGCGATCCGGATTCGCACCGGTGAAACCGATGCCGAAGCATTGTGAACGAGGCATGACCATGTACAGGCAAATTATCGGTTTGCTCATCGCGGCATCGCTGGCCGGTGCGGCGCTGGCTGATTCTCCCATCTACAAATGGGTGGACAAGGACGGACAGGTGCATTACAGCACCGTCCCGCACAGCGCCAACGCGAAACCCATTGATGTAGTGAATACCGCGCAAGGCATGGCGCCCGCTGCGGGCACGGTTGCCGGCTCGGCCGCCGCCGACAACGACATTCCGGCCATCTCGCCCAACGATTCGGCGGCCTGTAAACAGGCCAAACAGAAACTCGGCCAGTACCTGTCGGCCCAGGTGCTCTACACCACTCTGCCAAATGGAAAGCAGAAACAGCTCACCCGGGATGAAAAGGCAAAAGTGGTGCAGCGTGCACGCAATGACGTTACCGTTGCCTGCACGCCATCGGGTCCGCAGTCGTGAAAAGCCGGGCATTTTTGGCGGCCATGATTGCAGCCTGTCTGCTGGGCAGCGCCGCCCACGTGGCGCTCGCCGATACCGTGTACCGCTGGGTGGATGCGCAGGGTAACGTCCATTACAGCCAGACGCCGCCGGCCAGCACTCACGAAAAAGCAAAAGCGGTGGACATTCAACCGCCGCCACCGGACCAGACTTCGCTGAACCGGACCGAAGACATGGAGCAGGCGGTGCATGACCGGCAGGAAGCCCAGCAGGCCCTGGCCGACAAAGCGGCAAAAGACGCGGCGAAAAAGGCGCAGCAGCAGAAAGCCTGCGACGCAGCGCGCGCACGCGTACAACGCTACAACCAAGTGAACCGGGTCATCACCAAAGGCAAGAGCGGCGATCTGCAGTACAGCAGCGGCGACGATCTGGTGAAACTGCGCCAACAGGCCGAGCAACAGGCCAACAAGCTGTGCAACGCCGCTGACGGCGGATCCTGACCACCTGCAACCGGAACGGTTCGCTATCCGCTCCGGCTCGCGCGTGCCTCGCCTCAGATTGCCCGGAGGGCTTCACGCAAAAACGGCGGCAACGCCAGCGATGCGGCATGCACGTCAGCGTCGTAATAGCGGGTCTCGAATCCGCGCTGTTCGGCGTCGGCCCGCCGGAACGCCGGCAGCTTGCCTTCCTTGCAGGCCATCGTCGCTGACCACCACCCGGACGGATACGTGCACTGCGGAAACAGCAGGGTCCGGATGTCGGGGTAACCGGCTTTCTTCAATTCCCTGTGAACGCCGGTAATGATCGGCAGATACAGCAGCGGCGATTCACTTTGCTGCACGATCAGGCCCCCGGCGCGCAGCGCACGACGGCATTCCTTATAAAAGGGTGCCGAGAACAATCCCTCGGCCGGCCCCACCGGATCGGTGCTGTCCACGATGATCACGTCCAGACTGCCGGCCGGCGCATTCCTGATCCACTGGATGGCATCGTCGAAATGGAAGTGCGCGCGCGGATCGCCGTTGGCGGCGCAAAGCTCCGGAAAGTATTCCTCGGCGAGGCGGGTGACGCGCTCGTCAATCTCGGCCTGGGTCACGCGCTCCACTTCCGGATGCTTGAGCACTTCCTTGAGCGTGCCGCAGTCTCCGCCGCCCACGATCAGCACATTCCTCGGTGACGGGTGGGTGAACAGCACCGGGTGCGCCATCATCTCGTGGTACACGAAGTTGTCGCGGTCGGTCAGCATGATGCAGCCGTCAATGACCATGAGCGTGCCGAAGGTCTCCGTCTCGTAGATCTCGATCTTCTGATAGTTGGTCTGCTCCGCGTGAAGCCGGCGCGCGCCCTTGAGCGAGAGCGCAATGCCTTCTTCAGGGGCGACTTCGGTGAACCAGCTGTGATCGAGTGGCATGACGCTCTCCGCTGCGGAAAAACCGCAAGTATAACCCGGGGCAAAAAACCTCTTTTATATTGCGTCCGCTTGCCGTACGCTTGCGCCGTTTTCGACCACCCCCGCGCGGAGCGTGCCATGAGCCAGAACCCGATCGAGGATGCCCGCGAGATATTCAATATCCAGCGCTGGGGCGACGGTTACTACGACATCAGCGATGATGGTCATGTGCTGGTGTTTCCGACGCGCCGCCGCGAAGACGGCGCCGTGGACCTTTACCGTCTGGCCACCGAGGTCAGCAAGCACGGGCTCAACCTGCCGGTGCTGTTCCGCTTCGGCGATATCCTGCGCGACCGTGTGGACCGGCTGTGCGGCGCGTTTGCCAAGGCCATGGAATACCACGAGTACAAGGCCAGCTACACGGCGGTTTACCCGATCAAGGTCAACCAGCAGCGCGCCGTGGTGGAAGACATCCTGCGCCACGGCGAAGGGCGGGTCGGACTGGAAGCGGGCAGCAAGCCGGAACTCATGGCGGTACTGGCATTTGCGCCGGCCGGCGCCACCATTGTCTGCAACGGCTACAAGGACCGCGAATATCTGCGGCTCGCCCTGATCGGACAGCAGCTCGGTCACCGCGTCTACATCGTGGTCGAGAAACTCTCCGAGCTTGATCTGCTGTTGCGCGAAGCCGCGGACATCGGCGTGAAGCCCACTGTCGGTATACGCGTGAGGCTGACGCACACGGGGCGCGGCAAGTGGGAACACACCGGCGGCGAGAAATCCAAGTTCGGGTTATCCACCGGTCAGATTCTGGAGGCAGTCGAGCGCCTGCGCAGCGCCGGCATGCTCAACTCGCTGCAACTGCTGCATTTCCACCTCGGTTCCCAGATCGCCAACATCCGCGACGTGCAGCGCGGCATGCTGGAAGCGGGGCGGTGTTTTGCGGAACTGGCGGAACTCGGTGTCAACGTGCGCGTCATGGACGTCGGCGGCGGTCTGGGTGTGGACTACGAAGGCACGCGCTCGCGCAGTTCCTGTTCCATGAACTACAGCGTCGAGCAGTACGCCAACACCATCGTGCGTTCGCTGTGGGAAATCTGCGAGGAATACGAACTGCCGCACCCGGGCATCATCACCGAATCCGGGCGCTCAATCACCGCGCATCACGCGGTGATGGTGACCGAAGTGGTGGATTACGAGTCGATTCCCGACAAACCCCTGCAGGCACCGGATCCGGAAGATCCGCAGATCCTCGCGGACCTGTGGGACGATTACGAAAACTCGGACGGCCGTCCGCTGCTGGAAGTCTATCAGGATGCGCTGTACTGGAACGGTGAAGCACAGGCCATGTACATCCACGGCGTGCTGACGCTGGAACAGCGCGCGCGCGCCGAACAGATCTATCACGCAATCTGCCGCAAAGTGCGTAACGGTCTGAAACCCACGACCCGCGCGCAGAGCGAAACCATTTTCGAGATTGACGAAAAGCTTGCCGACAAATATTTCTGCAATTTCTCGGTGTTCCAGTCGCTGCCGGATGTGTGGGCGATCGATCAGGTGTTTCCGATCATGCCGGTACACCGGCTCACCGAGCCTTTGACGCAGCGTGCCGTGTTGCAGGATCTCACCTGCGATTCCGACGGCCGTATCGAACAATACATAGACGAAGAGGAACTGGAAGCCACCATGCCGGCGCATGCCATGCGTCCCGGCGAACCGTATTACCTCGGCTTCTTCATGATCGGCGCGTACCAGGAAATCCTCGGCGACATGCACAACCTGTTCGGCGACAGCGATTCCGTCAACGTCGAACTTGATCCGGACAACGGCTACCGGCTGGTCAAACCGGAACAGGGCGACACGGTGGAAGATGTGTTGCGCTATGTGCACTTCGAACCGGCCGACCTGCTGGCGCGCTATCGCAACAAGATCGACGCCGCGACCGCGATTGATCCGCACCAGCGCGCCCGGTTCCTGAAGGAACTGGAAGAGGGCCTCAAGGGTTATACCTATCTCGAGAAGTGACAGGACGCGAAAAATGAAAACCGGTTTCATCGGCCTCGGCGCCATGGGTTATCCGATGGCGCTCAATCTGCACAAGGCAGGACTGCTCACGGCGGTTTTCAACCGCACTCATGCGAAAGCCGAACAACTCGCCAAGGAAGCCGGTTGCGTCGCCGCTGCCACGATTGCGGAACTGGCGGCGCACTGCGAAGCGGTCGTGCTTTGCGTTTCGGCGGATCAGGATGTGCTGGGTGTCGTGACCGGGCTGACAACCTGCCTCAAGCCCGGCGCGTTGGTGATTGACTGCTCGACGGTCAGCGCCGATACGGCGCGCAAAGCGGCCGCGCAACTCGCGCAACACGGTATCGACTTTCTCGACTGCCCGGTGTCCGGCGGTACGGAAGGCGCAAGGAACGCCACGCTGGCGATGATGTGCGGCGGCGAAGCGGGCGCGTTTGATCGCGCACAACCGGTCCTCAGGGCGCTGGGAAAGCGCATTGTACGGCTGGGGCCGGCCGGCGCCGGACAGGCCACCAAGGCCGTGAATCAGATCGCGGTCGCCGGCATCGCGCAGGCCGTCACCGAGGCGCTGGCCTTCGCCGAAGCGCAGGGCCTGCCGCTCGACCAGGTGATCGAAGTGGTAGGCAGCGGCGCAGCCGGCGCGTGGTTCCTGACCCATCGCGGCCCCACCATGGTGCGCGGTCAGTATCCGCTTGGCTTCAAGGTG
>DASSOA010000172.1:0-19856 GCA_035701115.1 Gammaproteobacteria bacterium
TGTCGTGCATTACAGCGACAAGCCGCCCGCGTCGGCAACGCCAGATCAATACCTGCTGAACCTGCCGAAACTGCCGCCGGTTGATCCGCACAAGATCGCCGAGACCGATGCCTGGATTGCGAGCATTCAGGCGCTCCAGAAACGCATGCAGGCGGAGGATGAGAAAGCCTGGCGTGAACGCGAACTTGCGTTGCAGTCCACGCAACAGCAGACTTCATTGCCCCAGAATACCGGCGTTACCGTCCAGACCTGGCCGGTGTATCCGGGCGATGCGCGACCGCGGTATTCTCATCGCCACCACCTGGATGGTGACGATTTTCAGCATCGGTTTCGGTCCAAACCCCGTTCGACGATTCCGAACTGGCCGTTTCCGTATAACCTCGATAACAACAGTTCCTTTCCCGAAGAATGGCACCCGCAACCCGCCGGTCCGTAATCTCTGGCAGCAGGGTGTGGTTCGGTGCGCTCATTGTGGGGGCAACGGTTTTGCCGTGCCGGGCCGCAACCGGCCAACCCTGGTCGCTGGCATTCGGCGTCGCGGATGGCGTAACCAGCGGCTGGGTGCAGGTGCGGGAAAATTCCATCGCGGGTAGCCGGCTTGGGTTTCAGAATGATCTTGGCGTGTCACACGCTCCGGCACAGAGACTCACCCTGCAGCACCTTCTGAACGACGCGGGCTACTGGCAGGTTTCGTTGCAAAGCCTGACGCTTCAAGGCACCGCGATTCCATCACACGATGTTTACTTCAACGGCACGACTCTGCTCGCGGGCAAGCCGCTCTCTTCCACTACCCGGTTTCCGGATTTCGTGGCGCTGGAGGTGTTGCGTGGCTTCCCCTTGTTTACGTTCGAAAACGGTGGGCGATTGAACGGTGAACTTGGTGCACGCTACACCGCCCTGACCTTCTATATGGCAGGCACCATCGCTTCGAACAGTGTCGGCCACGAAACAAAGGAAGATTTCGTCACCCAGGAACTGCCCATTCCCGCCGCCGCCGTCAGGTTGCGCTATCCGCTTTCGGATTTGCTTTCGCTGATATCAGGCGCCAGTGTTGCTTACCTGCCCTGGCTCAACAGCTTGCGGCATGAAGGCGGCGTCGTGCGCCTCCGGCAGCTGGAAGACAGACTGGAGGGCGGAATGAGCTATGCCGTTTCTTCGACTTTCAAGGTGAATGCCACTGCCTATTACAGCTATTTCTCACAGCATGAGCGCAGTGAGGAAGACGACAATACAATACTGCTGGAAAGCCGTGGCGTGGAGTTGCAGGTTCAGTATCTGTTCTGACTTCCTGAGCAGCACGCCTGCGCTACCGCAGAACGTGCTTTGAGGCCTGAAACGCCAACGCAGGTATCGTGCGCCAAGCCGGACGTGCAAACAGGTATCCCTGTTGCAGGGACACGCCGAGGGACGCGAGGAGCAGCATTTCCTCAATCCGCTCGACACCTTCGGCGATCGGCGTGATGTGCAGCGTGCGGCACACACCCAACACCCCGTCCAGAATCGCACGCCGTACCGGATCGGCATCAACACGCTGTATGAGCTCTATGTCCAGTTTGAGATAATCGGGCTGAAATTCGGCCAGCAGGTTCAGTCCCGCATAGCCGGCGCCAAAGTCGTCGATCGCGGTACACATGCCGTGGCGTTTGTATTCGGCAAATATTTCGCGCAGATGCCGCTTGTCAGCAATCTGCTCCCCTTCCGTCACTTCGAAGATGATCCGATCGGTGGGGAACCCGAATCGGCGCGAAGCTGCGAGCGTCGCACCAATACATGTCGCGGCGTTATACACGGCGTTGGGCATGAAATTGATCGACAGACGACCGGGTAATGCCAGTTCCGCGGCCAGCTTGATTGCTGATACGCGGCTGGTCTGATCAAAGTAGTAGCGGTTGTCGTCATTCACCCGGCTGAGTACATCGGTCGCCGGTTCCCCCCGAGGCCCGCGCACCAGCGCTTCGTGTGCAAATACCTCGCCGGTATTGACGTTCACGATAGGCTGCAGCGCGTGGCTGATCTCAAAGCCGAGGTTCTCGCCTTCGAGACACGCTCGACACCCGGGCACCGTACTACCCGACATCATGTATTGCCCTGCAACGCAAACGCAGCCTGCCCGAGTTCCAGCAGCATGGCTTGCGCACCCGCCGCAGTGAGTAGATAAGGATCGAAGCGGTCGGTGGGCAGGTACTTGAGGATCGTCTCCCGGCTGAGCGGACCTTCACCGATATAACCCATTGACCAGGCACCGAAATTGCGACTCAGCAGTTCGCCGCAATCGAGAATCTGCGGGTCGTGATGCCGTTCGTCCTTCAGGATGCGCAGATACGCACGGTTCACGGCATCGCGCGGTCCCTCAAGACATTGCAGAAAGTATTTGCTGTTGAACACCAGGCTGCCGGTGATGCCATCCTGGGCATTATTGCGGCGTGACACCGCAAGGATCTCCTTCACCGTCGGCCCCGTGACACCCGGAGAGACCCGGCTCGCATAAACCAGTTTTGTGAGATACATGGCATCGCCCTTCAGTGGAACAGACAGGCACAAGCGGGCGCTGAGGCCCGCGTCAATGTCCCAATACGCACCAATCGGCAATCCGGATGCAGCTGGACGGGCCTTGAATTGCAGGGTTGTGCCTGACATATATAGGACGTAACGACCGCTGAGCAGCGCAACCATGCCCCGACGCAATCCCCACTACGATCCCGCCAGGCCGCACCACACCCCGCTGGGCTTTCGCAATCCGGATCCGGAGGTGCGGATCGGCGGGGATTTCTGGCGTTGGCGGCGCGAACGCCGGGCCGCCAACTTGCCCAAAGAGCCCGAGGACGGTTACCTCAGCTTCGCGCAGCGCTGGCGGGTTACGCCCGATTTCGCGCTCGATGCAGCGCGGCCGACGGCATGGTGGCTCGGTCACGCCACAGTGCTGTTGCGGATCAACGGCATGCACGTCATCACCGATCCGCATCTGACCCACCGAGCCTCGCCATTGCCGTTTCTCGGCCCGGAACGCAAAGTGCCGGCACCGGCGGGTGTACCGCAGCTCCCCAGGATCGACGCGGTGCTGATTTCGCACAATCATTACGATCATCTCGATGCCGGCACGGTTCGCCAGCTGTTGCACAGCAATCCCCGCACGGTTTTCTATGCACCGCTGGGAATCGGCGACTGGCTGAGAAGCAGGGGCGCACGGCATGTCGAGGAACTCGACTGGTGGGAGCGCCGCGACCAGCCCGGTTTTGAAGTGCACTGCGTGCCGGCGCAGCACTGGAGCGCGCGCGGCCTGTTCGACCGCAATCGCACACTGTGGTGTGGCTGGGTGGTTAGTACCGGAAACTTCCGGTTCTATTTTTCCGGCGACACCGGCTATACGCCCTATCTGCAGGACATTTCCGACAGGCTTGGCGCGCCCGATCTTGCCGCCCTGCCCATCGGCGCGTACGAACCGCGCTGGTTCATGCGCGCCCAGCACGTCAGCCCGGACGAAGCCGTGCGCCTGCATCGCGAACTTGCCGTGCGGCAATCACTCGCCATTCACTGGGGCACGTTCGAGCTGGCCGACGACAGCCTCGATCAGCCGTTGACGGCGCTCAAGCGCTCCCTGCTCGAACAGGACGTGCATGAACAGGCCTTCTGGGTACTGAAACAGGGCGCGCATTCGTTCGTGTAACGCACCGACGCACTTCACCTCGAGGCAGGCCTGCAACAACCCGGGCTGGGGTCAATGCACTGCCGCGCAGCCCCCCCGGTAACGTCAATTGCGGTGGTTGCTGTGAACGATGCATGCGTGAGCGGTATCGGGTCGCGTGAATTTGCGTCTTTGCTACCATCGCAACGCAAACCGCAACAACAGGAAATTCATGCCATCGTTGGGCGTTTTCCAGTCGCCATTCGATTCGTGCCGGTAGCGCAAGCCAACGTCATAGCGCTGCTGCGGGCCGAACAACAGTCCGATGCCGCCGATTTCGCTGAACTGCAGCCCTGTGGAGTAAACCTGTGGACCGATACGGGTACGCGAGATCACATGCAACCCGACTCCGAAATCGATATACCACGCACGTCCCGAATTCATCTTGCTTGTCGCGCGCAACACCGGCACCAGGCCGATGTCGTTGATGTATTCGCAACGGGCACCGTAGCAGCCGCCCCAGCGCGAAAAACTGAACTCGGTGTAGCCGGCAAGTCGCCATGGGAGCAGCGACTGCCAGCGTGCTGGCAAGTCGCGGTCGTAATCAATGCCTGCATAGCTGCGACGGCCGAGATGACTGCCCAGAACGCCGCGCCCGTAAATAACCCCGGCTGCATTCGGTAATGCCGCACCGATTACGCTGCTTGCGCCCGACAACAACATCAACGCACTGACCGTGCGCAAAAGGCAATTCCATCCGGACATTCGTGTCACTCCCTTGCCTTGCGATAATCCGCGACGCTCGCCACTGTCAGCCGTGCGAATAAGCCCTTGTATTGCGCAAGAACATTTTCATTAAGAATGCCGCTTCGGATGCAAGGATGCAACGGCGCCTGCCGCATCCTGCTCAGGTCCCTCGCGGTTCCGCACGGCAATGCATTGCCGCTTTCAGTACGGCTCTATGATTAAAAACTCTTAATGAACACGACAAGACCCGATCGAGTCATGGAATCGTCAGCAACAGAGAACCAAAGGATCGCCAGCCGATGTCCTTACGACAGGTCTTAACCGGCATGGCTTCCACTTCGCTGCTGGCTCTGTTGGGGTGTGCGACACTCGGGCCGCCGCCCATCGCCTCCCTGTATCCCGCCAGTCACCTCAGCATCGTTGAACTGCCGACGACTGTTTGAGATTGATGTGTGGCGCTTGAATGAGGCCCGGCGCAACACGCTTCTGAACATTTCCACTGACAAGGCAGTCACTGTTCTGGTGCAGGAACTGGAATCGGGATAGCCGCCGGGCCGTGCAGTGCCGCCTTCCGAGCGGCCTGATCCAGATCAATGCCGGCCCGCAGCTGCAGGATTAGCCTGCTTGCAGATACTTCAGGTCCGGTACCGGTGGTTGACCATGGCACACATGAATTTCGACAAGGCGATGACGCATTTTGCTGCGGCGAACAGTGCAGCCAGGAATGAAGATCAGCAGGCATTGGCGGAACTTGCTGCGGGGCTGCAGCGGCTGAGCGAAGCCTTGCATCACGACGTCGACAGGTTGCTTCGGGAGATTGAGGCGCTTGAAAAGCGAACCCCGCAACCGCCCTGAATCAATCCGGCCTGTCCAGCTCGGGTTTCTGCGCCTGAATACCGTCGGCTCGCTGTTGAGCGTCCGCTCTTTCAGTTATGGCGGTACAGCAGCCATCGTCACCAGCATGTCGCTGGTCATGGGTCTGAATGCCGCGATGGCGAGCCGGACGGCAATCATCGCCGGCTTGCTGATCATCGCAATCGCCGACAACCTCACCGACTCGCTCAGCATTCACATTTATCAGGAATCCGAGCGGCTGGAGTCGCGCCGTGCGTTTGTTACCACGCTCGCAAACTATGCGGCACGGCTGCTCGTCTCGTGCAGTTTTCTGCTGCTCGTGCTGCTGCTGCCGGTACGCCTGCTTACGGAAATTTCAATGCTCTGGGGGCTGCTGTTACTGGCCGTGCTTACCTGTGCACTCAACTGGAACAGAAAATCCAGAATCCCGTCCGAAATCATCAAGCATGCAACTGTTGCACTGCTTGCCATTCTCGCGAGCCGCATGATCGGCACGTACATTGGAACCCATTTTCACTGAGCGCCAATTCTCGGCCCCGATGCTCCGGCCGGCTACAGAGCATTTCAAATGCAGGATTGCATCGCCAATCGCCGGGCGACGTCAGCCGGCTGCAAACTCCGGGTGCACCAGCTGCGGCATTGCAAGGATTTCAAATCTGAAACCGGCATTCGCCAGAATCACGGGGTCATGGTCAGTCAACGACGTGATGTCAGTGTCGTCCTGCAGACGGACTATCGCGACACCGAAAGCGCCTTTGGGGTCCGCCACCGGCCCGAAAGCCACCACCTTCCCCTGCGACATCACGCCGCGCCAGTACCGACCGTGTTCCTGCATCAGTGCGGTCTCAGCCGGCGTGATGTCGGCCATGAACGTCGGGCGGGGTGGAAGCAGCTTGCAGAAGTAGTAACGCATCGGAATTTTCCCGTTATTGCCGGCCAGATTCCGGAGACATCGAGATCTTAGCATCGTCCATTGACAGCATTACGCTGCTGCAATGCATCCGTTCAGCCCACAATCCATCCTGTTTCTGGCGCAACTGCCCGTAAATAGCCGCAGCGACACCGATCAGTTGGTGGCCTGTTCCGTTTTCCACACCACGGGTTCCCAGCTGCCATTTGACTGGAATTTTGCGCCAATGTAATAGGCCTTGCCGGCTTCCACCTTGAGTTTGAGCGTATGCTCCTGCGGACCGGTGCTCGGTTTCATCTGGAACCCGGGCAGATCCGCAACCTTGACCGTGCCGCTGACCTTTACGCCGAAAGTGTACTCACCTGGCGCAATCCACATGACGCCTCGGTGGTTGGTCAGCTTGCCGTCTATCGTCCGTATCTCCACCGGATAGATCTGGCTGGCGCGCTTGTCGACATTCAGGTACAGCTTGGCATGCGGCCCGCTCATCACGCCGCCACCCCAGTCAGCAGCGAAGGCAATGCCGGCAAGCATGGCAGAAAATACGATAACGACTGGAGCTAGGGCTTTTAACCTGTTCATTGTTCTCTCCTTATCGGATTGCCCCGTGGTCAGGGCTTACAGATGAGCGTAGCACCGGAAACAGCGAAGTGCGGAAAATTGATCTGAACTATTTATGAAAGCGGTTGCAACAACAGGTGGCTGGTGGGCATGCGGCGCAGGCGGGACAGATCGGGAATGGACAAGACTGGATTTACCGGGCTTTGGACAGTTCGGCTGCAGTTCCGCGCGGCTCAAGGCGTGTGTCGTTCCGACAAAGCCCGTTCGATGCGGCGGTCCGGAATCAGCCACATCAGCGCGACGACGACGTAGAGCAGCTGCGAACCCCATGCTGAGAAAAAGGCCAGCGGCATGGCCAGCGCATAGATGATCGGCGAAAGCTTGCCCTTCAGGTCGCGGCCGACCGCATGCGCGAGCAGCGATCCGGCACCCTGGGAAACAATAATGGTGCGTTGCAGGATCCAGTAGGCGATGGCAGCCATCAGCAATACCGCACCATATAACGCGGTGGGCATTGCCGCGAAATGATTTTCGCCCATCCAGCCGGTGGCAAACGGAAACAGCGAAAGCCAGAACAGCAGGTGCAGATTCGCCCACAGCATTCCGCCGGTCACGCGGGTGACGGTGTGCAGCATGTGATGATGGTTGTTCCAGTAGATGCCGATATAGACGAAGCTGAGCACGTAGCTCAGAAAAACCGGCAGCAACGGGCCGAGTGCAACCGGCGTATCGCCGTGCGGTACTTTGAGCTCCAGCACCATGATGGTGATGATGATGGCCAGTACCCCGTCACTGAAGGCTTCGAGCCGGCTCTTGTGCATCGCTGTCTCCGTCTCAGGGCTTGGGCTAGAATACCGGTACATCCCCCCACTTTTATAGCGGGTAAGTCATGAACAAAGGCCAAGCCGGGTTTATTGCAACGATGGTTGTTCTGACCGGGCTGGCGCTGTTTCTGGCGGTTGGCGCAGCCCACCACCGGGAAGGCATGGCGGCTTTCACCATGCTGGTCATTGCTGCAATCTTCTGGAGCAGGGTTCAGAAGCACCACTGAATTCGGGCTATTTCACCTCCCGCAATTGCGCGATCCTGCCGCGCATTGCCATCGCGGACAGATCCAATTCAATGCCGGATAGCAGACCGACGGCTGTTATTTTGACCGCTGCGCAAGCACCATGGCGAAGCCATGCGTAAGCTCCTTGTCTGCGCCCAGCAGATACAGGTATGACCCCTTTGCCTTGGACACCTGACCGGTGCGATCGGTGCGGTCGAAAAACGCCACGCCGGTCATGGCACCGTGACAGTGCTCGCCGCCGCTGAACGTCATGCTCACGTCGAACAGATTGCGGGCGCCCGTTTGCGCCAACGTTCCTGAGAGGTGACAACCGTGTTCGTCCGTGCCGCTCAGGCGACCCATGGCGTCCAGTGTGAGCGTCACCTTGCTCTCGCGATTGACATCAACGCCATGATAAACACCCGCGTGCTTGCCGAGCGTGATCCGTTTTTGCGTGAGAGGCAGCGTGCGCAGATCGTATGCGGTGTAGCAATCGCCGCAATTGATCTTCGCCTGGAGTTGATATGAACCGCCGTGCGAATCCGCAGGCGTTATCACGAACTGCCATCGCTGTGCACCGCGTCCAACCTTGTTGCCCTCAGTTGGAATTTCGCTTTCCTGTGCAAATACGCGACCGGTACCCGTAAGCTTCTGCACAACCTGAATCTGACTGCCCCCACCCGGAACTGCAAGGAAATAACCCGTGCCTTCCTGACTCACGGCGCCGAAAACATGGTTGGGTTTGGACGCCTTCGGTCCCGGGAACAGATAGAACGTGGAGGTGCCGGCATAAACGCCGGCCGTATTTGCCATCGGCACCGCGGCCGCATTGGGTTGTGCATAGCCGGTGTGCAATAACAGCAGCCCCGCACCAACAGCCAGACCGACTTTCAATTTCAAGTTGCGCATGACGTCCCCCATCAAGGCCGGAATATAGCCGGTACGGTACGCCGTTATTCGGCATTGGACAACGGCCCGGCCTGCCAAGCATGGCACCTGGAACGTCGCCATGCCGTCATTATTCGATAAACTTGTCAGCCCCAACACCGGCTGGATCGTCAATGTACATTCTTTACTGTTCTCCCGGCTCCGCCAGCATGGCGGTGCACCTTGCGCTGCTCGAACTGGATGTCCCGCACGAACTTCGCCGGCTCAATCTGGACGCGAAACAGCAGAAATCGGCCGAGTACCTGAAACTCAATCCCAACGGCGTCGTCCCTACGCTGATCGTAGAGGGAACGCCGTATTACGAATGCGCGGCCCTGCTGATGCTGCTGGCGGAGCGCCATCCCGAAGCCGGCCTGGCACCCGCGCCCGGCACCGATCTGCGCGCCACGTATCTGCAATGGATAGTGCATTTCGCCAACACCCTGCAGCCGGCCTTCAGACAATGGTTCTATCCCGCCGAGCACGGTCCGCCATCGCACGAAGCTGAGATCAAGAAACTGGCAAGCCAACGAGTCGAAGCGGCCTGGGATCGTCTGGCGAAACATCTCGAGGCCGGCGGGCCGTATGTGCTGGGCAGGGAGTTCGGTCTGATTGATCTCTACGCCACCATGCTGATGCGCTGGTCACGTAACATGCCGAAGCCCGCGACGGAATGGCCGCGGCTGCGGCAACTCGCGGTGCGGGTGACTGCACGTCCGAGCTGGAAACGGATGTATGAAACGGAGGGACTGACCGATTGGACGGTAACCGCGTAAACCCATAACGCATCGGGCAACAATGAGCGGCGTCCACCGTCCGTGTGGACGCCGTTGTCGTTCCGGGAAATGAAACGCGCCGCGGTTCCTTAACCGTTCAGTGATGATCGGCAACGCGTGGCGCGCGCAGACTCTGCCCGTTCTGATGCAGGATCAGCGCCGTCACCCGGGCATGTTCGCGCACAAAATCGAGCTGCGCATTGACTACCGTGTAAAAGAACTTGTCCTTGGCACTGGCAAATACCGGGAATGCCGGCTGATTGCCAAGTTGCGCATACAGTTGATTGCCCTTGAGCGTGACGTCGAACTGCGCCGCCGGTGTCAGTTGGTAGCGGCCGACGTAGTCGCGTAGCGTCGCGGGCGGCAGCGACACCACCGCCTGCCCGGTTTCGCTTTCGGCGGCCGCTACCGCGGAAATCCGTTGCGCCGGATGATCGCCGTTCTGATGCAGGATCAAGCCATTCACCTTTTGGTCAGCACCGCGCTTGAAGCTCAACGAGATATTGGCGATCCTGGCGAAGAACTCGTCCGTGCCGCTCGCGAACAGCGGAAACGCGCCCTGCCCGGTTGCCTGTGCATACAGCTGGTCGCCCTGACGGGAGATGTCGAGAATGAAATGTGGCGCGAGTTGGTAACTGCCGACATAGTCGTCGAGCTTACTCGACGACATTGAAACAGCCTTCTCCGCAGGCGCCAGCGGTGCGTCCGGCAGCAGCGTGGCAAAGCCCAGGTCATCCACTGACTGCTGGATGTTGGTAAGTACCACCACGCCGCGGCGTCCATCGGCGGTGAAACCGATAAAACTCGCGTAGCCGCCGGTCATGCCGTTATGCCAGATGATTTTGCCGTCAGCGCCGGACTGCGTCATCCAGGCAAGGCCGATCTGTTCGCCGTTGCCGATCGCGCGTTGCGGTTGATGCGCGAAAGTGAAAGCCGGAGTGAGCGGCGTTTTCAATATACCCATATTGGCCTCAAGATAACGCAGCATGTCGTTACCGGTACTCTTGATGGCGCCGGCACCTGCCAGTGCGTTCAAGTCCCAGTTCTCGACAGGTTTGCCGGTTTCATCGTGCCCGATTGCCAGATTCCTGCGCATCGCCGGCGTCAGCGCGACACCGCTGAGCCGCATGCCCAGCGGCTGCAGGATGTTGGCACTGACCAGCGTGCCGTAATCGGCATGCGCGTGCTGCGCCAGCGCATAACCGAGCAGCCCGAAACCGAGATTTGAATATTCATAGGCGCTTCCCGGATCGCGCGGCAGCACGTAAGCGGCGAGAAAGTCGCGGAGTTTCGCCGCTGTGTAGTCGGCGTAGGGGTTGCCGGGGTCGGCGGGGCTCATGTTGGTCGGCAGGCGCGGCAGTCCCGAGAATTGCGTCGCCAATTCGCCGAGCGTGATCGATTTACCGTCGCGCGCGGGGATCCTGAATCCCGGCAGCAACGTGCTCACCGGCTCATCGAACTTGAGTTTGCCCGCCTCGATGGCTTCGGCCAGTAAGGTACCGGTGAACGTTTTGGTTGCCGAACCGATTTCAAACACGCTGTTGCCGGTCGGCGCCTTGCCGTCCGCGAGTTCGCCGAAACTGTAGACGCGGCTCTGGCTTCCGGCGACCACCCCGATTACCAGCGCCGGATATTCGCCGGCCCGGATACGGGCCTGCGCAGCCTGCTGCACGCGCGCTGGCAGCAATACGCTATCTGCAACCGCCGGCACGGAGGCCAGCATGCCTGTCAAAGCGACGACGCCGAGAAATTTGTAACCTTGCATTGTGTCTGCTCCCTTATCAGTCTTGATCCGGTTTCGGCAACACTTGCATCACGCCGATCAACTGTTGCCGGTAATCGTTGAGCGCCTTGCGTCCCGCCGCGGTAAGATTCAGCTCCGTGAGCGGACGTTTGCCGCGAAAGCGTTTCTTTATCGCAATCAATCCACCCGCTTCGAGCTTGCTCATGTGGCTCGACAGATTGCCCTTGCTCAGACCGCTGAGTTTTTCCAGATAGGTGAATTCCACCTGCTTGGCACTGGCCAGCACCGTGAGAATCAGCAACCGCGCCGGTTCGTGTACCAGCCGATCGAGCGCCAGCACGTCGCTGGGTTGAATGTCGTGACTCACTGAACGCCCGTCGCAGCGCTGTGCAATTGTTCCATCCTGGCGACGATCTGCTGGTAGCGCCTGTGGTCGAGCATGCCGACGTGAATCATGCCGAGTGCGGCGATCGGAAACATCAGCGTGATGATCGACAACAGGCTGAACGACAAAGTGTGCGCCGTGCCGGGCAGCGGATAGGTAAATCCGGCACTCACCACGGCGGCCTGGCAGAACAGGAAAGTACCGACGATGAACTCGAGGCGGGTCCGCAGCCAGAATTTTGCCGCCAGCGGAATCATCAGCACCAGCGCGATGTAGCCGATGCCGTTCGGGATCAGCGATTTCCAGTTGGGCCAGGTCATTTGCAGCAGGCCCGCGACAATGAGCAGCGCGATCACCAGCGACATCACCACCACCCGCTGCTGGCGGCGGCGCTCGGCTTCGGATTCCTGCTCCTCGACGTGGCCGTAGCGCTGGTAATACAAGCGGGATAACCCGGTCTTGGCCAGCAGCCAGGCGAGCGGGATCGCCATCAGCGCGATTCGCAGCGGCAGCGTAAGCGGCAGCAGCCCCCCCGCCAGGTACGAGGCGAGGCACAGCACGCCACCGAGTACGAAGCCCAGACCGCCCGCGCTGCGCGAATAGCGCGCGTAACAGCGGGTCAGCATTTCCAGTTCCTGCAGTCGCCTGGATGCGTCGAGGGAGGGGATGGGAGCGGACATCGACATTTCCTCAAAGGATAGATTTAATGCAGACTAGTTTGCGATACAAACCATTATCTGTCAAGCTCGGCTCGGGTCCTGTGAGCACGATGCTGCAGTCCTCATCCTCCGGGGTCTGCACCCCGGACCCGGGGCGGCGTCGCGCCCGTCGTCCCGCCGTCGTTCGACTGAACTCCGGCGTGCGTGTCCGGCCGGATTAGGGCCATTGAAACTGGAGAGCTTGTGAGAGGGTGGCAAGGCCCCATATCGAGCCCACAAGAAGGGCTTCAGCCGACGCCCTTGTGCTGCCGCCGGCCTCAATCGCAGGGATGAAAGCGTGATGATCCGACTGTTCCGCAGATATCTGTTGCCCGTCGTATTGGGTACGTTCTGGTTGTGCGCTGCCATCGCAGCGCCGGTCGCGCCATCTTCCGGTACTGCACTCATGCACGAATCGTTTCAGCAGTTCGATCAGCAACTCGATTCCGGCTGGCGAACGCTGCAGGTCAAGGGGGACTATACCGGTGCCGCAGCAGCGATACGCAAGTATCAATTAGCCCATGCCGCACAACTGAAAACCTGGCAGAAGGATTCTCTGGCTTTTCATCTGGCCCATGTCTATGCCCTGGCCGGCGAACGGCCGCGGGCGATCCGCTGGTTCCGGAGAGCGATGGCCGACGATTCGTTCGGCAACGACGCCTATATCGAGGCGTTTATCGCCTTCCTGCAACACGACAAACCCGCGCTGCTTGAAGTCCGGCACGCCATCGCCACCACACACCCCGGTCCGTGGCAGGTGCAGGATTTGCACGAAGTTGATGCGATGATTGACTATTTCGGTGAGCCGTTTGAAGCGGCCTGGGCTGCGCGGAACTGCCATGAATCCGGCGCGACTCACAAAACAGCCGCGTGGAAAGCGTATTGTCAGGCGCTCGACATCAAGTACCGGAACCTCTACCTTCAGCACGGAATCACGCTGAAGACCGCCGTGCACTAATCAAGTGCCGAAGTAGCGGGTTAATGTATTGCAATTGCAGCGACGGCCGTATCAGTCTGGCCACGCCGATCGCCCGCAATTTTTCATGACGACACACCGCTGCAACCGCCGTCGCAGCCTCCGCCCCTTCGGCGGACGCTGCCGCATCCCGGGTGTTACTGCAGAGTGACGGTCACCGGCTGCGCCCGCTGCAGCGGCGGCGGCAACGGCGTCGTGCCGTTGTAGGCCTGTTCGGAAAACGTCACCGTGCCGTCGCGGCCGAGGAAATCGCTGTAGCTGTAGGTATAGACGTCAACATACGGCAGCAATGCATTGGCATAGGCGTTGTAGGACGGAATTGTTAGACCGGAAAGGCACGGCGTGCTGGCAAGACTGCCGCTTGCAGTAATTTCCAGCACCACGATCGCCGCGGCGTTTTCCTTCTGCATGACCTGCGGCGGCGAACAGGGCTGGGCAGGTACTGCGGTGGTAGACGAAGGTGCCGGCAGCAATCCTGCCGCCTGGTAGGCGGCGATGGCGCGGCCGATTACCGCGCGATAGGTGCCGTTCGGTCCCCACAGTCCGTCATTGACGAAGAATGTTGCCGCATCCACATTCTGCGGGTTCGCATTGCCGCTGGTGGGATCCACATACTGATGGCATTCACCCGAGCCCGTCGCCTGCAGGAAATCGCAATCGTTGAAGCGCGAAAAAACCAGATCGGTTGTGTCGTAACAGCCTTGGTTTTTCGACGGCCCGCAGGTGTTGGAGCCGGGCGCGCCCATGCCCGTCAGACCGGCGACCACGTAACCCTGAGGACAGGTACCCGAATATTTCTGGAACACCAGCTTGCCTGCATTGGGACCGGTGGTCGCAACCTGGCCTTTCACGATGCAATCGTCCGCAGGCCGGATGTTGCCGCTGGCATCGCCGACACCGCTGGCATTGACCAGCATGTAATTCGCTGATGTCGAATAATACGTCCAGAGTTTGTCGACGTAGTCGTCATAGTAGCCGGCAGGGAATGGATCGAGACTCGGCACCGGACTCACTGCGATCGGCGCTTCGATCCGCGTGATGACCTGTTTTCCCGCAACCGTTCCGGTTTCCGCCAGCTTCGCCCATGGTCCGCCGAGTTGGACAAGATTCGCCTGCACCGTGTCGAACAGTTGTTTTGTCGTAAGGCTCGTTACCGCACCAAACGTTGCATCCTCGGTGATCAGCGGCTGCCCGGCCGCGTCCTGATGACCGGCATTGCCGATCGCATTGAGCCTGGCCAGAATCGCAATGCTGTTGACATAGGATTCGTCCACCGTCAGCGTCGGGCATTCAGTCGGCCCCCACTGACAGGCACCCTTAGGTGGATTTTCGGTGTAGGTCATTTCCGTGACTACATAGGGAGGTTCCTCGGGCGATCCAGTGCTGGAGGGCACGGCTGAAAAACTGAAGTTATTCTTGGTGTGTGCAATGTAAATCTTGATTCCGCTGCCCGGCGGAACATAGACGGTGCCCCCGTCAACCGGCATGCGGTAACTGTATTTTTTGAAATCGATCCCGTTCACAAGCTTGCCGGTCGAAAAATCAATCATGCTGTTGCCGACGAACGCGCCGATGATCGTCGGCTGCCTAGTCGGATTGACAATGTGGAACGCGACGTAGCCTGGCCGGTAGTCGGCCAGATAAATCCGGTTGCTGTGTTGAGCGAGGATTGCCTTACCCGAATCCAGCAGCTGGACGTAGACATCCATGGAACGCTGTGCCGCGGTCGGATCGAGATCGCTGGCGAGATCGTTCTGCAGCTGTCCAGATACCACCAGATAACCGTTGCCGGGCAATGCGCATGCCGCGCTGGCGGATACTGTGCCCGCGCATTCGTACTGCACACCGCTCAGGCCCTGAGTTGCGGCTGAATCGACATTCACCGTTCCGCCCGACATATTCTTGAAGGTATAACGGACGTTATAGGTGAATGCCGGCGTCTGCCCGGGTAGATTGGCATACACGGTATCGGAAATGTTTTCCGCGTATTGGAACGCCAATCCGCCGGCAGGCGTTCCACCCGATGGCGTGCCGGATTGCACTACGTCCACCGGAAAATACATGTTCTCGAGCCGCGAGGATCCACTTTGCGCGGAGAGCTTCACATAGTCCTTGACGCCGAGTGTTTCATTCGCCGGCACCACGAGCTTCACCTGGCAGTCCGACCCGCTGCTGCCGGGTAACGTGCAGACTGCACTGCCATTGATCGTCCAGCCCGTTGGAGCGATCACGGTGTATTGCCCCACGCCGGCCGGATTGCTGCTGGAACTGAATGTCACCATCAGCGTCTGTCCCGGCGTTACCTGCGCCACCGATGCGCCGGAAGTGTCAGTGAGCGTGTCGTCTACCACCCCGTCGTTCACCACTTCCACCGAGGCCTTCTCTTCGGCATCGCTGGTATTCTGCACACGGACGGCGAGCGTGTGCTCGTTGCTGCCCGAGGGCATTGCCTGCGGAGCAGTGCAGGAAAACGTCAGAACGTCACCGTCCACCGTCGCGGGCTTTTCGTCGCCGCAATCAATCGGCGTGGCCGACGGCGTGACGTCGGCAATATAGACGCCGCGCACCAGACCGGAGGCCTGCGACGCGCCCGACGTGGAACTTCCCGATTGCACGGCCACGGTGACGTTGAATGTCGAGTTGGCGGTGACCTGTTCAGGCACGTGAAATGCTGTCACGGTGGTCGGCGTGGACGAACCTGATCCGCCGGCCGGGCAGCCTGAGAGCAACATGGAGAAACCGGAAAAGCACAGCATCGAGAGAATGGCACGCTTGAGAGTATTCACGGCACTGTTCGCTTCGCAGGAGTGATTGCCCGAGTATCCATTGCACCGGTCTGCCGGTCAACGCCCGCTGTCGGACACCCGCAGGTTTTTTCAGTCCCCTTGTCTTCCCGACATCTGCACCATCCGGGCGTAACAAACCCTTAACGGCTGTGCCAATACGGCGTTCTGGTATGATCCCGGCAACCTTCACGCGATCCGGTAAAGAAACATGCATTGCAGGGTGAATTTGTCCTGGGGATCGCTTGGCTGCAAGGCTTTTTCGGCAAATGCGGCAGGCTTTCTGCTGCGGATAGCTCTCGGCCTCGCCTTGCTCCCCCTGCTGCTGCTTGGCGGTTGCGGCCCGGGAAGTTCGTCCTCCGGCAGCGCGCAATCCGCTTGTACGCAGACTTACTGGGTATCCACCAGCGGGAATGACGCTTCCGGGGACGGCAGCGAGACCGCCCCGTTTCTCACCCTGGACCGCGCGCGGCAGGCGGTGCGCGCCAATGCCAGCCGGGGCCAGTGTGCGATTGACGTAAATGTCAAATCTGGTACCTATGCGCTCAGCGCCCCCTTGAAGTTCGACGCGGGCGATTCCGGTTTCATTGATGCGCCGGTAACCTATCAGGCCGCGCCCGGCAACACCTCACCGGTGGTCATTTCCGGCGGCATTCCAGTCACCGGTTTCAATTGTTCGATTCTGAATATCTGCACCGGCACGGTTGCGGGCCTGCCTGCCCATGTGTTGCCGCGCCAGTTTTACGTCAACGATCAGCGCGCCATTCGCGCGCGCTCGAATTACAGCCAGTTGGTCAACATCAATTACCTGCGCGTGACCGACGGTTACGACCAGTTCATTCCGGAAACCTTCACGCATCCTGAACTCGTGGAAGCTGTCACCGTCACGCAATGGAAAATGATGCGTTGCCCGGTGGCGAGCATGTCCGGCACCTCGCTGATCATGGCCAATCCCTGCTGGAACAATGCCAACACATTTCCGGTGCCGTGGAACTTCCAGTTGCTGAGCTGGCTGGAAAACGCACCTGAATTCCTGACTGAACCCAACATGTGGTACCTCGATCCGTACAGCAAGCAATTGACCTATTACAACACCAGCAGCACAGCGCCGCAGAACGCCGTGTTGCCGGTGCTGGAAAGCCTGGTGGAACTGGTGGGAACGCCGGACGCGCCAGTCAGCAACATCCGTTTCAAGGGATTGCAGTTCTCCTACGCCACCTGGCTCGGGCCGAATCCGGCCGCGTGGCAAGGCGCTGCCTCCACAAGCGCACCGGATTCAACCGACGGGTACGTTGCCGATCAGAGCGGAAACATCTTGAAAGGCAGCAACTATTCGGCGAATGTCATCGGTCACCAGAAAGTCGTTTACAAGACTCCCGGTAATATCACGCTGCGCTACGCGAAAGAAATCACCTTCGACGGCAATACCTTCATTCATCTGGGCGGCGCTGCGCTTGATCTCGATACCGGCAGCCAGAACAACACCGTCGTAAACAATGTCTTCACCGATATCTCTTCGGCGGCGATCCTGGTCGGCGGATTCACCCAGGAGGACATGCGGCCGGACAGCGCCCATCAGACCAGCGGCAACCTGATCGGCAACAACGACATCTCCTACACCGGACAGGATTACTACGATTCGGCGGCAATTTTTGCCGGTTTTACTACCGGAACCGTCATCACCCACAACACAATCAATCACACACCGTGGACCGGCATCGCCATCGGCTGGGGCTGGGGACTGTTCGACCAGGGCAGTTTTCCGGGATTGCCCGGCGCCACACGCAACATGTGGGGAACTTACGATTCGCCGACGATCCAGAGCAACAATGAAATCAGCAGCAACCTGATCGAAAATTTCCTCGAGCAGCTGTGGGATGGCGGCGCGATCTACACCAACGGCGCGCAGGGTCAGAGTTTTGACAACGGTTTGACGATCAAGTTGAACGTGGCCGAGAACAAGCGGCCCGCGGCCGGCAGCAATATCTTCTACACCGACGGCGGCAGTCAGTACATCACGCTTGAACAGAACGTCACGCTGAATGACCCGACCGGAACCGTTGATTTCGGACCTTGCCTTGCCGGGTCATCCATCAACTCGCTATGTCTCGGCACGGGTCTGATTTCCTACGGCGCGGACATGGGCGGATGTCTGCCAGTTGGAGACCTCAAGTACGTCCAGAACTATTTCCTGGATACAATCGACTTTTTCGGCCCCGGCCTGTGTCACAACGCTCTCATCCCGCCGTACCCGGTCAACCTGACGTTCATGAACAACATTCCCATCAGCTCGTCGACCGATGTACCGACGTGGATCCTGTTTCAGGCGGGCACCCAGTAAAGTCACCCGGTACACAACGGAATGTCGCCGCACGGGATCGGGCTGTGGATATTCTGCGGCGATTTCGTCGCGTTCGAGACGTCAGCGCGAGTCCGCGCTCAATTGATAAACCGTTCCGCTTGTAACCACTCATAAAACTGGTCAGGCCAGTGCGCGGTCGCGCTTCCGGCCTTGCCCATTCCGAATCCGTGCCCGCCGCCCGCGAAAATGAGTGCTTCGGGTTTGTTGCCTGCGTCCATCAGCGCCTTGTAGAACCGGACCATGGCGTAACCGGCGGTGTTGTCGTCCTGTGCCCAGGTCATGAACACCGGCGGCATGTTGCCGGGCACGGACGGCACGCTCTCGAACGGCGCGCCGTAGATCAATCCCGCAAAATCCGGTCGTGCTGCCACATCGGAATGCAGCAGGACTTCACTCGCGATCATGCCGCCGGCTGAAAATCCCATGATACCGACACGGTGCGGATCGATGCCCCATGCTTTGGCATGCTGGCGGACGATTTTGACCGCCTGAACGCCGTCGGCAATCCCGTATTTGCAGGCCATGTCCTCTTTGAGATTTTCTGGCATTCCGTTCGTGGTTTTGTGCTGCAGGCGATACTTGAGCACAAAGGCGGCAATACCATGTTGCTGCAACCAGTGCGCGACATCGTTTCCTTCGCGATCCATCACGAGCGCGATGCACGCCCCGCCGGGTGCGATGACGATGCCCGTCCCTGTCGCCTTGCCGCGTTCCGGCAGATACGCGGTCAAGGTCGGCGTCACGACATTCTCGATGATCGTTCCGAAAGGCGTGTTGGTGTAGGTCTGCTCTTTCCAGTTCCAGTGCGCCGAACCCGGCGCCGTGCCGGGCCAGATGTTTAACGTAGTTACCGCCTGGACGCTGCAGGCGGTCAACAGACCGGCAAGCAGCAAACCTGCGGACACGATGGCTTTGTATCGCATGGCATCACCCCCGATCTGCGGCATCAGTCTGACGATCCGTTCAGCACGTTTTCTGCATCCACCACATCCACACCCTGCATCTGCCCCAGAAACTTGTCGAACCAGGGCTTGTGGGAACCGCCAACGATGCACAGCACGCGCGCACCGGGATGCTCGGCAAAAGCCGCCCGCACGTTGGATACCATGCGCAGGTTGCGTGCTTCCCAGCCGGCGACATAAAGCTGGCCATAATGCTGCGGTGACTTGTCTTTCAATGCAGCACCGAAATCGGTCTCGATTTCCGTCTGCTGCCAGACGGGGCTGTTTACGTAGCGGTAAAGCCCCAGAATATTTCCGCTCTGAGTGAGTTCAGCTTCGCGCTTGCGAAGCGGCTTGGCCTTTGCACTGGCCGCAGCCCATGCCGCTTCGATTGCCCTGCCATATGCCTTGACGTCGGCCACCTGCAGATTGTCGCCGGTGTGATCGTCCACCGGATACACGCGCTGCAATCCGAGCCGGGCTGCCAGTTGCGCAGCAATGAGAAAATCCTCATTTTG
>DASSOA010000173.1:0-4255 GCA_035701115.1 Gammaproteobacteria bacterium
AATCGGTTCGAGTTCGACTTCCGGCCCCAGCAAATTCGCGAGAGCAGCATGCAATGTGTTGTGATCCTGTCCGGCAATGGTGCGGATATCAATTCCGATCCGGGCTTCGTCCGGGACCGAGTTGATGTTGAGGCCGCCTGCAATCGTACCGACGTTGAGCGTTGGAGCCCCCAGCAGGTTATGCGGCGTAACGCCGAAGTTGAACCGCTCAAGACGGGCCACTGCGCGCGCTGCCTTGTAGACAGCATTTTCGCCGCGCTCCGGCATCGAACCGTGTGCCGTCACACCACGGGTATGCGCGGTCAGCCAGTACGCGCCCTTGTGGCCGACCAGCGGATAGTTGGCAGTAGGCTCCGCCACTAGGATGGCGCCGGCGCGGCCCAGCGCGCCGGTCGAACGCGCCAGGTGGAATGCGCCTTCGCAGCCGGTCTCCTCGCCGCCGGTGATCACCAGTTCCAGCCCGGCGGTTCCGGCAAGCCGGTCGCGAAATTCAAGAGCCGCCGTGACAAATGCCGCCACCCCGCTTTTCATGTCGCTGGTACCGCGCCCGTAGAGTTTTCCGGCATCGGTTTCACCGGCAAACGGATCCTTATGCCACGCTGCCGCGCCGAGCGGTACGGTGTCGATGTGCCCGGTAATGCAAAGCGGTGCCTTGTCCGCACCGCCGATCGCCGCGACCACGCTCGTGCGGCGCTCGCCGTACGGATGATAGGAAACGCGGAATCCCGCGTCTGCGAGCATATCACCCAGGTAGCGGGCGCATGCCTCTTCGTCACCCGGCGGATTGATGGTGTCAAAACCGATCAGTTTCCGGGTCAGTTCATAGGCGCGCTGTGCAGCTGTCATGTTCGTCTCCTGCAAAATCAACCAAAGTACGCCTGACGGACTTCCGCGTTGTCACGCAACTCGGCGGCGCTGCCCGAGGCAACCACCCTGCCCTGCGACAGCACGTAGCCGTGATGGGCGATGGACAGGGTTTGATGAACGTTCTGCTCGACCAGCAGCACGGTTACGCCCAGCTCATTGATCTGTCGGATGACGTCGAAGTTATGCTTGACGAACAGCGGCGAGAGTCCGAGCGACGGCTCATCGATCAGCAGCATTTTCGGTGCCGCCATCATGCCACGCCCGATCGATACCATCGCCTGCTCGCCACCGGACATGGTGCCAGCCAGTTGCGTCGCACGCTCCTTCAGGCGCGGGAATACCCGATAAACCTCATCAAAACGTTCGCGAATCACGCTGTCTTCCTTTTGCTGGTAGGCGCCGATCCGTAGATTTTCCTCGACCGTCAGCTTGGGAAAAACCTTGCGTCCCTCCGGGATGCACGCAATTCCGGCCGCTATCACCCGATGGGTCGGGAGTCCTGCCAGTTCCTGTCCGTCGAAAACAATCCGGCCCTCGCGTGGTGGCGTAAGCCCCAGTATGGAGCGAACCAGCGTCGATTTTCCGGAGCCGTTGGAACCCAGAATACAGGTGATCTCTCCGGTGCGCGCCGTAATGCTGACATCCGTCAGCACGTCGGCCTTGTCGTAGGCCGTAAAAATGTGTTCGACGACGAGGCTGCCCTCAACCATTGCCCGCTACCGCCTGACCCAGATATGCTTCCTGCACACGCAAATCCGCGGCGACTTCCCTGAAAGCGCCTTCGCAAATTTTCTTCCCGTAGTTCAGCACGGCACAGTGCTCGGTGATACGTTCGATCACGCTCATCTCGTGTTCGATGATGATGATCGTGAGTCCCTTGATGCGGTCGCGCGCCAACAAAATGTCGTCCATCAGCTCGCGCGTTTCCTCCCGCGTCATGCCGGCCGACGGCTCGTCCAGCAGCAGCAGCTTCGGCTCGCTGACCAGCGCCCGGCAGATCTCCACTCGCCGGCGATCAATCATGCCGAGCGCTCCGGCGGCGGAGAACAGTCGTTCCGCCAGGTTGGCGTTGAATGTTTTCACCAGCAGCCTTGCCTTCGCAAAATTTTCCTCGAACTGACTGCGAAGCCGGCTGCGCCGAAACAGATTGAACCACAAGCCGTTGTCGAGCCGCTGATGGTTGCCGATCATGATGTTGTCGAAGACGGTCAGTGGCAGGCACAGCCGCGAACGCTGGAAGGTACGGGCAATGCCGGCGCGATAGATGTTCTGTGGCGACAGCTGACTGATGTCGCGCCCGTCGAGCGCAATCTCGCCCGACGCAATTTCGTAAATGCCGGTCACTGCGTTGAACAGTGTCGTCTTGCCCGAACCGTTGGGCCCTATCAATCCCAGAATCTGCCCGCGTCCAACTTCCAGATCCAGACCATCCAGCGCGGTCAGGCCGCCAAAGCGCACCGTTACGCCACGGCAGACCAGCAGTTCGCTCACCGTGCTTCCGATCGCGGAAAATAGGCTCGCAGCCGACGTGGCATGAGCCCTTGAGGACGAAACAGCAGAATCAGGATCACCAGAATACCGTACAGCAGAAACCGGTATTCCTGAATGAACTGCAGTTTTTCGGGCAGCATGACGATAATCGCTGCCGCCGGGATCACGCCCCACGGGTTGCCAATGCCACCCAGAATGATGATCGAAATCATGATCAGCGAATCGCTGAACGCGAAACTCGCCGGAGAAATGAAACCCTGCATCATTCCGTAGATCCCGCCTGCGACGCCGCACAGCAGATTGCCCAGCGTGAAAGCCGTGATCTTCCAGCGCGCCACACTGATGCCGAACGTCTTCGCCGCTGTCTCGTCCAGACGCACCGCATCCAGATTCAATCCGATCCACGACCGCTCGATTCGCAACACGATCGCGATGCCACCGATCACCAGCAGCAGGCTCAACAGAAAGTAATTCATGTAAAACGAAATATCGGTGCCGCCCAGCGACAGGCTGTTGTTGAATGACCATCCGAACAGATCGAGTCCCGGCAGGGTCAGCCCCTGCGGTCCCCCAAAGGTGTTGTTCACTTCCATGAACGTGCGGAACAGGATACCGAAAGCGATGGTGACCAGCGCTTCGTAGTAGCCGTAGGTCCGCAGCACCGGCAGAATCAGGATCGAACCGATCAGCGCCGCCATCACGCCGCCGGCGGCCAGCACCAGCAGATGCGGTGCCCCGGTATGCGCGCTCAGCACTGCCGTCGTGTAGGCGCCGATCCCGAAAAAGGCGGCACCGGCGAAATTGATGATGCCCGCATAACCCGACTGAATATGCAGCCCCAGGCAGGCTGCGATGAACAGCAGCACCGTCGACAGCATCAGGAGCGGATAGGGTGCAGCGTGAAAGAAGCCTGCGACCACCAGCAGCGCCACCACCAGCAGCGCACTCGTCTTTCGGCCAGGATCGGCGAAACTGGCATTGGCGCGCGCGAGCACGCCATAGCGCGCGGCAACCAGCACGATAACTATTCCGGCAGCCAGCAATGTAAAAACCGCCCATAACTGCTGCAGAAAGAGAAAAAGCAGAAGGAATACGGCGCACGCCACAATGGTGACGGCTGCAGTCACCCAACCCGTACCATTCCGTCGTGCGGCGTGCTTCATACGCGCTCGCTGGTCTTTTCCGGAAGCAGGCCGGTCGGCTTCCATGCGATCAGAATGATGATTGCCGCAAACGCAAATACGTTATTGTAGGCACTCGAAAACGGCAGCGCGACGGAACCGATGGTCTGCAGTGCGGCGAACAGGAAACCGCCAATGACTGCGCCGTAGATGTTGCCAAGCCCGCCGACAATGGCGGCGCTGAATCCGATTATTCCCAGCAGCAACCCGATGTTGAAGTTGATCTCACTGTAATAAAAACCGTATACCACGCCGCCCAGCCCGCCCAGCGCCGAGCCCAGTGCAAATGTGATCAGAACAACACGTTCGAAATTGATCCCCATTATTTTTGCCGTCTCACCATCCTGAGCAATCGCGCGGATCGCGAGCCCCAATTTGGTCCGTGTCACGACCAGGTCAACCGCCACGATCGTCAGCGCACCGCCGACCAGCAGCAGCGCACTTCCATATTGCAGTGTGAATCCACCCCAGTGAAATGCGCCGCCGGGAAGCAGGCGCGGAAATGGCTGCGGCTCGGATCCACTCGGAAAAAAAAGCCGCACCAGTTCCCGCAGCACCGAACCCAGCATCAGCGTGATGAGCAGCGTGTTGAGCGAGGGCGCGCTGCGCAGCGGCAGCACGAAATACTTTGCGATCACCGCACCGAGCAACGCCATCCCCAGTCCCGCGGCCAGAACAACCCCTACTGCAAGCACGACAGGAGAATGAATGCCCAG
>DASSOA010000174.1:0-13656 GCA_035701115.1 Gammaproteobacteria bacterium
GGCATCGCCCGTCAACGCCGCGGCCTGTGCGTAAAGTCCGAGCAGCGGTCCGTTGTCGTACAGCATTTTCTCGAAATGCGGAATCATCCATTGCGCATCCACCGAATAACGCGAAAATCCGCCGCCGAGGTGGTCATGGATGCCGCCCTCGGCCATGCGCGTCAACGTGGTGGTCAGCATCTCGCGGCTGAGTGCGGCCCGCTCCGGCGCGCTATCGGGATCGCAGGCGGTCCACAGCAGAAATTCCAGACTGGACGGATGCGGGAATTTCGGCGCGCGTCCAAACCCGCCGTATTGGTGGTCAAAGGCATTCGAGAGCGATTGCAGGGCGGCGCGCAACGGTTCGGCGCTCAGCGAGACCCCGGTCGTTGCCGCGTGTTCGTTCTCGATGCGCCGGAAGATGTCCTGCAGCGCGGCGTTCTGCTTTTGCAGTTCGTCCTTGTGTTCGTGATAGAACGCAGCCACGCGCGTCAGCACGTCGCTGAATGCGGGGCTGCCGTAACGCGGGGTGCGGGGAAAGTAGGTGCCGGCAAAAAACGGCGTCAGATCCTCCGGGCTCAGGAACACCGTGAGCGGCCAGCCGCCGCCACGCTGCGCCAGAATCTGGTGGGCAAGTTGATAGGTGCGGTCCAGGTCGGGCCGTTCTTCGCGGTCCACCTTGATGTTGACGAACAGCGTGTTCATGAGTGCCGCCGTATCCGGATCCTCGAACGACTCGTGCGCCATGACGTGGCACCAGTGGCAGGCGGAAAAGCCGATCGAAAGCAGGATCGGTTTGCCGGTTTTGCGCGCCAGCGCGAGGGCAGTATCGTTCCACGGATACCAGTCCACCGGGTTGCCGGCATGCTGCAGCAGGTACGGGCTGGTTTCGCCGGCGAGGTGATTGGTTGGGCGTGCGTCGCTCATGCCGACTCCGGTTTCGGTAGAATGCTGCCACTATAAACCTTTGCCGCCAGGCCGCCGCTTACCGTGGCGTCGAGATTCAACCGATGTCACTACCGTCGCTGATCCTGAAAAAGAACGAAGATCGCCGCCTGCGGGCTGGACATCTGTGGGTGTTCAGCAATGAAGTGGACACGGCGCGTACGCCGCTGAAAAATTTTGCGCCCGGTGACGCCGTGGAAATCCAGTCGCACAGCGGCCGGTTTATCGGCAATGGCTATGTCAATCCGAATTCGCTGATCTGTGCCCGGATTCTCAGCCGCGATGCCGCGCATGCACCGGACCGCTCGTTGCTGGTGCACCGTTTGAATATCGCGTTGTCGCTGCGCGAGAGGTTGTATTCAGGGCCGTTTTACCGGCTGGTATTCGGCGAATCGGATGGGCTGCCCGGGCTGGTCGTGGACCGCTACGGCGACGTGCTCGTGGTGCAGATCACCACGGCAGGCATGGAACGGCTCAAGGATGACATCGCCGCCGCACTCGACAAGGTCATCAAACCCGCGGCCATCCTGTGGCGCAACGATACCGGAATGCGGGAATTGGAAGGTCTGCCGCTGTACACCGAAACCACCGGTAGCGTGCCGGATACGGCCATCATTGAAGAACATGGCCAGCAATTCGAGGTGCCGTTGTCCGGCGGACAGAAAACCGGCTGGTTCTACGATCAATACGACAACCGGGTACGCATGCTGCGCTATATCCGTGGCGCGCGGGTGCTCGATGTATTCAGTTATGTCGGCGCCTGGGGTGTCACGGCAGCGGCGAAAGGCGCGCGCGACGTGCATTGTGTCGACAGTTCAGCCACAGCGCTGCACCATGTGCAACGGAATGCGGATCGAAACGGCGTTTCGATCACCAGCCATCAGGGCGACGGCTTTGACGTCTTGCGTGAGCTGCACGCAGCGGGCGAGAAATTCGACGTCGTGATTCTCGATCCACCGGCGTTCGTCAAACGAAAAAAGGATCTGGCGGCGGGCCGCGATGCCTACCGTCGCATCAATCAGCTCGGCATGCAGTTGCTCAACCGCGATGGCATGCTGATCTCGTGTTCCTGCTCGCACCACATGTCGGCCCCCGACCTGCTGGCCGCGATTCAGGCCGCAGCGCGCCATCTCGACCGCGACGCACAGATGCTGGAACAGGGCGGACAGGCGGCCGATCATCCGGTTCATCCCGCCATTCCCGAAACGGCGTATCTCAAGGCGTTTTATGTGCGGGTGGTGACTGGCTGAACGGAGGAATTCTGGTTAAAAAATGGCCACTGGCCCGGTCCCGTATTTTCATCAGGTAAAATGCCCGCCATGCTGACCTATCCCGATTTCAATCCTGTCGCCCTCAGTCTCGGCCCGCTCAAGATCCACTGGTACGGCATTACCTACCTGGTGGGATTTCTGGGCGCCTACCTGCTGCTGCAGTGGCGCATCAAGAAACCCGGCAGCGGGTGGACCAGCGACCAGCTCGCGGATCTGCTGTTCTACGTGGCGCTGGGCGTCGTCGTGGGCGGCCGCATCGGCTACACGCTGTTCTATGCGTACGACGATGGCGGTCACTGGCTGGAATGGCAGGATCCGCTGTACATATTCAAGGTCTGGCAGGGCGGCATGTCGTTTCACGGCGGGCTCCTGGGTGTGCTGCTCGCGATCTGGCTGTTTGCGCGCCGGCACCACAAACGCTATTTCGACGTGGTGGATTTCGCGGCGGCCGTTGTGCCTATCGGGCTCGGTGCCGGCCGCATCGGCAATTTCATCAACGGCGAGTTGTGGGGCAAGGTCTCCAATCTGCCCTGGGCGATGCGCATTCCCTGTCTGGACAGCCGTTTTACCGGCGGTGAGTACTGCCAGAACGCTGTCGGCGGTTACAGTCTGCCGCGCCTGCCCACGCAATTGTATGAATTCGCACTGGAGGGCGTTGTCCTGTTCACGGTGCTGTGGATTTACTCCATCAAACCGCGGCCGCGCAGGGCGGTCGCCGGGCTGTTCGGACTGCTTTACGGCTGCTTCCGTTTCACAGTCGAATTCTGGCGGCTGCCCGATCCGCAGCTTGGCTATCTTGCCTTCGGCTGGGTGACCATGGGCCAGATTCTGTCGTTGCCGCTCATCATTGCCGGCATCGTGCTGCTGGCACTGGCTTACCGGCGCAAGGAATACGCAGGCGCAAACTGATGCGGCAATATCTGGACTTCATGCGCCATGTGCGCGATCACGGGGTGCGCAAGAACGATCGAACCGGAACCGGCACGCTGTCGGTATTCGGTTACCAGATGCGTTTCGATCTGAATGACGGCTTTCCGGCAGTCACGACCAAGAAACTGCATTTCCGCTCCATCATTCATGAACTCCTGTGGTTTCTGCGCGGCGAGACCAATATCGGTTACCTGCATGAAAACAACGTTACGATCTGGGACGAATGGGCCGATGAGCGTGGCGATCTCGGACCGGTGTACGGGTATCAGTGGCGCAGCTGGCCGACACCGGACGGCGGCCACATTGACCAGATCAGCAAGCTGCTGGAACAGCTGAAAAAAAACCCCGATTCGCGCCGCATGATCGTCAGCGCCTGGAATGTGGCCGATCTCGATCGCATGGCGCTGCAGCCGTGCCACGCCTTTTTTCAGTTCTATGTCGCGGATGGGCGCCTGTCCTGCCAGCTCTATCAGCGCAGTGCGGACATTTTTCTCGGGGTACCGTTCAATATCTGCTCCTACGCGCTGCTGACGCACATGATTGCCCAGCAAACCGATCTCAAACCCGGCGACTTCATCTGGACCGGTGGCGATTGCCATTTATACGTCAATCACCTCGATCAGGTGGAAGAACAGCTTGGCCGTACACCCTATCCATTGCCGACGTTGCTGATGAAACGCAAACCGGATTCCCTGTTCGATTACCGGTTCGAGGATTTCGAAATCGCAGGTTATCAATCTCATCCGGCTATCAAGGCGCCGGTCGCGGTCTGATCTTGCATGAACCAAATCAGCTGGCAGGATTTCGAAAACGTCGAATTGCGTGCCGGCACGGTGGTGCAAGCAGAGCCGTTTCCGGAAGCGCGCAAACCCGCCTACAAACTGACCGTGGATTTTGGGCCTGAAATCGGCATTCGCAGGTCATCCGTGCAGATTACGGTTCACTACCAGCCTGATGAACTGGTTGGCCGGCAGGTGCTGGGCGTGGTGAATTTCCCGCCCAAACGCATCGGGCCGTTCGTGTCCGAATGCCTGATTTGCGGCTTTTATCGCGAGGACGGCAGTGTCATCCTCGCTGTTCCGGATAAAACCGTACCTGATGGAGCCAAACTAGGCTGATGCTGTCGTTGATCGTTGCCGCCGGGGAAAACAACGAAATCGGCAAGGATGGTGCCATGCCCTGGCATTTGCCGGCGGACCTGCGGCACTTCAAGGCCGTGACCCTCGGTAAACCGGTCATCATGGGGCGGCATACCTGGGAATCCATCGGCAAGCCCTTGCCGCAGCGCCGCAACATCGTGGTCACGCGCGACAAGACCTGGTTCGCGCAAGGCTGCGAGGTTGCACACTCGGTGCCGGAGGCGCTGGTGATGGCGGCGGGCGAGCCGGAAATCATGCTGATCGGCGGTGGGCAGTTGTACCGCGAAGCGCTACCGCGCGCCCAGCGCATCTACCTGACCCGGGTGCACGGCACGTTCGATGCTGACACGTTCTTTCCACCGCTCGACATGAATCAGTGGCAGGAAACCGTGCGCGAAACCCATCCGGCGGATGCTGCAAATCCCTATGCGTGTTCGTTTCTGGTGCTGGAACGCAGGACGCCGCGCAATCTGGCCTGATATCCGCCAAAGCGAAAATAAAAATCCCGTGCACAGCAATCTGCGCACGGGATTCTCTTGAAAGTGCATCAGTCCTTGACGACCGTCCGCTTTTCGCTCAGTTGCCCCAGCACGGAGCCGGCGCTGAGCTTCTTGACCATCGCATCCACCAAGGCGGTGGGGCCGTTGATATTGATGCGCGCATTGATGACGGCGAGTTTGGCGGGTACCCGGACGTTGCCGCCGGACGATTCGTCGAAGCTGGCGGCTTCATGCGCATTCTTGAGCGCCTGCCTGTCGAAATAAACGATCACGGTTTCGGTGCCCGAGCTGGCGTCACCCGGCTGACGCAGCGCGATGAAACCCGCGCCATCACGCACCACAGCACCCGGGTCAATGGTTCCGGAATCGTTGTTGTTGGTGGAGATGTCAATTTCGATGGGGCCGTTGTTCTGATTGGCGGAAGCCTGCTGCATCGCAAGTTTCTGGTATTGCTGGCTGATGTTCATCACTTCCTGCATGTCGCCCTTCGCCTCGGCCGCCATCATTTTCTGCTGATATTCGGTTGCCAGCTTTTTCTGCTGCACATCGGTGGTCAGGCGAAAATGATAAGTGGTACCGGCGGGTATGAAGCCCGATTTGTCCTGACAGGCATAGGTCGGCAATTGCCAGTTTTCGCTTTCCTTGGCATAGGGCGCCGGCGGGGTGCCGAGCGCATCGGCCATTGCGGTCACGTTTTTCTTGATACTGACCAGGTCGCTGCGCATGAACGTGGCAGTGGTGCGGCCCTCACCGCAATTGTCATCCGCCATGACCTGGACCGAAAACACGCAGAGTGCGGACGTCAGCAGCAAAGCCGGAATAATACGCATCATGATCCCTCCCCTGAAAAAATGTAATGCACTATATACACCGGGACCGGTGACGCACTCAAGCGCGCTGCGCAGGCGGGCCCAGGTTCAGGAGTGCGGGAACCCGGCGTGCGAGTTCCTCGAACCACGCCAGACCGGCGTTGAGTTCGGCGGCAAGATGCCGGCGGGCCTCGCCAAGTTCCTGAGCCCGTTGTGCGGCATTGAAGCGCTGGTGCGGGTCCTTGGCGTAATGTTCCATGATGGGGCTGTCGAGCGGCGAGCCGGGTGCTTCGGCTGCCGTCGTGAGACCAAGGAATTCAGTCAGCAGCCGATACTGTTCGGCCGGCTGCCGCAGGAATTCGTCGAAATCGATCCAGCAGGTGCGAGCAGGATTGCGGTGCGCTGCGGACGTGAAGTTCAGCAGCATTGTCGCCCAACTGAGTACTGCCTGCTGGACATCGCTCAGTGCCGGCAGCCGGAGTGAGTCATCGCCGGTCAAGTGCCGGAAATCACCAAGCCAGGCCGGTGCATAGGCACGCACGCTTTCGCGGTTGGTTTCCGCGCGCAGCATTGTCGCGAGCCAGGTTTCCAGATTCAGGTACAGCAGCACGGCACGCGATTCCGCGTGGGCATCCAGCGCAGGTTGCAGCAGATTGCTGGCGGCACTGGTGCTTTTGACCAGTGCGGTGTCGGTGTCGGCATAGCAACGTGCCTGCAACCGGATCACGCTGTCGAACAGCGCCTGCCATTGCACTGAATCGAGCAGGCGGGCAGGGGCGGTCAGATCGCGGCGGGTCATTCCGAGGGCGAGAAACGGCAGCGGTTCGCGCAGTGCCAGGCAGTTCGGCAGTTCACCGAGCAGCCGCGACAACAGCGTGGAGCCGCAATGTCCGATGTGAAAGAGGTAATTGGCTTTTCGCGCAGGTACGGTCGCTGTCGCCTGAAGCAGGTCATCAAGCGCAAACCACGCGCCCTGCATGCTCGGTCTGAACATGCGATCGTCGAGAAAAGCGGCCTGACGGTAATCGGCGCGGGTGATCCGTATCACCAGTCCGCGGCGATTCACCAGGTCCAGGTTCTGCAGCAGATAATCCGGGTTGTTGGCCAGCCCGGCAAGGAACGGATGCGCGCTCACACGTCGCTCGTAATCCGCTGCAGCGATTGCTCGACGAGCGCGTCGGCGAGGGACAGATCAACGTCTTCGATCCGTTCCGCGTTGGCGGTCAAGCGGTCGAGAATCTGCTGCTCGACAATGCCACGCCGCTGCGCTTCCGCATACGGCAGGTGATGGAACATCACCATGGAATAGCGCGGTACAAAAATACCGGGGTGGCGTTCTTCCAGCAAGAAACCGAGTTTCTTCTGCAGATGAAACTTCGGATGGCGTACCACGTCGCGCATTTCCACGTAGTTCTCCAGCGCCATCTCCGCGATGGCGGCGGTATCGGGTTTGCGCAGGGTTTCGAATTCGGAGAATACCCGTTGCCAGTTGTCGCCGTGCTTGTCCATGCATTGATCGAGAATCAGGCAGTCCTCGAACGCGCAATTCATGCCCTGACCGTGAAACGGCACGATCGCATGCGCGGCATCGCCGAGCAGCAGTGCGGTGCCGCCGGCGTGCCAGGATGCGCAACGTACCGTCCCCATCATGCCGGTGGGATTGCGGTAGAACTCCGCCTGGATGTCCGGGATGCGGTCAAGTGCGTCCGGAAAGTTCTCCCGGAAGAACCGCAACAGGGCATCCGGATGCTGCAGCGATTCGAAGCTCGGTTCGCCCTGCTTGGCAAGGAACAATGTCACGGTGAAACTGCCATCGAGATTCGGCAACGCGATCAGCATGTGCCGGCCGCGCGGCCAGATGTGCAGCGCTTCCCGCTCCATCCGATGCGTGCCATCCGCGGCTGCGGGAATGCTCAATTCCTTGTAGCCATGCGGCAGGATGTCTTCGGTTACCGTTACACCCAGACGCCGCTGCATCGCCTGACGTACGGCACTGCCGCCGCCATCCGCCGCAATGAACGGCGCATCGGTTACCGCGTACTGTTTTCCGCTTGCCTCATCGGTGAACAGGGCGCGGCCCTGTTCGAAATCAATATCGTCGCAGCGTTGTCCAAAGCGGATCGCGACGCCGGCGGCCTCCGCAGCGTCCATCAGCAGCATGTTGAGACCCGGGCGCGAAATCGAATGGATCACTTCAGTGGGCGTGCGTCCGTAGGGTGTCAGTGCGAGCGAGCCATCCATATCGTGCAACATGCGGCCGCGCATCGGAATCAGGAGTTGGCTGACTTTCTCGAACAGGCCGACTTTGCGCAAGGGCCGGATGCCGCGTTGCGCGAGTGCCAGGTTGATGGAGCGACCGGCGGGAATTTCGTGGCGCCGCATGTCGGCGCGACGCTCATACAGCGTCACGTCGTAATCGCGCTGTGCGAACAGGATTGCGAGCAGGCTACCGGCCAGACCGGCCCCAATTATCGTGATTTTCTTGATCTTGTTCATGGTTGTTAATCGAACAGTCCGGTAAGTATCTCGACGAATCGGTAGACGTCCATGAATCGGTTGTACAACGGCACCGGCGCCACGCGGATCACGTCCGGTTCACGCCAGTCGCAGGTCACGCCTTGCTGTTCCAGCCTGTCGTAGACATTGCGCGCCCGGTCGCGGTTCGCGCGTACGCGCAGCGACAGCTGGCAGCCGCGCTGACCGGGATTCGACGGCGTGATGATCTCGATCCGGTCGTGCAGGCGTTCGCGCAGCAGAAAGTCGAGGTATCCGGTCAGTTGGAGTGATTTCTCGCGCAGCGCCGGCATGCCGACGTCATCGAAGATTTCCAGCGACGCCAGCAACGGCGTCAGCCCCAGAATCGGCGGGTTGCTCAATTGCCAGCCTTCGGCGCCCGGCATGGGCACGAAATCCGGCCCCATGCGAAAGCGTGAACTCTTGTCGTGTCCCCACCAGCCGGCGAGGCGCGGACGCTCGAAATCATGTGCGTGACGTTCGTGCACGAAACAGCCTGCGACTGCGCCGGGGCCGCTGTTCATGTATTTGTAGTTGCACCATACCGCGAAGTCCGGACCCCAGTCGTGCAGTTGCAGCGGGACGTTACCGGTGGCGTGCGCGAGATCGAATCCGACCGTGCAGCCCTGTGCATGTCCGGCGCGGGTCAGGCGCGCGATGTCGAACACCTGACCGCTGTAGTACTGCACGCCCGGCAACAGCAGCAAGGCAATCCGTTCGCCTTCGGTTTGCAGCAGCGCCTCGATGTCCTCCTCGCGGATCACGGCACTGTCCCGCGTCGGCCGCAATTCAATCAATGCTTCATCGGGATTCAAGCCGTGCATGCGCAGCTGCGAGACCACGGCATAGCGGTCCGAAGGAAACGCCGCCCGTTCAATGACAATTTTGTAGCGTTCGCGGGTCGGGCGGTAGAAACTCGTCATCATCAGGTGCAGGTTCACCGTCAGCGAATTCATGTTCACGACTTCAATCGGCTTCGCGCCCACCACGCGCGCCGTGCGTTCAGTGAAAAACTCGTGATACGGCATCCAGGGCCGGCGGCCGTCGAAATGGGCTTTCACGGCGAGGCGTTGCCAGTCTTCCAGTTCTTCCTGGATGTAGCGGGCGGCTGATTTTGGTTGCAGTCCGAGCGAATTGCCGCAGAAATAGATTTCCTCGCTATCGCCGTGACGCGGCACATGAAACAGTTCACGCTGTGCCGCAAGCGGATCGGTACGATCGAGTTCTTCCGCGAACGCAGTATCGGTACGGAACGTCATCTCATCTCCAGGGGATAGACAATCGGGCGGCTGGGAGCGGCATCGCTCATGAACGCCGGGATCTGCAGATCCAGCAGATAGTAGCCGTCCTTGACCTGTTCCGGCACGTAAATCATTTCCGTCACCGTGTTGTGCGGCCGTTTTGCGTCCGCCTTGCGGCGGCTGCCCGCGGGCAGGCCCCAGAAAGCACGATGCGCGGCGAGCCGGCCTTCGTCGTGCATGGGATCGAGCGAGGGCAGATCAATCAGGATGTGTTCGGTGCCGGCTTCGACCAGCAAAGCAACCGCATCCTCGGTCATATACGGCGGTGGAATCTGGTCGTAGCTGTGTGCGAGCTTTTCCCGGGTGTTCGGCAGCGTGCGGATGATGAAAGCCGTATGCAGCTCGCGCAAGGGATGATGCTGAAGACTCATTTTGATCAGTGCGGCGTCAATGACGTTGTGACGCGGCGCGACAGTCACCAGGGTGGCGGGCAGCAGCGACTGAGGCAGTTGTTCGGCGACCGCGACCGGATCATCCACGATGTGTCCGATGCATTCAGTATGCGTGCCGTTGCAGTGCGGAACAATCTCATAGTGCCCGACGTTGCAGCTGCCCCCCTGGCGGGTGTCGCCGGTGAACCCGTCGATTTCCAGCGGTGCCGAACGTGCTGAGGGAGCGGAAAAGAATCCCGGCTGCGGACCGTCGAACTGAAGCGGAATGGCGAGCGACACGCCGCGCTGCAGATTGACGCTGCAATGATGCGCGCCCAGTTCGAGATGCAGTTGCGTCACAGGAATCGTGCCTTGTCGAGTTGCAGCCACTCGAGCGCTGTACCGGACAGCAGGCGCTCACGCGTCGGCGCATCCAGTGACATGGATTCGATGAGCTGGCCGGGCGCCAGCTCGCCCAGCGGAAACGGGTAGTCACTGCCCAGTGCTATCGAATTGGCTCCCATCAGGTCAATCATGTACTGAAGTACGCCGGGGTGGTGCACCAGCGAATCCACGTAGAAACGTCCGAGATAGCTCATGGGGTTGACGTTGTTGTCAACCGCGCAAATATCGGGACGCACGTTGAATCCGTGTTCGATGCGGCCGATCGTTGCCGGAAACGAGCCGCCGCCGTGCGCAAAGGCGACGCGCAGGTTCGGCAGCCGTTCGAATACGCCGCCGAAAATCATCGAGCAGATCGCCAGCGAGGTTTCAGCCGGCATCGCGACCAGCCACGGTGTCCAGTACTTCTGCATGCGTTCCTTGCCGAACATGTCCCAGGGGTGCACGAATACGCACGCGCCGAGCGCTTGCGCGGCTTCGAGCACTTCGAACACGTGCGGATCGTCGAGATTCCACTCGTTGATGTGCGAACCGATCTGGATACCCGGAAGCCGCAGTTCCTTCACGCAGCGTTCCAGTTCGCGGATTGCCAGTGCCGGCGATTGCATGGGCAGGGTGCCGAGACCGGTGAACCGTTTCGGATGCGAGCCAATGGTTTCGGCAATGTGATCGTTGAGCAGGCGGCTCAGGTCCAGCGCGTGCTCGGGTTTGGCCCAGTAGCTGAACATGACCGGTACGGTCGACAGCACCTGCACGTTTACCTGCTGCGCGTCGCATTCGCGCAGGCGCGTTTCCGCGTCCCAGCAATTGGCCTGGACCTCGCGGAACTTCCTGCCGTCCTGCATCATGCAGGCGCAGCCCGGACCGGTGTGTTCCAGTTGCACAAAGCCGCCGTAGCCGTATTTTTCCTTCAGGTCCGGCCAGCGCTCGGGAAGAATGTGCGTGTGGATGTCGATTTTGAGCGTCATGATTTCTTCTTGGGCGTTTCCATGACCGTGCCGCAGACTTTGCAGGTGCGGTGTGCGACATTGCCGAAAAAGCGATCGAATACCGGCGGGAATTGCGTTTCAATGTTGGTCAGGTGGAAATACTCTTCATACAGCTTGTGATGGCATTTTTCGCAATACCATTGCAGGCCGTCCTTTTCCTCCGGCAGCCGCGGGCGTTCGATCACCAGGCCCACCGTGTTGGCGAACCGTTGCGGTGAATGCGGCAAGTGCGGCGGAATCAGGAGGATTTCCCCCTGTTCGATCGGGATGTCCTTCGGACGGCCGTGCTGCATGGTCTTGAGCAGCATCGCGCCTTCAATCTGGTAGAAAAATTCCTCGCCGGGGTCGTCGTGATAATCCTTGCGCGAATTGGGGCCGCCGACGATCTGCACCACAAACCCGGTATCGGTGTAGATACGCTTGTTGCCGACCGGCGGCTTCAATAGATCGCGGTGATCGTCAATCCATTTTTTGAGGTTGATGGGCGCAAGATTCCACATGGCATCCCTCCTGTATTACTCAAATCGTTGCAATGCACTTGAGTTCGATCGCGATCGGCGTCGGTAACGCGGTCACTTCGACGGTGGTGCGGCACGGCTGGTTATCGCGGAAGTATTCGGCATAAATCCGGTTATACGTGGCGAAATCGTTTTTCATGTCGGTCAGGAATACGGTCACGTCCACCAGCCTGTCCCAGCCCGAACCGGCGTCTTCGAGAATCAGACGCACGTTCTCGAATACCGAGCGGCACTGCGCTTCGATGTCGTGCGCGACAAGCTTGCCTTCGGCGTCAAGCGTGACGCCGGGAATCTCCTTGCTGCCGCGTTTGCGCGGGCCGACGCCGGACAGAAACAGCAGGTTTCCCACGCGCCGCGCATGCGGATACAGGCCCACCGGTTCCGGCGCTTTCGATGATTCTATTTTTGTGGTGTCACTCATATTTGATGCACACGTTGCGGGCGTCGGTGAAAAAGCGCATGGCTTCCCAGCCGCCTTCGCGGCCGGTGCCGGACTGTTTGACGCCGCCCATCGGCACGCGCAGGTCGCGCAGCATCCAGCAGTTGACCCAGATGAGGCCGGCCTCGAGCCGTGCGGCGATGCGGTGACAGCGCGACACGTCGCGACTCCATAACGAAGCCGCAAGTCCGTACGCGGTGCCGTTGGCCCACGCAACGGCTTCTTCTTCGCTGTCGAACGGAATCAGCGTGACGACCGGTCCGAAAATTTCTTCCTGGTTGGTGCGGCAACCGGCGGGCAGGTTCTCGATCACCGTCGGTTCGATGAACCAGCCGTCCTTGCAGCGCCCCGCGACGCTGGTGCGTTTTCCGCCGCAGAGAATCCGGCCGCCTTCTTTCTGTGCAAGATCAATGTAGCCGAGTACTTTCTGCATGTGCGGTTCGGAGACGAGCGCGCCCTGTTCGACGGATTCCTCCAGCGGATCGCCCTGACGCAACGCCTTGACGCGCGCCACGAACGCGTCGCGGAAGCGCTCGTAAATGTCACGTTCGACCAGGATGCGCGACCCGCACAGGCAGATCTCGCCCTGGTTCGAAAATGCGGCGCGCACACTTTCCGCAACGGCAGTGTCGAAATCGCAGTCGGCGAACACGAGGGTCGGGTTCTTGCCGCCGAGCTCCAGCGACAGCTTCTTGAATTTCGGTGCGGCCCGGGCCGCAATGTCGGCACCGGTCCGGGTCCCGCCGGTAAACGAAACCGCTTTGACGTCCGGATGTTCGACCAGCAGCGACCCCGCCTTGGGACCGAGCCCGTGCACCACATTGAGCACGCCGGCCGGCAGGCCCGCTTCCACGCACAGTTCCGAAAACAGATACGCCGTCATCGGCGTGATTTCGGACGGTTTCGCCACGACGCAGTTTCCCGCGGCAAGCGCCGGCGCAATTTTCCAGGTAAACAGGTACAGCGGCAGGTTCCATGGCGAAATGCAGCCGACGACGCCGAGCGGCGAACGCAGTGTGTAATTGATGGCGCCGGATTCCATCGCGTGGGATTCGCTCGCAAACTGGGTCGCGGCGGCCGCGAAGAAGCGCAGGTTGGCGATCGCGCGCGGAATGTCGAGGCGCCGCGCCAGTGCCAGCGGCTTGCCGGAATCAATGCTCTCGGCCCGTGCCAGTTTTTCGAGATCGCGTTCCACCAGATCGGCAAGTTTCAGCAGCCACTGCGCGCGCTGTTCCGCCGGCGCAGATGACCAGTTCGGGAACGCGCGTCTGGCGGCGGCCACCGCGTTGTCGACATCGGTCTTGTGCGAATCCGGAATGCGCGCGTACACCTGCGCGGTTGCCGGTTCGAAATCGTCCAGCCAGCCGCCGGAGGCGGCGGGAACAAGCTGGCCGTCGATGTAGTTCGCAAGTTTGAGCATGTCAACCCGGATAATGCATGAGGGATCGCGAGTGATTGCGGAATTCGCAGCAAGCCGCGTGGTGCTCTGGAGCGAAACCCATAGCAGTCGCTACGGGTTGAGTGAAGAATCCGCGCGGCGTCGCGAGAA
>DASSOA010000175.1:0-2919 GCA_035701115.1 Gammaproteobacteria bacterium
GGCCGCAGCGCCAGGTAAGCGAAGAACATGCCGCCGACCCAGATGACGACCGACAACACATGCAAGGTGATGGCAATTCCCATGTCCGGATCCTCAGGTTTGCTGGTAAGGCTCGCGAAGTCAGGCTGGCCGCCCGTGGCGCGCTTCGGGTAAAGTGTAGCGTCTCGTGGCCCCGCGGAGCAGCATCATGAACGATTTCCGCATCGCACCCTCCATCCTGTCCGCCGATTTTGCCCGGCTGGGTGAAGAAGTTGATGCCGTGCTGGCTGCCGGCGCCGACATGGTCCATTTCGACGTCATGGACAACCATTATGTGCCGAACCTGACCATCGGTCCGGTGGTGTGCGAAGCGTTACGCAAATACGGCGTCACGGCGCCGATCGATGTGCACCTGATGGTCAAGCCGGTTGACCGGCTGATCGGGGATTTTGCCAAGGCGGGCGCGAGCTACATCACGTTCCATCCGGAAGCCAGCGAACACATTGACCGCAGCCTGCAGCTGATCCGTGACAGCGGCTGCAAGGCCGGGCTCGTGTTCAATCCCGCGACACCGCTCGATTACCTTGAATACGTGATGGACCGACTCGACATGGTGCTGATCATGTCGGTCAACCCGGGTTTTGGCGGGCAGTCGTTTATCCCTTCGAGCCTCGCCAAGCTGCGTGCAGCGCGGGCGTTGATTGATCGCAGTGGCCGCGATATCCGCCTGGAAGTGGATGGCGGGGTGAAGGTGGACAACATCCGCGAAATCGCGGCCGCGGGAGCCGACACCTTCGTGGCAGGCTCCGCAATTTTCGGCGCCAGGGATTACAAGGCGGTGATCAAGGCCATGCGTGACGAATTGGTGAAACTGGCCGCGTAACCGGTAACGGGCCGGCGGTTCAGAAATGAATCGTGTAGGTCACGCCCAGACCGTAATTCTCGTAGCTGGTGTTGTAATTGTCGATTACCCGATTGTTGAGCATCCGGCCCTCGAAACGCACGTCCCAGTTGCCCCAGTGAAACTGCCAGCGCCAGGTCTGGTAGAGAAAGAGTGCGCTGCTGGTGCTGACCTGCATGGAGGTCGCGAGCACTGAACCGTTGGGTTGGTACGTGTAGAAAATAGGATTACCGCTGAAGTGGTACATGGCGCCACCCAGCCCGTATCCGAACAGCCAGTAGCTGTCGGTATCCGGATAGATGGGGCCGAGGCGAAGATACACGAACGGCGCGCCCGCCAGGTAGTCGCCGCTCACGCTTGAACCCACATCCTGCCCGATGATTCCGCTGCCGCCGGGGACGGACTCGTATTTGGTGTGCTGCTGGCCGAACGACGCCGTAAAGTTGATGCCGAAAACGGCGTGGCCGTATTTCATCGGCCAATCGAACAGTGCGTGCTCGGGCGTGACGAAATCTGCAATCAACGCGGAGCGGCCGTTATCTGTCAGTTGTGCCTTGCTGGTACCGCCCCACATCTTGAACGTACCCTGGTCGTAGCTCGGGCCGATCACGATAGAGGGCACGCCCAGCGATTTGGCAACCTCGTCCACCGCATTGGGAACATTGTCATTGGGCCTGGGCGGTGGGCTGGTTTTCTGGCTGTCGTCGGTTGGTGCGCCAACCGTAAGCAGCGGCAGCACGAACAGCAGAACGCCGAACAGGTTTGTGTGTTTCATACCGGATGACCCTGCAGCTCAATACCAGCGGTAGCCGATCTGGATGCGCGCATCGGTGCGGCTGTTGTGGGAACTCAAATCCAGCCCCTGACCTTCGAAGCTGTTTACCTCCAGGACCACGGTCCAGTGATTGGACCATTCCCAGCCGGTCGCGAGACCGAACGCGGCACCGTATATTCCTGCGGTGATGTTGCCGTTCTGGCGACGGTTTTCATCGTGAAACAGGTACTGCGCGCCGATGAACCACTGCCCCATCCAGTAGCGGGCCTGCAGACCGGCGGAACCGTCCAGCAGCGAGTACGGCTGGTTGGTGTGTTCGTAGGACAGTTCGAGATACGGATTGAGCGACCAGCGGTCGTTGAGCGCCATTTGCGCGTCGGCATTGACGCTCACGCCGTTGCCGGTGATGTCCTCGCCGGGGTTGTGGCTGTGCAGGGGTCCGAAATAGACGGCAAAACCGTTCTCAGGCGCGGCCCGCGATTGCAGGCTGCAGAGCGAAAGAAATGACAACAGCAGCAGCCGTTGTGCGATGTATGCAAGCCGGCGTTTCCCCATGAACGCGCACCCCGCGATGCCAGGCTGATGCATGGCGTATTCTCATTGGCGACAACATTATGCGCGTTTGGCGGTTTGCGGACGCCGGGCATGCGAAAATATTTTTGATCGACCGGCAGGCGCGCTGAATCAACGGCCAGCGCGCCCAAGCTCATGCGTTTTATGCGATCAGGAACGGCAAGGCGAGGAATTCAGTGATCCGGATGATTGCGTTTGATCTGGACGGCACGCTGGTGGACAGCGTGCCCGATCTGACCTGGGCGCTTGCCGAGATGTCGCGGGCGGTCGGACGGGCAGCGCCGGAACTGGCGCAGGTGCGGGAGTGGGTCGGTGACGGGGTGCGCCGTCTCGTCAAACGCACCCTGACGGGTTCCCGCAACGGCGAACCCGATACGGTTCTTTTCGAGCACGGGTACACACTGTTCCGCGACGCCTATCGCCGGCACCTTGCGGTGGCGACGGGTGTTTATCCGGGCGTGTGCGAAACGCTCGACGCGCTACGCGCACGCGAACTGTGTCTCGCCTGCATTACCAACAAAGCGGCTGAATTCACCGGCCCCCTGCTCGAAGCCTTTGGCCTGCGCGCCCGCTTCGATATCGTGATATCCGGTGACACCTTGCCGGAGCGCAAGCCGAGTCCGCTGCCGCTGCTTTATGCCGCCAATCACTGCCGGGTTCCGCCTGATACCGCGTTGATGGTCGGCGATTC
>DASSOA010000176.1:0-2903 GCA_035701115.1 Gammaproteobacteria bacterium
GAGCGCCCGCACAAGGAGGTGCGGGCCGGAAGCACACCAGGGAAGGTTCCATGCAACCGAAGCTTGAAGAATCAGGAAGAAATTGGTCGGGGTGACAGGATTTGAACCTACGACCCCTACGTCCCGAACGTAGTGCTCTACCAGGCTGAGCTACACCCCGAAAACCAGCCGCGTACTATACGGGATGCCTGCCGGGGATTCAATCCGGAAGCCTGTCGGGCTTCGCGTACCGGCAATCCGGCAGGAGGTCCACCTTTTGACGGAACCGCTATACACTGAAAGGAGGCTGCAGCAAGCAGTGCGACCGCGGCGTGTGCGCGGGCTGTCGAGTTAAGGGGCGGCTGATAACCTTCTTAACCCTCAAATAAGGATTCAGGACGGCCGGGCACGGGTCCGGTCTGCCGTTGTCGCCATCGAACCAGACAAGAACTTCGGGGCCGGGTGAACATGACCGATGCCATGACACAAAGGGCAGTGACTGCGTCCCGTGCGCCCATGCGCTGGCATCCCTTGCCGCTTGCCGGGTTGATTGGTCAGCCTGATTACTCCGGCTTCTTTTTGATGGTGCTCTGGTTCGCCCTGACGGCAGTCTGCATCGGGTGGGCGATCACGGATGCCAGTGCCGGGTTTGCGTGGAACAGCTGGACGCTGCACGTTGCGGGGCTGGACCTGGTATTTGGGTTTTACCTTCCTTGGTCGGTCTGCGTTCTGCTGGTGATGTGGCTGGGGCTCGAATGGGCGGCGGTCCCCGCTTATCTCGCGACGTTGTTTGCCTCGTTGCACCAGGGACTGGCTTCGGATATCGCCGTGGTGACGGCCTTGCACAATCCGCTGGCTATGGCGGTCTATTTTCTCTTTTATTGCGGATATTCCGGTTCGTATGACTTGCGCAGCCGGCGCTCCTGGGCGATTTTCATCGCGGCTTCATTTGTGGCGGCGGTGGTCAGTTCCGTCGGATCTTTCATCGGGACGCTGCACAGCGAAAGCGATGCGGCCTCGATTCTGGCGAGCTGGCTGGGCTGGTGGCCCAACGCGTTCGCGCAATCGCTGCTGGTAGCCCCCTTCCTGTACCTGTTTTCCCCGCGGGTGGAAGCGCTGAAGAGGCGTTATTTCCGGCGCCTGCCTGCCTCCGCGTTTTCCTGGCAGGAACTGCTGCTTGCCGTCAGCATGTTTGTGCTGTCGCTGGCACTGTTCGTGCTGCTGGACGATCAATGGTTGCAGGCGCGTACCGACACCATTCTGCATCTGCCCATGGATCAGTTGCGTTCCCAGATCGAATCCCAGTTCACAGTGCAGCGCTTTGTGATTTGGGTGCTGGCGTTGCTGCTGGCGGGAATTTCACTGGGTGGCGTGATTGCCATGTGGCGACTGGTAAAGCGCATGGACGCGCGTTCGGCTGCCGAAACGCGCCGCGCGCAGCAGGAATTGATGCGCAGCGAGGCCAAATTCCGCTACTACTTCGAATTCAACCCGGCGCCGATGTGGGTATATGAACGCCGCAGCGGCCGCTTTCTGGAAGTGAATCGTGCGGCGGTTGAGCGCTATGGCTACTCGCGGGACGAATTCCTGAGCATGACGCTTTACGACATCCGCCCACCCGAAGACCGCGCCCTGCTGACGAGACAAATGCGCGAAGTCAATGCCAACGAGGTGTTTCGCGACGGCGGCGACTGGCGCCACATCTGCAAGGACGGCACGATACTCGACGTCGAACTGCATATCAGCCCGGCGGGTATCGAAGGCGTGGATGCGTCATTGGCGCTGGTTCACGATGTGTCGCCACGCAAGCAGGCCCAGCGCATGAGCGAGCAGCGGGCGCGCGATCTGCAGACTCTGGCCGCGGCATCGCTGGAAATCATTGCGGCCAAAAGCCGCGCGGCGGTTCTGCAGCGTGCCGCCGAGCGCGCCAGGCAGCTGGTCAATGCGAACATGGTTGTGATCCGGAGCTGGCCGGCCGAAGACCGGGAACAAACCGGACTGGGCGTTTCGTTTACCCCTTTATATAGCAGTTGGCAGAGATTTACCGATCGCATTGAAGCGGCCGGCATCTATCGGCTGGTGGTCGAAAAACTGCATCCAATCCGGCTCACACAGCAGCAACTGTCCCAGCATCCCGGATTTTGCGGCTTTGGTGCCGGCACGGAAACGCTGCCATTCAACGGATTGCTTGCAGTTCCCCTCGCCGGAACCGACAGCGAACTTGCCGGTGTGCTGGTGGCATCGGGACGGCAGGATCGTCAGTTTGATGCGGACGACGAAGCGCTGCTGGTACAGATCGGCCATATCGCCTCGGTGGGACTCGAAAATGTGCGTCTGCAGCAGGAATTGCAGGCGCACATGCACGAACTTGAAGAACGAGTCGCGGCGCGTACTGCGGAACTGGATGTCAGCAATCGGGAACTGGATGCGTTTGCCTATTCTGTGGCGCACGATTTGCGCGCCCCGCTGCGTGCCATGCATGGATTCGCCGATGCCGTGCTTGAGGATTACGGCGAACAGCTTGATGCGGCGGGTCGGGAATATCTCGGCCGAATTGTGTCCGCGGCGCGCAATATGGATGCGCTGATCCAGGACCTGCTTGCCTTCAGCCGCATTGGTCGCGGCAACATGGAATTGCAGAAGGTCAGACTGGATGAAGTCGTTAGACAGGCAGTAAGCGATCTCGGCCACGAAATCGAATCCCGTCAGGCCCGGATCGAGGTGCACGTACCGGCGTTGACGGTGTTGGCGCATCCCGCCACACTACGCCAGGTCGTCCTCAACCTGGTCAGTAACGCCATCAAGTTCGTGGCGGCCGGCAAGATGCCTGAAGTGAGGATAACGGCAGTCTCCGACGGCAGCCAGATCGAGCTGCGAGTCCGGGACAACGGCATCGGTATCGCGCCGGAACATCAGGAGCGCAT
>DASSOA010000177.1:0-6105 GCA_035701115.1 Gammaproteobacteria bacterium
CAGCTTCGCTCGAAGCCGAGATTCCATGTCTGTGGTACGCGATCGACCCGATCGAATGCGCCAGCATTGAATGTATACGACCCACCGCCGCTGGGTACCTGACCGGGATGCGTTATCGCCCAGCCGGTCAGTCCGGCAAACATGACCGCAATGGCTGTTACCGACGGATTGGCAGCCGCCTGCAGTGGTGCGCAAATAATGATCAGGAACACGGTGATGCGGCACAAGGCGATCGAAATCCTGCGATTCATGCCGAGTGAGAGTCCAATCTCCTTGCCAAGTTCCCTTGCATACCGGCATTGTCGATACCGTTCGCAACGAGAACTATTTCACGAATTCGCACTCTGAACCGGGGTTGCCGCCGGCACGCAGTCCGTTTGCCGTTATGCCCATCTGAACGGGTGGCGTAAGATTGGGCGCTTCGCGCCGTGACCCGGGAGATGACCGATGCCATCCGAATTTCGCTACCGGCTGTTTGCCATTGCATGCGCGCTGGCTACGTCCGTTTTGATGCCGGACTTATCCGCCGCCGCAGCGACGCCGGCACGTACCAATGCCCCGTCCGCGTGGCAGATTCCCGTCACGCCACACGGTGCGGAATACACCCGCCTTGCGCGCGAGGCAGAGCAGGTCACGATCACCCGCGACAACTGGGGTATCGCCCATGTGCATGGCAAGACCGACGCGGACGCCGTCTTCGGGATGATCTACGCGCAGTGCGAAGACAACTTCAGCCGCGTCGAAGACAACTACCTGCTGGCGCTCGGCTGGACCGCGCAGGCGGAAGGCGAGCAGGCAATCTGGCAGGATCTGCGCGAACAGCTTTTCATTGACCCGGCGGTACTGAAGCGGGATTACGCCAAAAGCCCCGGCTGGTTGAAAAAACTCATGGTCGCCTGGGCCGACGGCATGAACTGGTATCTGGCCACGCACCCGGATGTCCATGCCAAAGTCATCCGGCATTACCAGCCGTGGATGGCATTGTCGTTCACTGAAGGCAGCATCGGCGGTGACATCACCCGCGTGAATCTCGCCGGACTGGCGGCTTTTTACGGCGCGGATCGTAACATCGCGTTGACGCTGACCGACAGGAATCCGGCGACCTGGCGCGCGGCGACCGGCTCCAATGGCATCGCGATTGCGCCGAAGTTGACGGCGGACGGTCATGCGCTGCTGCTGATCAACCCCCACGTGACGTTTTATTTCCGCGACGAGACCCAGATGTCGAGCGACGAGGGGCTCGACGCCTACGGTGCTTCGACCTGGGGCCAGTTTTTCATCTACCAGGGTTTCAACCGGCACGTCGGCTGGATGCACACCTCCACCGGCGTTGATGCCGTGGATCAGTTCGCAGAAACCGTTGTGAGAAAAGACGGCAAATATTTCTATCGTTTCGGCCGGAAGACGCTGCCGTTCAAAACCCGCGATATCGTCATTCGCTACCTTGACAGGGACGGCGCGATGCAGTCGCGCGCCTTCACCGCGTATTTCGCCGCGCCCGGCCCGATTGTCGCCGCGGAGAACGGCAAGTGGATAGCCGAAGCGCTGATGAACCGGCCGATTCCCGCGCTGGAACAAAGCTGGCTGCGCACCAAGACCACCGATCTCGCCAGCTACATGAAGGTCGCGCAGCTGGAAGCCAACTCGTCCAACAACACCGTGTTTGCCGACGACAAGGGCGAAATTGCGTTTCTGGTGCCGCAGTTCATTCCGAAGCGCGACAACCGATTTGATTACATCCAGCCTGTGGACGGCAGCAATCCCGCGACCGCATGGCAGGGCATGACCCCGCTCAAGGACATGCCGAACGTCATCAATCCGCCCAACGGCTGGGTGTTCAACACCAACGACTGGCCGTGGACAGCGGCCGGCAGGTACAGCCCGAAACAGGCGGCGTTTCCGCAATACATGGACATGTTCGGTCCGAACCCGCGCAGCAGACATGCGCTGCTTATGCTGAGCGATGCAAACGAATTCAGCAAAGCCAAACTGATTACCGAGGCCTTCGATTCGTATCTGCCGGCGTTCGCGCGGCTCATCCCGATCCTGGTAAAGGATTACGACGCCTTGCCCGCGAGCGATCCGATGAAAGCGGAACTCGCCGGCCCGATTGGCGTGCTGCGGCACTGGGACTATCGCTGGGGCATCGCCTCGATTCCGACGTCGGTCGCCGTGTTCTGGGGCGACACGCTGTGGAATGAAGTCGCCGCCGACGCCGTCGCCAGCGGGATTGATGCACACATGACCAACATGCGTGTGTACGACTACATCGCTGAAAAAGCGACGCCGGCGGTGCGCCTGGACGCACTTGCCAAAGCAGTCGGAACACTCAAAACGGATTTCGGCACCTGGGGCGTGCCATGGGGCGAAATCAACCGCTTCCAGCGGCTCGATGACTCGCTGCATCCGCATTTCGACGATGCCAAACCCAGTATCGCCGTGCCGTTCACGTCGTCACGCTGGGGTTCGCTGGCCTCGTTCGGTGCGCACACTTGGCCCGGCACCAGAAAGTATTACGGCAACGACGGTAACAGCTTTGTAGCGGTGGTCGAATTTGGGCCGAAGGTGAGCGCGCGTGCCATCCATGTTGGCGGCACCAGCGGCGATCCGGAATCTCCGCACTTCACCGACCAGGCTGCACGCTATGTCAGCGGCGATCTGCGCACCGTGTACTTCTGGCCGGATCAGCTCAAGGGCCACACCGAGCGTGTCTATCATCCGGGGCAGTGACGCACACTTCCATGCTTTTGCAATAGCGCGGGATTAACCCGTTTTGCCGAAACGGCACGTCAGGCCGCGGCGTTGCAGACCGCTTCCAGGCGCTGTCCCTCGGGAACCATAACGAAAGCCGCATAATCGTGCTCGCCGTACTGACCGCGCAGACTCGTCGCGCCATTGTGAAACCTGATTTCGGATTGATTGCGGCCCTGATTGCCTGGCCGGCTATTTATGTGGCAGAACGTCGGGTAGCGAGATTTACGGGCAGGGCGCCTGCTCAGTCACACAGAAAGATTTCGACCCGTTCCTTGCCTTTGCCAATGTTGTTTCGCTTGAGCCTTATCTGACCGATTTCTTCGGTCGAGCGCACGTGCGTACCGCCGCAAGTCAATCGACGATGAACAGCCTGGCACCGGTTTTGGTGTAGGAGCGGTGCGGTTCGGCGTCGTCGGCGACTTGATAACTCATGCCCGGCCTTAGCGTGAATTTGCGGCCGTCTTGGAGTTCGGTATGAAGTTCACCTTCCATGCACAAGAGGATATGGCCCTTCACGCACCAGTGATCGGCCCGGTAGTCCGGCGTGTATTCGACCATCCGCACTCGAATGTTCCCGAAGTGCAGCGTGCGCCAACGGGCGAACCCGGATTCACCAGTGTGTTGTGTTGGCTGCACGGACGACCAGTCGGTAATTCCGAACGGGATGTCTGAGATGTTCACCGGTTGTTCCTCGCAAACTGCGTAAATGGCGACGTTTCAGATTTCATGCACGGGCGTCATTGTTTTGGGATTGCTGAAATGGGCCGGCACGTCAGAGCCGAGGTGGAACCCCTCGCGCTCGTCGTCCCAGGCAACGGCGCTGATGCGCCAGCCGCGTGGCCCCTTGATGAACTGGAATACCTTGGCGCCACGGGTGTGAAACGCCACGCCATTGAGTTGCCCGGATTTGGCATAGGTGCAGGACCGTTGGGCTACATTGCCGAACACCTGCGTATGGTGCGCGGTTTCGACTTCCCGAAAGTCAGTCAACGTGCCGTTCGAAAGCAGCGTCTCGCGTGGAGCGATGAAGGCCTCGAGCGAAGTGACCTCGGGTACCGGGCTAACACATTTGGCAATGATGGCCTCTGGAATGCACAAGTCGAATATCGCGCGCAGCCTGGGTGCGGCGCCACCCCGATTCGAAAACAGGTCGAAGAACGCCCGCACCAGCTCGTCGATTGCCTGCTGGTCCACGCCGGGCGCTGTGCCGTGAATTGGCATGGAAATGCTCGGTTGAAATCCCGGATGGGACGACTGGTAGGTTAACAGGTCTGGGATTTTCAATCACGGCTGGTCAGGCCGCTACCAGGTTTGGCTGTGCTCCGGCTTAACTTGCCGGTTCAAAAAACCGTATGCAAGAAGGTTCTGACCACAGCCGCAAAGCGCTCGGGCTGGTCATAGTGAAGCCCGTGGCTGGCACCCTGGATTTGTTCAAACCGGAACGTCGGATTGACGCGTTGCAGTTCGGCTGCGACGGCAGGCGATACCACGTTGCTTGTATCACCAAAGACGAGCAGGCAAGGCACCTCGATCGCGCGCACCAACTGACGATAGTCGGGGTTCGGTGGTACGAGCACATCGAACGCGTTCATGCTGGTTTGCAGCCGCGCCTGGGCGAGCAGTTCGAGAAGTTCCGGCGGACGGTCGGGGTGCCGTGCACGCGCTTCCGCCACCAATTTATCAAACGATGTATGCAGCGCGCGCCGATGCTGTTCGGCCACATCGCTCTGGTAAACCGTCTGCTGAACGTCCGGGGTCAAAAAGGTCGGATCAGCCAGGATCAATCCGCGAATCAGCTTCGGATGTCGGCTTGCGACAACAGCCGCCGTCATGCCTCCCATGGAATGCCCGATCAGAACCGGTGAATCGAGCTCTAGCACCTCGATCAGACCGATGACATCGTTGGCGTGGTCTTGGTAGCGGTAGCCGCACTCGGGTTTGCCCGAAGTTCCGTGGCCACGTGCATCCGGCATGATGACGTCGTATTCCGTCTCCAGATCTCGCGCAACGAACGTCCAGCAGGCGCCATTGGCGATCAATCCATGCAGCAGAATCACAGGCGGCTTGCTTCTTCCTGTTCGCACGTAATGAATGTTGATGCCATTTGCATCACAGTTTGCTGCGCTCCAATCTGGCACGTGTTATTTCCTTTCAGGATTGAGATACGAGCAACGATGTGTCAGTTCGCGGGGTTTCCTTCGTCAGGTCTGCCAAACCTGGCGGCAAGTGAGGCACCGATTCGGGCAGTGAGTATCGCGGGCAGCGAAAATATCCCGAAAGCGATCACGCCAAGGGGCAGCAGATTGCCCGGACCTCTGATCACGAGCAGTGCCAGGAACTGCCCGACAAAGAGCAGGACTCCCCATTTCCAGGAACGACGCGGCCGATACAAGCCGAACATGAACGACAAGAGACACGATGCAGGTAGGCCGACCGAATAATACATATCTGAATCCCATGCTTCCATCTGATTCGTTGCCAGCGAAATCGCAATCCAGATCACCGCGCCAGAGAGGATGGAGGCGAGATACAGCCAATAGTTGTTATTCATGGTTTTTCCTGCTTGGGTGCCGATGTTGGGGCTGAGCCGCGCTTTTGCAATGATAGCGCTCCCGCCGTCGAAGCTTGCCGCGGCCGAGCCGTGGCTACAATAGCCGGGTGACGGTGCCTTGCTTACGCTGTGGCAGAACTTTACGTCATCCAGGCCATGAGAATGCGATCGAGTGGAAGAGCGCCGGGCGGCGGTTGCGATTGTTTGGATGGTATGCGATTGAGTTCATATTCCCCAGGTGAAATAGCAGTCAAGCCGGCGTTCAACGTAAACCTGAGCCAGGTGCTTCGACCTTACTCTTTCCTGACGATATCGACTGATATTTCCACTGCCGGCACGGTGCCTCTGTTTTCCAGCCAGTGCAGCGTGTTTCTGTCTTCTGGCCAGCCCACTCCGGGGCCGTAGTCCGTCGCCACGCCGTTGCGATGGTCGGTAATGGTGCCTTGCAGAATGTATACGGTGCCGGGCCTGCCTTTGTGGTCATGCAATGGGCCGAAGACTGCGCCGGGTTCCATCGTGACCATTCGCATGCGCAGCTGACGACCTGTCATGCCCTCGATCTCGGGGCCAAGGTCAACCGTTGCGAGTAACTTTACCGTTACACCTTTTGTCTCAGGTGCTGCCTTTTGGTCGCTCATCGTGATCACCTCTCCGAAAAAGGGTTCTCAAGCAGGGCAATCGTCAGGCTGAAGGCTTTAAGAAATCTGCGGCCTGTCGCCGAGCAATTATCCTGGCGCACGCGCGGCGGTTCCGCGGAAGCCGCGCCAACTGTACACAAGAAAAATCAGACCGCCAGCCAG
>DASSOA010000178.1:0-4150 GCA_035701115.1 Gammaproteobacteria bacterium
CTGCTGGCCGACATCAAACCCCGTGCGGTCGGCATTGATCTGCACTGGCTGCCGCACGCGCACGGCGCGCTGGAAGTCGCCCGCGTCGCCAAGGACGTGCTGCCGGATACACCGGTTGTGATGGGCGGACTGTCGTCAACCTACTTCCACGAGGAACTCGTGAAATATTCACAGGTGGACTATGTGTTACGGGGCGACAGTACCGAGCCACCGCTGCATCAGCTGCTGCTCGCGTTGCAGAACGGCAGTTCTCTCGAACACATCCCCAATCTGACCTGGAAGAGCGGCGCAGATGTCAGGGTCAATCCCATGACGTTCCTGCCGATGACACTGGACTACGTGGATTTGCGGCCGGACCTGATGGTCGAGATGGTGTTGCGCTATCGAGATCTGGAAAGCGTGCTGCCATTCAACGGCTGGTGGGAACACCCGATCACTGCGGTTTTCACCGTCAAGGGATGCGCCCACGAATGCATCACCTGCGGCGGCTCCGGCACCACCTGTACCCATCTCACGCTTCGCAAGCGCCCGGTACCACGCAGCCCTGCCAGCGTCGTCAGGAACATCGTTGACATCAGCCGTCTGTCGCACGGGCCGGTCCTGCTGGTGGGCGATCTGCTGCAGGTCAGCCGCAAATACGCCGACGAGATTCTGCGGCTGCTCGCCGAAGCTAAGCTTCCGAACGAGATCGTATTTGAATTCTTTGACGTACCGCCCGCCGATTTCCTGCACGCCATTGATCGCTCGGTACCGAACTGGAGCATGGAGATCAGCCCCGACAGCCATGACCATGAAGTACGCCGCGAACAGGACGGTGAGCCCTCATACTCCAACGCACATATGGAATCCATCCTAAAACAGGCCCTGGATCTGCGCTGCAACCGGCTCGATGTGTTCTTCATGATCGGTCTGCCCGGGCAGAGTGCCGATTCGGTCCGCGGCACGATTGACTATTGCGAGCACCTGTTCCAGCTCGGCGACAAGCGCCTGTCGTGCTTCATATCGCCCATGGGACCGTTCATTGATCCCGGTAGCCGCGGCTTCGAGGAACCCGAGCGCTTCGGTTACCGTCTGTTTGCAAAAACACTCGAAGAGCACCGTCGGTTGCTGGTACAACCGACCTGGGAACGGATCCTGAATTACGAAACCCGCTGGATGACCCGGAAGGAACTGGTGGACGTTACGTATGAGGCGGCCGAGCGCCTCAACGAGCTCAAGTTCAAGTACGGCAGGATCTCCGGACGACAGTTCCGCACGGTAGTCAAACGCATGCGCGAGGCGCGTGAACTCAGGGCGCGGCTCGATGCAACCAGTGAGGTGCAGCTTGACGCGCCTGCGACACGGGCGCTGCGCGGCGAGATTTCCCGCTTCAGCGTTTCGACCGTATGTGACAAGCGCGAACTGTTCTGGCCGAGACGCGTGTTCAATTTCCGGATACCGGAAATTGCGCGGATCAGCTGGCGTTATTTCCGCAACGCTATCTCGCCTTCCTGAACCGCCGCGTGATACATCTGAAAAGGTGCCGGCCGCTGGATCAGAAACTGTATTCGGCAGTCACGGAGACCACATTGACGACATAGTTCGGGCTGTAGATGCCGAGTGCCAGCAGGTTTGACACCGTGTTCGGGTTGACGCCGTCGAAACTCCAGTCCGTTGTCGCGTAGCGTTCGATCTGGTAGTCGAGGCGCAAGGCGAATTTCGCGTTGATCGAATATTTCGCGTACAGCGACAGATGCTGCAGTCGCATGGTGATGTCCGGGAACAGTGGGCTGGTTGCGCTGGTCATCACAACCGTCGCACCGCGGGCCAGCGAGTAGCTGAAATCCAGGCCGCCGTCGAGGCCGGCGGCAATGTCCCTGCGCTCGGCACTCAGGCCCACAGTCTGTATTCTGTCGCCACGCTCGCCATACCAGTCCGGGTACGAGAAAGAGGCACTGCCCGCCTGACGCCAGGCCATTACCTGGTGCGTGAAATAGCCGTTCAGGTCCAGTTTGTCGGCCGGCGTGTATGTGACAGTAAACGTGTATTCGATATCCTTGCTCTGGGTCAGCCCGATATCGGTGCCGTCGTAATTGTCGTTGTTCAGCTCGCCACTGATCGCCGTGCTCCAGTGTTCACTCGGGGTATAGCCCAGCTGGCCGCTGACCTGGTTACGGCTGCGGTTGGCAAGATCGAACTGCCGCAGCAATGGATTCTGTGCGTTAAACAGGTAGTCCACGGGTGTGTAATCGGGTGACGAGCGGCGCTCGTGGGCAAACTTGAGGAACGTATTCACCGACCCGGTCGGATCTGCACGCAGACTTGCCCACAGCGAATCGGTGCGGGTTTCCGCGGCATCGCGGAAGGTGCGGTCCTCGCCGGTATGTGCGGCGCCGCCTTCCAGATTGACCCGCGACGACACACGATAATCGGCAATGAGATCGCCGCGCGTGCGGCTGTAACTGTACGGTATGTTGGTCGCATAGTCCGCAAGATAGGTGTCGGTGATCGCCTGCTGATAGGCGTTTTGCGCCGTGTGGTCATCATGCCGGTTCAAGGTGTAGTCGAATGTGAGATCCAGATTCTGCGAGGGACTGGAATAGGCGCGCAGCGCGTAATTGAGTGTATTGACCTTGCCATCGAGATTGGTGCTCGGCAGCGCGGCGACCGCCAGCTGGGAATTCAGTGTGGGTGCAATGAAGCGCTCGTCCTGCGTGCCACGCCCGATCGCTGCGGTGGCCATGAACCGCGTACTCTCTAACGCCTGCCACGCGCCGCTCAACGAGATGGCGTTGTAGGCATTGCCCGGCGGCAGACTCAGTTGCCCGCGAGTTGCGCCGGGCATAATTGGCAGGAACGGGTTATCCCAGGTGAGCGCATTGTTTGCGTCACTGAAAAACGAGCCGTAATAGCCGATGCCGAACTGCCACGTGGACACTGCGTAATTTGCCGTGGCGCGTACCTGATTGGTGCGGTAATCCATCGCCACCGGCAGCTGTGTGGTCGTGTTCAGAAAACTCGCACCCATCAGGTCGTTACCGGTCCGGGTATCCCGCTGGAAATTGACGCTGTATCGCCAGTGGCTCTTTGGCGGCGTAAAACGGATGCCCGCCGACGCGATGCGGCGCGTGTTCTCGATGTCAACGGCTTTCGAATCCTGGGAGAGTTTGCTCATGCCGCCGGTCGAGCCGGCCGCCACCCAGTTTGTGGGCAAGGCAAGGCTGTCGGTACCAAGCCCTGAAAAGGGCGTGCGGCCCGACTCATAAAGAAACTGGGGAATTTCCTGAAAGCCTGCGAACCACTCATAGGCACCCTGCCTGCCGCCGTCCGCATTCAGTTCCCGCGCTGCAATGCCGAGATGGTCCGCACTCACATCAAGGAATCCGCCATCCTTGCTGCGGTATTTGACGTTGCCACCCAGCAGCCAGTACATACCGGATTCTTTCAGACCCGTGTACTCGCCAAATCTGTAACTGCTGTTCGAGACCCGCCCGAGCCCGGCATCCAGTTGTCCCATCCAGCCGTAATCATAGGTACAGAAACTGCAACGCCATGTTGAGGTATCCACGCTCGATGTATCCGACGGCTGATCGGCATGCGCGATTGCGGCGAACAGGCATGCTGCTGCGACGAGCAACACGGCCTGGAAGCGGACAATGCTTTCCCTGTTTTTGAAACGCGCCAACACTCCGCTGCATTTCATGGCTTTGCTCCCTCATCCGGTGTCAGCGATTCAGCTCCGCACCGGATGGATCATTGGATCCGTGCACCTGTGAATGACAATTGGTGCAGCTTCCTGCCACCAGCATGGCGTTGGCCGCCGCACCGCCGCCCGGCAACCCGTTCGCGGTAAATGCCAGACTGGGGTGACCTGCCGGCGAATGGCAGGATTGGCACAGCATCGGCGGCCGACTGACGAGCAATGACGGGTTTACCGACCCATGCGGTGTGTGGCACAGGCTGCAGTCTTCCGCGACCGGCGGATGCTCCCACAGGAACGGACCGCGCTTTTCGGCGTGGCAGGTATAACAGGTGTCATTGATGGTGCTGGCAATCAGCAGATCCCTGTTGAGGGAATCATGCGGCGCATGACACGAGGTGCAATCCATATTGCCGTCCCGCACCGGGTGTCTGGAAAACTTTGCAAAATCGGCACGCACCGACTGGTGGC
>DASSOA010000179.1:0-4436 GCA_035701115.1 Gammaproteobacteria bacterium
CCGAAACGTTCGGACAGCCTGCCGGATGACGGCGTCGTGGCAATCTGCCAGACCAGCGACGGCAGTCTGTGGCTGGGTACCTCGAATGGGCTGGCCAGATTTGACGGTAATCACGATGTGTTCAAGGTCTACAAGAAAGACACGGCTAACGCTCATTCGCTCAGTTACAACGATATCCAGTCGTGTTCCCCCGGAGCGGCGGGGCAGTTGTGGGTGGGAACTGCAAGTGGACTCGATCTTCTTGATATGGCAAACGGCAACGTGACGCGCTATTCGACCAGGAGCGGCCTGCCTAACGACACGATTTACGCAATTCTTCACGACAAATCCGCAAACCTGTGGATCAGCACGGATGATGGATTGTCCCGGTTCGATCCGCATGATGGTTCGTTCAGGAATTTCGGTACTGTAGACGGGCTGCAAAGTGCCGAATTCAACGGTGGCGCTGCATATCGGGCGGCAGACGGAGAACTGTTTTTTGGCGGCATTAACGGGTTCAACGCCTTCTATCCTGAACGGATTCATCGCAACAGAAACGTACCGCACGTCGCCATCACCGCATTTACCCACGGGGACAGAAAGGACGCGCTGCTTACAGGTCAGGGGCCTGTAACCCGCGTGTCGGTTCGGTACAGTGAAAATGTGCTGACTTTCGCGCTGGCCGCCTTTGATTATGCCGCTCCCAACAGGAATCAGTTCAGTTATCGGCTGGACGGCTTTGACCAGGGCTGGCATGCATTACGCGGCCAGCATCTGTTTACCTATACCAATCTGGATCCGGGTGAGTATGAACTCAGAATCCGGGGCTCGAACAGCGATGGTGTGTGGAGTAAACAGGAAACCACGCTGGCGATTAACGTGCTTCCGCCGCCATGGCGGACGTGGTGGGCCTATGCACTCTACGCTGCGCTGCTGTTCGTGTTCATTGTGATCGGGCTGAAGCTGTTCGCGCGTTCCGTCAAGCGCGAACAGGCGTTGGCGAATGAGCACCAGAAGCGTCTGTGGGCGGAAACGCTGCATAATCTTATTCATTCCGTAATGACCATGCGTGACGAGCGGACCATTGCGGAGCAGCTTATCGATGCGCTGATCAATTTCGTGCACTATGATCGCGCACTGTTTTACATGGAGGATAACGAAGGCTACAGACTGCTGGCATCGCGTGGAGTCGGGCAGGGGGAACTCGATCGCCTGGAACGCTGGCCGGCGGAACATTCACGCATACTGCTTCAGCTGCGACAGGGCAGAAAGCCGCAGTTGCTGGCGCCGGAGTATGCGGCAACGCTTGATGGCGAAGTGCAGCCGGTCCGCCGCTATCTGGCAGTGCCGCTGCCATCCAGTTCGGGCGGTTTCCGCTTGCTGCTGGCCGGGCATGCGGATTTGGCAATTGAACAGCAGGGCATGGACATTGCTGCGGCGATGGCGAAACAGATCAGCGTAGCGCTGGATAATGCGCAACTGATACACGAACTGGAAAATCTCGCCACCACGGATAGTCTGACGCGCTTGCACAACCGGCGCCATTTCCTGGAACGTGCCGAAGCGGAATTTGAACGCAGTAGAAGGTACCAGCGACCGCTGTCCATATTTCTGCTGGATGCCGATCATTTCAAACAGATCAACGATTCCTACGGTCATGAGACCGGTGACCAGGTGCTGCGCCTTCTGGCGAGCATCTGTCGACAGAACCTGCGGCAACTCGACGTGATCGGGCGCTACGGCGGGGAAGAATTTGTTGTGTTCCTGCCGGAAACGTCCATGGCCAAGGCGATGGAAGTGGCCGAGCGGCTGCGCGCAGGGGTTGAGGAGATCAGTCTTGACGGGCCGGGTGGCACCATAAAAGTGACAGTCAGCATCGGCGTTGCGACGGCAACTTCACAAACCGACAGCATCGCCGCACTCATCAACGACGCCGACCGGGCGCTCTACGAGGCCAAACGGGGCGGGCGCAACAGGGTGGTGTTGTCGCGCAATGATCTGGGGGTTGATGCATGACGGCTCCGGCCCGGCATGGCCGATTGCTGCTGGTCGTAATTGGGGTCCAGCTCATGCTGATTTGGCCTGTGTACGCGCTGATTCCTGCAAAATTGCCGCTGGTGCTGGGGTTGCCGTTCAGTTTCGCCTGGCTTGCCATCTGCATTCTGATCGCGTTTCTCGCATTGTTGTTCACCTTCCGTGCAGACATGCGCGAGGCTCAAAAGAACGGAAAGGAATAATGGGTATTCCTGTCGAGCTGATCCCCTGCATCATCTATCTTGCGATTGCGCTGATACTTGGCATGGTGCCGGGCATGTCTGTGGCCCGTAGCGTCGCCGGCTACGTCAGCGGTGACCGGAATCTGGACACGGTGTTGCTTTATTTTGTGCTCGGCGCGGCCGTGTTTTCGTCGTTTGCGTTTCTTGGCGGCCCGGGTTGGGCATACTCGCGTGGCGCTGCGGCGTTCTATATTGTCGCCTACGGTACGCTCGGCATGGTGCCGTTCTATTTCATGGGTCCGCGCGCCCGGCGCATAGGCACCAGGCTCGGTTTTTTCACCCAGGCGGAAATCATCGGGCATCGCTTCGACAGCCGCGCGCTGCAGGTGATATTTGCCGTTTTCAGCCTGATCGTTTTCGTGCCGTATCTCACGCTGCAGATCAAGGGCGTCGGATATATCCTCGATGTCGCGAGCCATGGTCTGATTCCGGATTGGCTCGGTGCCCTGATCGCCTACGGTGTGGTAACGATCTACGTTCTGTACAGCGGCATGATGGGTGTGGGCCTCACCAGTGTGTTCATGGGCATCATGATGATGGCCATTGGGTGGCTGTTCGGGCTTTATCTTCCGTTCAGATTTTACGGCGGCATTGCGCCGATGTTTCAGGCGTTGTTCGATGCTCACCCGCGTCTCATGACACCACCTGGTCTGACTGGGACGGGGCAGCCGTGGGACTGGTGGGGTTACAGTTCGGCGGTGATCGTCTCGGTGCTCGGGTTCTGCTGCTGGCCACATTTTTTCATGCGCAGCATGGCGGCCAAGGATGATCGCAGTATCAAGTTGATGGTCGTCATGTATCCCACGATCCAGATTTTTCTGGTTCCGGTTCTGATGATCGGATTTGCAGCTGTACTCAGGTATCCCGGTGTTCAGCCCGCGGACACGATTCTTCCCTTCATGCTCCGGCACGCTGGGTTGTCGCCGTGGCTGGCCGGCCTTGCCTGCGCGGGTACGCTGGCGGCATCCATGCACACGGGCGATGCCATCATGCATGCAGCGGGAACGGTCGGCGTGCGGGATGGCATTGCGGTGATCTGGCGAAACAAGCTGGGTGATGCCACGGAGCGCCGCCTGATCCAGATTCTGGTGCTGCTGGTGACGATGGTGGCCTATTATTTCGCGGTTGTTTCCAAGGCGTCGCTGGTTGCCCTGCTGCTGGGATCGTACGGCGCCGTGGCCCAGATATTCCCGATTCTGATGGCGACGTTTTACTGGCCGCGCGCCACACGCAGCGGCGCGTTAAGCGCACTCGCCGGCGGTGTCGGAGTAAGCACGCTGTTCCTGCTGTTCCCCGCCTGGCGTCCGCTGCCGATGCACGCAGGAATCTACGGCCTGATCGTGAATGTTGCGCTTCTGGTCGGCGTCAGTCTTGCTACCCAGCCGGTTACCAAACAGCGTCTGGAGCCTTATTTGCAGCCCGGCTGGGATTGAATCCGGTCACGCGTTGTAGTTACTTCGGCGGTTCGAGCGCCAGCAGATAGCGTTCGGCTTCGCTGGCCGAGAACGGCTTGGAAAAGTAATAGCCTTGTCCCTTGCGGCAACCGAGGGCGCGCAGCAGTTCAAGCTGGCGCGCATTTTCGATGCCTTCTGCCACCACGTCCATTCCGAGATCGGCTGCCAGCACCGTGATGGTGCGCACAATGGCGCGTTCGCGGCGATTGCGTTCGATACCGGTGACAAACGAACGGTCTATTTTCAGCGTATCCAGTTTGAAAGTGCGCAGCGCGCTGAGCGACGAATAACCGGTTCCGAAATCGTCCATTTGCAGGCTCACCCCGATGCTCTTGAGGCGGTCAATGGTTTCCGCGGCGAGCTCAGGGTTGTCCATGAAAACAGTTTCGGTAATTTCCAGGCACAGATTCTTCGGCGCTACGCCAGTGAGATCCAGCACGCGCGCAACTCGCTGCGGCAGCACCCAGTGGGCGAACTGCCGGTTGGCAATGTTGACGCTCATGCTGAAATCGTCAGTCAGGTGTTTGAAGCGTTTGCGCCAGGTATTGAGCTGCGTGCACGCGGTCTCCATCACCCACCAGCCGATCGGAATGATCAGGCCGGTCTCTTCTGCAACCGAAAGAAAATCGGCCGGCGCAACCAGTCCGCGGGTCGGATGATCCCAGCGCACCAGCGCCTCGAATCCCTTGAGTTTGCCGCTCGCGAGTTCCATTACCGGCTGATAGAA
>DASSOA010000180.1:0-14396 GCA_035701115.1 Gammaproteobacteria bacterium
CAAAACCGTAAAAGGCTTCGGCATGGGCCGTGGCGGTCAGGGCGCGATGGGTGCGCATCAGCAGAAGAAACTCGACGACGAAGCCCTCAAGGAATTCCGCGATACCTTCAACATTCCGGTTACCAACGACGAGATCGCCAAAGTGCCGTTCAAGCGGCCCGCGGACGACAGCGAAGAGATCAAGTATCTCCACGCGCAACGCGACAAGCTCGGCGGTTACCTGCCGCAGCGGCGCACCAAAGCGGCGCCGCTCAAGACACCGGATCTGGATTTCTTCAAAACCTTCCTGGAAGGCACCGACCGCGAGATTTCCACCACCATGGCGCTGGTGCGCATTCTTACCGCGCTGGTCAAGGACAAGGAAATCGGCAAACACGTGGTACCGATCGTGCCGGACGAGGCACGCACCTTCGGCATGGAAGGACTGTTCCGGCAGATCGGCATCTACTCGTCGGTCGGCCAGCTGTACGAACCGGCCGATGCCGAGCAACTGATGTTCTACAAGGAAGACAAGTCCGGGCAGATTCTGGAAGAGGGCATCACTGAGGCGGGTTCGATGGCGTCATGGATTGCGGCGGCCACGTCCTACAGCAATCACGGCATCCAGACGATTCCCTTCTATATCTATTACTCGATGTTCGGGTTCCAGCGCGTCGGCGATCTCGCCTGGGCGGCGGGCGACATCCAGGCGCGCGGCTTCCTGGTCGGTGGCACTGCGGGCCGCACCACGCTTGAAGGCGAAGGTCTGCAACACGAAGACGGCCACAGCCACATCCTGTCGTCAGTGATCCCGAACTGCGTGTCCTATGATCCGACCTACATGCATGAAGTCGCCGTCATCATTCAGGACGGCATGCGGCGCATGTTCAGGGAGCAGGAAAACGTTTTCTACTACCTCACCACCATGAACGAGAACTATGCCCATCCCGCAATGCCGAAAGGGGCCGAAGCAGGGATACTCAAGGGCATGTATCTGCTCAAGCCGGGTGGCAAACACAAGGCACGCGTGCAGCTCATGGGTTCCGGTACCATCCTGCGCGAAGTGGAAGCGGCGGCCGAGCTGCTCGAGAAGGACTGGAATGTCTCGGCGGACGTGTGGAGTGCGACCAGCTTTACCGAACTGCGCCGTGACGGACTCGATTGCAGTCGCTGGAACATGTATCACCCGGACAAGAAACCGAAGGTGCCGTACATCACGGCACAGCTTGAGAAACATGCCGGCCCGGTGATTGCGGCGACCGATTACATCAAGCTGTTTGCCGACCAGGTGCGCGAATTCGTGCCACGCCGGTTTGTGGTGCTGGGCACGGATGGTTTCGGCCGCAGCGACACGCGCGAGGGTTTGCGGCATTTCTTCGAGGTGGATCGTCGCTACGTCGTGGTTGCGGCACTCAAGGCGCTGGCAGATGACGGCGAGATTGACGCGCAGAAGGTCGCCGAGGCCATCAAGAGGTACAAACTCGATCCGGACAAACCGAATCCGGTGACGGTATGAGTTTTTGTAGGAGCGACGGTCAGCGTCGCGATAAGTGAATCGCGGCGTATAACGCCGCTCCCACAACAAGAAGTCAACGCATGAGCAAAACAGTCGAAATAAAAGTCCCCGATATCGGCAACTTCAAGGACGTGGACGTCATTGAAGTGATGGTCAAGCCCGGCGACAAGGTCGAGAAGGAACAGAGCCTGATTACGCTGGAAACCGATAAGGCCGCGATGGACGTGCCGTCGCCGTACAAGGGCACGGTCAAGACAATGAAGATCAAGACCGGCGACAAGGTTTCCGAAGGTTCGCTGGTGCTGATTCTCGATGCCGAAGAAGACGCGGCGCCCGCTAAAAAAGAAGACAAAAAGCCGGCGGAAGTGAAACCACAGCCGGCACCGGCAGCGAAGAGCGAAGCGCCGAAACCGGCACCCCAGGTGCAGACGCCGCAACCCGCGCCAGCCGTGTTACCGGCGATCAACGAAGCGGGTTTTGCGAGATCACATGCCGGCCCCTCGGTGCGCAAGTTTGCGCGCGAACTGGGCGTGGATCTGTCGCGCGTCACCGGCAGCGGCCGCAAGGGTCGCATCACCGAAGACGATGTCAAAGCCTTCGTCAAAGCCGTAATGCAGGGTGGCGGTGCAGGCGGCGGACTGCCGAAAGTACCGGACGTGGATTTCGCGCGTTTTGGTGCAATCGAAGTCAAACCGCTGTCGCGCATCAAACGCATTTCGGGTCCGCGTTTGCAGGCGGCCTGGGTCAACGTGCCGCACGTCACGCAGCACGATGAAGCCGACATTACGGAACTCGAGTCCACGCGGAAAGCACTCAAATCGGACGCCGACAAGATCGGCGCCAAGCTCACGCTGCTCGCATTCCTGGTGAAAGCCAGCGTAGCGGCACTGAAGGAATTTCCGGACTTCAATGCGTCGCTGGATTCCTCCGGTCAGAACCTGGTGTACAAGAAGTATTTCCACATCGGTTTTGCGGCCGATACGCCGAACGGTCTGGTGGTGCCGGTCATCAGGAACGCGGACACCAAAACCGTGTTTGAAATCGCCAAGGAGCTGGGCGAGCTGGCCGCGAAAGCACGTGACGGCAAACTCAAGGCCGATGAAATGCAGGGTGGCTGCTTCAGCATTTCCAGTCTGGGTGGTATTGGTGGCACGGCGTTCACACCGATCGTGAACGCGCCTGAAGTGGCGATTCTCGGCGTCTCGCGTTCGTCCATGAAACCGTTCTGGAACGGCAACGAGTTTGTACCGCGGATGATGCTGCCGTTGTCGCTGTCCTACGATCATCGGGTGATAGACGGCGCCGCCGCCGCACGCTTTACCACGTTCATGTGCCAGGTATTGTCGGAAGTCCGGGGGCTGGTGCTCTGAGCTGAGCGAGGGAGACTGCATCGTGCATCATTCCCGTCTCTGTGCCGTCATCATTGACTGCAAGACCGATTCGATCGAGGAGGCAGGCCGCTTCTGGAGCGCGGCGCTCGGCCGCGACATCAATCTGGAAAAGAGCGGCAATGTTGCAAAGTATCGCGCGCTCGACACGCCACCCGGCGACATCATCGTCGAGGTGCAGGCAGTGTCGCACGACAGCCGCGTGCACATAGATATCGAAACCGACGACATCGAAGCCGAAGTAACGCGCCTGGAAAAACTTGGCGCGCGGGTTCACGAGCGTTTTCCCCGCTGGGTGGTGATGCAGGCGCCGACCGGCCAGCGTTTCTGCGTGGTCAGGCAGCAATCTCCGGATTTTCTGGAAAAAGCAAACCGCTGGGACTGAATCGCGTGGTCCCGCGTCATAAAGAGAGAACAACATGGCCAAGACTATCGAAATCAAAGTCCCCGACATCGGCAACTTCAAGGACGTGGACGTCATTGACGTCATGGTCAAGCCCGGCGACAGGATCGAAAAGGAACAGGGGCTGGTCACGCTCGAAACCGACAAGGCCGCGATGGATGTGCCGTCGCCCCATGCGGGCACGGTGAAGGAGCTGAAGCTCAAGAAAGGCGACAAAGCCTCCGAAGGCACGGTGGTGCTGACGCTTGAGGTCAGCGAAGACCAGGCTGTCGCCAAGAAGGAAGAAAAGAAACCGCCGGCGGCTTCCGCTTCTGCTGCAGGAGCGTCATCCATGCCGCGCACAGAGATATCACATCCGGATCGCGGCCGGGAGGCCGCTCCCACAGTGCCTGAATACCAGGGCAAGCATGACATTGAATGCCAGATGGTGGTGCTGGGCTCCGGTCCGGGCGGCTATGCCGCGGCGTTTCGCGCCGCCGATCTCGGGCTGCAAACGGTGCTGGTCGAACGCTTTGCAGTGCTCGGCGGCGTGTGCCTGAACGTGGGCTGCATTCCTTCCAAGGCGCTGCTGCATGCCGCGAAAGTGATCGAGGATGCGGAAGCCATGGCCGTCAACGGCATCGAGTTCGGCAAGCCGAAAATCGATCTCGACAAACTGCGTGGCTTCAAGGACAAAGTCGTCAAGCAATCCGTCAACGGCCTGGACACACTCGTCAAGCAGCGCAAGGTGCAGGTCGTGCAGGGCTATGGCAAGTTCCTCGGCCCGCACCATCTCGAAGCGGAACACGAAGGCAAAAAGACGGTAATCAGATTCGAGCAATGCATCATCGCCGCCGGCAGCCAGCCGACGCGTATTCCCGGGCTGCCCGACGATTCGCGCATCATGGATTCGACCGGTGCGCTGGAACTCAAGGATCTGCCCGAGCGCATGCTCGTCATCGGCGGCGGCATCATCGGTCTGGAGATGGCCTGTGTGTACGACGCGCTGGGTGTGAAAGTCACGGTGGTGGAATTGACCCCGACCCTGATTCCGGGTGCCGATCGTGATGTGGTGCGGCCGCTGGAACAGCGCATCAAAAAGCGTTACGAAAAAATTCTGCTGGGTGTGAAAGTCTCCAAACTCGAAGCCACCAAACAGGGCATCAAGGCGACGTTCGAAGGTGACGGCGCACTGGAACCGCAGATCTACGGACGCGTGCTGGTTGCCGTCGGTCGCCGACCGAATGGAAAATTATTGGATGCAGAAAAGGCCGGTGTGAATGTCGACGAGCGCGGCTTCATTCCGGTGGACAAACAGATGCGCACCAGCGCGCCCAACATCTTCGCCATCGGCGATGTGATCGGCAATCCAATGCTGGCGCACAAGGCCAGCCACGAAGGCCATATCGCCGCCGAAGTCGCCGCCGGTCACAAGCGTTTCTACGACGCGCGCGTGATTCCGTCCGTGGCCTACACCGATCCGGAAATCGCCTGGGTCGGTATGACGGAAACCGAAGCGAAAGAGAAGGGCATCGCCTACGGCAAGGGCGTGTTCCCATGGGCAGCCTCGGGTCGCGCACGTTCCATTGACCGCACCGACGGTTTAACCAAACTGCTGTTCGAGGAAGGCACCGGCCGCATCATCGGCGCCGCCACCGCCGGTGTGAATGCCGGCGAACTCATCGGGGAACTCGCACTCGCCATCGAGATGGGCTGCAACGCCGAAGACATCGGCCTCACCATCCATGCGCACCCGACCCTGCATGAGACCGTCATGCTGGCGGCGGAAGTATTCGAGGGGACGGTGACGGATCTGTATGCACCGAAGAAGAAATAGTCATGGTTAAGTGTGCAACGGGAACTTTCGAAGTAAAAGTCAATCCTCTGGAACCTTTCAACAAAGACGACGGCGCTACGTTGGGCCGCCTGTCCATCGAAAAAACGTTCAAAGGCGATCTGGATGCCGCTGGCAAAGGGGAGATGCTGACCGGCGGTGATCCAAAATCCGGCTCGGCGGGTTATGTGGCGATGGAGCAGGTGGCAGGCACGCTGCACGGCAAAAGGGGTACGTTTCTGCTGCAACATACCGGCAACATGAACCGTGGTGAACAATCGCTATCAATTACCGTGGTTCCGGAATCCGGCACCGGTGAACTAAGCGGGATCAGCGGCAGGCTCAGTATCAAGATCGAAAACGGCAAGCATTTCTACGAATTCAATTACACGCTTCCCAGATGAAACACGTTTTCTGGCTTGAGCCGGGGCGCATCGCCGGACGGTGCGGGCCCAATCTGGAACCCTGGGACCCCGTCGAGCTGTACGCGCATGGCATCGGCGCGGTAATTTCGCTCAATAACGCCGAGCGGGTGTATCCGGATGAATTCGCGGCACTGGGGATGCGTTACACCCATGTGCCGTTGTCCAATGCGGCGCCGCCGCGGCCCGGCGATCTTGAGCTGAATGTACGGCAGCTTCCGGTTGCATTTGACTGGATCACAAGTTGTTTGAATGACGGACTTGCCGTGCTGATGCATTGCCGTTCCGGCAAGGACCGGACCGGACTGTTGATGGCCTATTACCTGGCGAGACGGTTCTGCTGCGAGCCTGACGAGGCGGTGGCGCGCGTCAAAGCGGTGCGGCCCATTGCTTTCAGCTCGGAAGGCTGGGGCCAGTTCGCCATTGACATGCTTTCGGCGTTGAACCGCTGGCCGGAATTGACGATAAGATAACGGTATGAATCGTCCCCGCCGCAAACCCGATAACGACTCCGGTTTCTACGAACCGTATATCCAGTACGCGCGTACCTTGCGCGCCTGGTTTGTCGCGTACGGTATCGGGGTGCCGGTGCTGCTGGTGAGCCAGAAATTTATCGCGCAGGCCATCATCAAGGCCGGAAGCGGCGAGCTGATCACCTGGTTGTTCCTGACCGGGGTGGCGGTGCAGGTGCTGGCCGCATTCCTGTACAAATACGCGATGAACTATCTGTATTTTGACGAGTTCGGCGGCGAGCTCAAAGGTACGCGACGCCTGAAATTTGCCATCTGGCTCTCGAATGCGATCTGGCTCGAGATGCTGTTCGACGTCGTTTCCATCGCGCTTTTTTCATGGGGTACGTTTCTGGTGGTGGCCGCCGCGCTGGCGCCAGCTTGGTAGGAGTCCATCTGCATGCTCGAAATGCGACCGAACTGCGAATGCTGCGACCGGGATCTGCCGCCGGATTCCACCGAGGCGATGATCTGCAGCTGCGAGTGTACCTTTTGCCGTGAGTGTGTCGAAACACGCTTGCATGGAACCTGTCCGAACTGCGGTGGAGACCTGACCGCGCGACCTGTCAGGCCGGCACCGATGCTTGACAAGTATCCAGCGTCGAGCAGACGGATCCATAACCCCGCATGCAAGGATCATCACCGGCATGCCGAATGACCGAACTGCGGTGGGCGCGATCGAGTTACGCCGGGCACGCCGCGAGGATGCTGCCGTTCTGGCCGCGGCCGAAATGGAAACTGCCCGCATTCCCGGGCTCCTGGTTTCCCTGCCTCACGAACTGAACACCGACGCGTTTACCGCCAGGATCGAACAGTTGGCCGAGGCAGGCTGTTATCTGGTGGCGGAGCAGGACGGACATCCGGTGGGGCACGGTTTGCTGGAGCCGGCACCGCTTGCGGCGAGAGCGCACGTCTTCTGGCTGACAATGGTGGTGCATCCGGGACACACCGATCGTGGCATCGGCAAGCTGCTGCTGGGCGCCTTGCTGGACTGGGCCGAAGGCGATCATCGAGTACACAAGGTCGAGCTGCGGGTGCGCAGCGGCAATCAGCGCGCGATCGGGCTTTATCGGCGTTTCGGATTTGTCGAAGAAGGCCGGATCAGCCAACACATCCGCCTGCCGGACGGGAAACTCGTTGATGACATCATGATGGCCTGGTTCCCGCGCCGGCTGCGCGCTGCTCCGGTGATTCTGGAAGGCGAGCACGTGCGGCTGGAGCCGCTGTCATTTGAGCATCTTGATGGCCTCTGTGCCGTCGGTCTGGACGAATCGCTCTGGCAGTGGGTGCCGACGCCGGTGCGCACTCGCGAGGAAATGCGCGACTACATCGGGATCGCACTGGCGGACCAGGGACGTGGGGTTTCCCTGCCGTTCGCAACGGTCCACAAGGCAAGCGCACAGGTGGTCGGCTCGACGCGCTTCGCCAATATGGATCGCGGCGACCGCCGTGTCGAGATCGGCTGGACCTGGATCGGGCGGCCGTGGCAACGCACGGTCATTAACACCGAAGCCAAGTTTCTGATGCTGCACCATGCGTTCGAGACACTGAATTGTGTGCGGGTCGAACTCAAGACCGACGTGCTCAACGAGCGCTCGCGGGGCGCGATCCAGCGGCTGGGCGCCACAGAGGAAGGTATCCTGCGTAAACACCGTTACATGTGGACCGGCCGTTTCCGGGATACGGTGTATTACAGCATTCTCGACACGGAATGGCCTTCCGTTAAGGCCGGTTTGCAAGCAAAATTGTCCTCATAACACCAAGCGGGAGCCAGGATGAAAAAACTGCCGGAAATCTTCCAGAAAAACCGTGAATGGGCCGATCAGATCACCCGGGAGCAGCCGGATTTTTTCCAGCTGTTGGCCCAGCAACAGTCGCCAAAGTATCTCTGGATCGGCTGCTCGGACAGCCGCGTGCCGGCCAACCAGATCATGGGTCTGCTGCCGGGTGAGGTGTTCGTGCATCGCAACATCGCCAATGTGGTCGTTCACACTGATCTCAACTGCCTTTCGGTGATCCAGTATGCAGTTGAAGTGCTCAAGGTCGAGCACATCATCGTGTGCGGGCATTACGGTTGCGGCGGCGTACTCGCCGCATGGCGCGGGGCGCAATTTGGTCTCATCGACAACTGGCTGCGCCACGTGCAGGATGTCTCCACCAAATACCGGGAAGACATTACGCGGCGTCCGGATGAAGACAGCCGGATAGACCGGCTCTGCGAACTCAACGTGATCGAGCAGGCGTTGCACGTCTGTCGCACGACCATTGTGCAGGACGCCTGGCGGCGCGAGCAGCGGCTGACCGTGCACGGCTGGGTGTACCGTCTGCAGAACGGTCGCCTGCAGGATATCGGCGTGACCCTGAGCAGTGACGCGGATTACGAGCAATTTGTGCGTCAGCGTGCGATGCCGGGCGCGACCTTCTGAGATGCTGCGCCGGCCGGATCGTCTCGCGCTGGTCATCGTGCTGGAAGGCATTCTCAGCACCTTGCTCGCATTTGTACTCGGACAGCGGTTTACCGGATTGTTTCATCACGGCTCCGCCATGATCGGCGGATTGTGGGCGGGAATTTCCGCGGTGGTGGTGCTGCAGGGTACGTTGCGCGATACCCGCAAGGCGGCGCTGCTGCGGGTTGCCAGCACGTTCGTCGGTGCACTGGTGTGCGCGATTTATCTGTGGCTGTTTCCGTTCAGCATCGTCGGTATCGCCTTGTGCGTCGGCGTGACGATCCTGATATGCCATGTGTTCAACATTTTCGAGTATGCGCGACTTGCCTGTGCCGCGGTGCTGGTGATCGCGGTAGTCAGCCAGGAGACACCAGGTGTATCGCCGTTCCTGAACGCATTCCTGCGTTTCATGGAAGCGACCATCGGGGTGGCGGTGACGGTCGGGACAGTATTTGTATTGCACCGCTTTGCGCGCCGAACGGCGGCCAGTGGCTGGTGACTTGACGGATTTAGCGCCTTCCCCGACCCCGTCCGTTACGCGGTTTTTCTTCGTTCACCTTCAGCATCTGTCCGCGCAGCGAATGGCCGTTGAGTGCGGCCATCGCAGCGCGCGCTTCGTGGCCCTCCATTTCCACGAAGCCGAAGCCCTTGCAGGTGCCCTTGAACACGTCGCGGGCAAGCTCCAGGGAGAACACCTTGCCATGCTGGGAAAACATGGCGCGGACTTCGTCTTCGGTGGCATCGGCCGGCAGGCTGCCGACGAACAGTTTTTTCATTGCTGGATATCTCCCTCTGCAGGTCAGGCAAATATTTAGCGGTCGGCACCCCGTTGCGCGCCGCGCTTCTTGCTGCGGTTACGGTGATTGCCGTGTGAGTGATGATGGCGGCCACCGCCGGATTTTGGGCGTGCCTGACGCGGCGGATGCGCATTGTGCGCAGGGCGCTCGGCGGCTTCGGCGAGATGATGAGCGGCCGGTGTAAATCCTTCCGCCTGGGCACGCGGCAACGTTTGCTTGAGCAGCCGTTCAATGTCGCGCAACAGCGAGCGTTCCTCGCCCGATACCAGCGAGATGGCTTCCCCGACACTGCCGGCACGGCCGGTGCGGCCGATACGGTGCACGTAATCTTCGGGGACGTTCGGCAGTTCGTAGTTGACGACATGCGGCAGCAGGTCGATATCGATGCCGCGGGCAGCGATGTCGGTCGCGACCAGCGCGCGGGTCTTGCCCTGCTTGAAATTCGCAAGTGCGCGGGTGCGGGCGGCCTGACTCTTGTTGCCGTGGATCGCATCGGCGGTGATGCCGTCCATCTGCAACTGATCGCACAACCGGTTGGCGCCGTGTTTGGTGCGCGTGAAAATCAATACCTGCTGCCAGTTGCCGGAGCCGATCAGCCACGACAGCAGCGCACGCTTCTGGTTCTTTTCGACCTGATACACACGCTGGCTGATGCGTTCCACCGTGCTGTTACGCGGCGCCACATCCACCGTTTCGGGCTGCTTGAGCATGCCGGCGGCGAGTGCGCGGATCTCGTCGGAGAAAGTCGCGGAAAAGAGCAGGTTCTGACGTGCGCGCGGCAACAGATCGAGAATCCGGCGAATGTCCCGGATGAAGCCCATGTCGAGCATGCGATCGGCTTCGTCCAGCACGAGAATTTCGACCTGCGAGAGATCGATGGTGCGTTGCTGCACGTGATCGAGCAGACGGCCGGGCGTTGCGACCACGATGTCTACGCCGCGGCGCAGCTTGTCGATCTGCGGGTTGATGTTGACGCCGCCGAAGATCACGGCGGTGTGAAAGCGCAGATATTTGCCGTAGGTCTGCACACTTTCGGCGACCTGTGCCGCCAGTTCGCGGGTCGGCGTGAGCACCAGCGCGCGGATCGGCTTACGCCGTGCCGGGTCGGTCTTGCGCGTTTGCAGGTGGTGCAGCAGCGGCAGGGTGAAGCCGGCGGTCTTGCCGGTGCCGGTCTGGGCCGCGGCCAGCAGGTCGCGTCCGGACAGCACCACGGGAATGGCTTTGGCCTGAATGGGGGTGGCTTCGCTGTAACCCTGTTCGGCGACAGCACGCAGCAATTCGGCCGAGAGGCCGAGCGATGAGAATGACATGAATACTCCTGGAGCCGCCTGCTGACGTGTACACACGTCATGCCGGTCCAGGCAGATGATTAATTGATTAAGGATCGGGGAATACGCTTCAGAAGGGTAGGCCGCGATGGTTTGCGGGACTACAGACCGGATCGCGTCGCCTCAAACTCGGGCGGCAGTATAGCGCATCGGAGCGTAGTTACCTAATTTTGCCTGGCTGCCGGCGGGTGGGGGCAGCCTGACGTCGCCGTCACGCGGTTGCCCGGTTTCCAAACCGCGGCCAGACCCAGCGCTCCAGCAGGAAATCCAGCGACAATTTGCCCGGCCCGAACAGCACAAGCGCGAACAGCATCAGGCCCCAGGTCTTGTGATCGAGGAACCCGCCGTTCCAGAAATCCTTCAGTAGACCATCCGGCCACAGGTCGGGATAGGAAATGACGGCGACGACGTTGTAGACGAACAGCACGGCGGCGGTGAGCCGGCCGGCGAGACCCAGGCCGAGAAACCACGGCAGGATCAGTTCCACCGCGGTGCCGATGTAAGCGGCGACAACCGGCGGCAGCAGCGGCACGTGATAGGTGCTCTCGAACAGGCCGATCGTGCTCTGCATGTCGCTGATCTTGACCAGCCCGGCGTTCCAGAAATCCATCGCCACCCACAGGCGGAACGACAACAGGCTCAGCGGCGTGGCCCAGGTCAGGCCACGCACGGTCTTGCTGTATAACTCACAGCCACGTTTCAACATGATGGGGTCTCCCTTGCTTGTTCTGGTTCAGAAGTCGTAAGCCACGATCAATCCGTCCGCGAACAGGATCTGCACGGCGGCATTGAGATCGAAAGCGGGGTTCGCAGTAACGGCAGCGTCATGTGCGGAGGCGAGGCTCACATCGCGCTGCATGCTTGCGAGCAAATCATGGAATCCAGCGTCAATGGCGCGCATCGAGATCTGACTGCCGTCGCGCCACAGCATCACACGCTGGCCCGCGCTGCCCAGGTTCAGATTTCCGTCCCGGGGTTCCTGACAGAAGAGCCAGATGTCGAGCACCGGATAAGTCGAATCTACAAGGCGCACGTCGGGATGCAGTTCGAGGCTGAGCGTCGCCAGTTGGTCTTCGGTCAGATGGGCAAGTTGAGCCGGGTCGAGCGGCGTCGCATTGCGGGCCAGCAGACTTTCCTGTCTTGCCCATTCAAGCCGCGCCACATCGGCCAGATAAGGTAGCGATGCAGCCTCCGGCATGCGCATCAGATATTCCGGGAAGCGCGCGCCAACGTGCTGGAGATTGCCGCTGCGTGACGGTATGTCGCGAATGTAGCGGGCCGCCACGCCGTCGAAGAATTCATTTCCGACCAGCTTCTTTACCACCGGGTAATCGGTTGCGAGCGTGGCGGTGAGGTTGTTGAATACGCTGTTCCGGTAGATGCCGAGGCGTGCGTCGGCAGCCAGACCGTTACCGTGCACCGAAGCGGCAGCGGCGGAACCGGCGTCGCCCAGTACCCAGGCAACAAACTCGCGCTGCAGTTTATGCAGCGACGGCGCGGTGTTCATGCATGATCCTTGCGGCCTTGTCGGCTTCGGCAATCAGTACGTCGAGTTCCGGAATATCCTGATCCCACTCGATCAGTGTCGGCACGGGCCCACAGTGTTGCAGTGCGTCGGCGTACAGCGACCACACCGCATCGGCAACCGGCCGGCTGTGCGTATCAATCAGCAGTTCGACGCCGAGTCCCTGCTTGGCGGTGAAACCAGCCAGATGCATTTCCCGGACATGTTCGGGCGGGATTGCGCGAATATACGTTCGCGCATCGAAACCGTGATTGATCGCATTGACGTAGATATTGTTCACGTCCAGCAGGATGCCGCAGCCGCTGCGTTGCGCCAGTGCGGCGACAAACTCCCATTCTGGAATCGTCGAATGCCGGTAGGTCAGATAACTTGATACGTTTTCTATGAGCAGTTGCCTACCCAGAAAACTCTGAGCGAATTGCACGTGTTCGACCATGAGGTCGAGTGCCTCGTCCGTGTAGGGAAGCGGCAGCAGCTCATTCAGGTAACGGCCATCCACCGCGCCCCAGCATAGGTGTTCGGACACCAGTCCCGGTTGCACGCGGGTGACCAATTGCTTCAATTGTTCGAGATGGTCCCGATTGACCTGATCGCTGCTGCCGAGCGACAGGCCGACGCCGTGCAAACTGATGGGGTAATCGCGGCGCACGCGATCCAGCATCTGCGGCATTTCACCGCCGGCGCAGAAAAAATTCTCGCTATGGACTTCGAACCAGGCAATGGCGGGTTTCTCTTCAAGCACCTGATGGTAATGAGGAGGGCGCAGGCCTATCCCGGTCAGGACCGGGATAGGCTGTGCCTGAAGCGCCGGCTGGTTGGTAACCGGCATCGTCATTACATCTTCTTGCTGGCCGGTTCGGTCGAACCGCCGTCGATCTTGGCGCACAGGCCGGCCGGCACCGCGACGAAAGCGTTTGGATCGCGCGCCTTGGCGTCCTGACCGGCACACGAATGACCCGGTGAGGCGCAGTCGTTCTTGTGCGCGGCATTGATGCCGTAGCATTTTTCGGTCTTGGCCATGTGATCGCCCTTCATGTCTTTGGCATTCGCAGTCTGGCTGAGGCCGACGATGCCCATGGCAATCACACCGGCAAGGGCGGTCTTGAGGACAAGCTTGGAATCTTTCATTGCAGTCTCCCTGAATGGGTGGTTGTTGATGGAACAAACACCAGACCCGGGGAGCCGCGGGATTATTTCAGGCCGATGACGAATTATTTGCGGAGGCGGGCCTGCAGGCTCGACAGGTAGGTCTGCTCATCCGGCAGGCGGCCCGCGCGCTGGGCTTTCCACAAGGCCTCGCCCAGGCATTCCAGCATTTGATGCTCGGCGCCGTGGGGATCCCCGGTCTGCGCCAGCAGCCCGGAATAGGCGGCCTTGACGCCGGCCGGACGATCGATGGACAGCTGCTCGCGGATCGCGATGTGCATGCCCATGTGCAGGAACGGGTTGGTTTCGCCGCCTTCGGGCCGCCAATCACGGTCGAGTCCCTTGTCGGGGTGATCCAGCAGCGCCTGATACTCCGGATGCAGCCGGATCACGTCCGCAATGATGGTTTCGAGTGCGGTCAGCGGCGCGTTCTGCTGAACTTTCTGCCAGACATCGAAGAACATCTGGCGGGTGTCGTTACGGCTGTTTGAATACAACATGTGGCGGAACAATCCGGGGGGGGCAACGGCGGCAAGTTTAACGCCGCCGCCGCAGATTTTGCAGGCGCAATAATCTCCCGGCGACGCGCCAGCCCATCCAGACGATGAGCGGCAGGCCGAAGCTGCCGAGCAGGAATATCAATCCGCCGGTATGCAGTGCCCGCGCGGGCGGCAATCCCATCACCGCGCAGGTTATGACGCTGATTGCCACCCAAAGGATCAGCCAGAGAATCGGAAAAAGCAGAATCATTGCCTTGATGGGCAGGAAAAAAGCGCTGCCGGCACCGGTCCGGCAGCGCCGTTAACCAGGAAATCACATCGCCTGAATCAGCGGAATCGCAATCAGTACTTCGCCTACAACGGCAATGGCAAAGCACAGTGTCCGCACCACCGGAATGCCCAGCGTATAGACGACATAGTGGGCAAGCCGGGCCCAGAAATACAGCATGCAGCCCCAGATTGTCAGTTGTGTGCTGACCCCGGCAAATTGCGCAGCCGCGACCAGCGACGCGAACACCACCAGATTTTCCACCGCATTGGAATGCGCGCGTTGTGCGCGTTGCGCCCAGGCATGCTGTGGTTTGTCGGTGTCTTCGGGGTTTTTCATGGTACCCATCAGGCCA
>DASSOA010000181.1:0-15026 GCA_035701115.1 Gammaproteobacteria bacterium
GTAGCGCGATTTACGCTTGAGCATGCTGCCCTGATGACACTCGGGGCATTCGACGCCGGTGTCTTCCGGTTTTTCCAGCGGCTCGATGTATTTGCATTTCGGATAACCGGAGCAGCCGATGAATTTGCCGTAGCGGCCGCGGCGGATGATCAGATCCGATCCGCATTGCGGGCATTGCCGGCCTTCGATCTTTTCCGGTTGCGCGGCCTGTTCGGCGGTTTCATCCAGGTTGCGCGTGTAATCGCAATCGGGATAACCGGTGCAGCCGATGAACCGTCCGCGCCGGCCGAGCCGGATCGAGAGCGGCTTGCCGCATTTCGGACAGGCTTCATCCAGCGCTTCCGTCGTCACGTCCTTGCGCGACACGTTCTCTTCCTTGTGATCCACGAGTTTCTTGAACGGATCCCAGAATTCGTGCATGACGGGAATCCATTCCTTCTCGCCGCGTGACACCGCGTCGAGTTCGTCTTCCATCTTTGCGGTGAAATCGTAATCGACGTACTGCGTGAAATGCTCGGTCAGGAATTTGTTGACCACGCGGCCGACGTCGGTCGGCTTGAAGCGCTTGCGGTCCATTTCCACGTATTCGCGTTGCTGCAGCGTCGAAATGATGCTGGCGTAGGTCGAGGGGCGACCGATGCCGAATTCTTCAAGCGCCTTTACCAGACTCGCTTCGCTGAAGCGCGGCGGTGGTTCGGTGAAGTGCTGTTCACTCTTGATGCCCTTGAGCACAACATGCTCGCCTTCGGTCAGTGCCGGCAGCATGCGCTCTTCGTCTTCCTCGGCCGCGTTATCGTCGCGGCCTTCCTGGTAGACGGCCATGAAGCCGGGCACCACCAGCACCGAGCCGGTCGCGCGGAACGCGAGTCCGTCACCGGCCGAGAGGTCCGCACTCACCGTATCGAACACCGCCTGCTCCATCTGGCACGCGATGGTGCGCTTCCACACCAGTTCATACAGTTTGCGCTGCTCGTCGGTGAGCTTGCCACGGATTTCCTCCGGCGCCCGCGCGGCCGACGTGGGGCGAATGGCTTCGTGCGCTTCCTGGGCGTTCTTGGATTTGGTCTTGAACACCCGCGGCTCGTCGGGCAGATGGCCCTTGCCGAAACGCTGCAGGATGACGTCGCGGATCTCGGTGACCGCCTCGGCGGCGAGCGATACCGAGTCGGTGCGCATGTAGGTGATCAGGCCGACCGGCCCTTCGCCGGTCAGGTCAATGCCTTCGTACAACTGCTGGGCAATGCGCATGGTGCGCTGGGCGCCGTAACCCAGTTTGCGCGAGGCTTCCTGCTGCAGGGTCGAGGTCGTGAACGGCGCCGCAGGGTTGCGCTTGCGCTGTTTCCGGTCGACTTTGGCGACCAGCAGTTTGCCGTTGGCCGACTTGAGCAGGGTTTTTTCCGCGGTGCGGGCCGATTTCTCGTCGCGGAACGTGAACTGTTCGACCTTGTCGCCCTGGTATTCCAGCAGACGCGCGTTGAATGCCTGCTGATCCTTTTCCGCTTCCGCGGTCAGGGACCAGTATTCCTCGCTCTTGAACTTCTCGATTTCGTCTTCGCGCTCGCAGATCAGTCGCAGCGCCGGACTCTGCACGCGCCCTGCCGACAGTCCGCGCCGGATTTTTTTCCAGAGCAGCGGCGACAGGTTGAAACCCACCAGGTAATCGAGCGCGCGGCGCGCCTGCTGCGCGCTCACCAGTTCCTGCGACAGCTCGCGCGGATGGGCGATGGCGTCGTTGACCGCCCGCTTGGTGATTTCATGGAACACCACGCGGTGCACATCCTTGTTCTTGAGCTTGCCGCGCTCTTTCAGGATCTCGTACAGATGCCAGGATATGGCCTCGCCTTCGCGGTCCGGGTCAGTCGCCAGATACAGGGCGCCGGCGTTCTTGAGCGCCTTGACGATGGCATCCACGTGCTTTTCATTGCGCTCGATCAGCGCATATTTCATGGCGAAGTCGTGCCCGGTGTCGACCGCTCCCTCCTTCGGTACCAGATCGCGGACATGGCCGTAGGAAGCCAGCACCTCGAAGTCCTTACCGAGGTACTTCTTGATGGTTTTGGCTTTGGCGGGGGATTCGACAATAACTAGGTTGGTGCTCATATATATAAAGGAATACTACAAACAAACCGTTCACGGCAAGCCGGGAGTGCCCCGGCCCACAAAAATCCGCCCGGCAGTGCCGGGCGGATGGGTGTCGGATCAGCGTCGCGGATCAGTGCATGGCACCGATGGAGTCGTCAAATACCAGGTCTTCCATGCGCGCGTAGGCGTCTTCCTGACCGGGCCGGTTGAACAGCACCATCAGGATGATCCATTTCACCTGTTCGATATCGATTTCGCTGCTATCGAGCGCCATGATGCGCTCGATCACGACTTCGCGCTGTGCCGGTTCGAGAATGCCGATGTTCTCCAGATACTGGATGAAGCCCCTGCATTCGGTATTGAGGCGTACGATTTCTTCGTCGGCATAGACGCGGAAGCCGTCGTGTCGGTTCAACTCAGGATCGCTGACCGGCGGTGCGGTATCGGCCAGATTTTCCAGCCAGTCAAATGCCTTGTTGATTTCGGAATTCGGGAACCCGGCTTCTTCCAGTTCCACTGTGAGTGATTCCCGGTCGGTGTCGGTTTCGGTCTGATCGTCGTCAAGGTAGTTTTCGAACAAGTACATCAGCACGTCGAGCACGTTTTCTTTCATCATGATGTTGGCCTCTTGTTCACCCGGGAATACTTTCCGCCCGGCGCCGTCTCCACCTGGCCCTGAAGCTCGAGCATCAGCAGCATGGAGGAAACGACATCGGGCGTCAATCCGGTCCGCTCCACCAGTGCATCAACCGAGGTCGGCGAAAACGACATCGAATCGAGCAGCAAGCGGTAATCGGGGTCCACCGGTTCACCGGTGGATCGGGGTTCATCGCTGTTCGCCACGGTCGCTGTTACCGGCAGCTTGAGCTGCAGCAGCGGGGCCAGTTCTTCGAGAATGTCGCCGGCCGATTCGACCAGCTTCGCGCCCTGCCGAATCAACTGGTGGCAGCCTCGCGCCATCGGATTGTGGATCGAACCGGGGAGTGCGAAGACTTCCCGGCCCTGTTCGGCAGCGAGGCGCGCCGTAATCAGCGAACCGCTGGCGACGGCAGCTTCGACCACCAGCGTGCCGACGGCGAGGCCACTGATAATGCGGTTGCGGCGCGGAAAATTTGCCGGCAGCGGCGGCGTGCCCGGGGGAAATTCCGACACCAGCAGACCGCTGGCCGCGATCTCTTCCGCCAGCTCGCGATGGCGCGGAGGATACGGTTTGTCGAGTCCAGTACCCCACACGGCAATGGTGGCGCCGTTTGCCTTGAGGGCACCGCGGTGACTGGCGGCGTCGATGCCGAGCGCCATGCCGCTGGTGATGGTCAGGCCGCAGCGTGCGAGGTAGGCGGCGAATTCTTCCGCGTTGCGCCGGCCTTCGCCACTGGGATTGCGGCTGCCGACCATCGCGAGTTGCGGACTGTCGAGCAGGGTGCTGTCGCCACGCAGAAACAGCAGACAGGGTGCGCCAGGAATTTCGCGCAGCAGCGCAGGGTAGCCGGGATCAGTGCAAGGCAGAAGCGTGGCAGCCGTGGTTTCGAGCCAGCGCTGATCCTGGTCCACGGCAGCCCAATCGGGATGTTTGAGCGCTTCGCGGACGGCCGGCGTCAGCGAGGCCGGCAACGAGGAGCGGCGTGCGGCGGTATCGAGGATGGCGGCCGGCGAGCCGTGGTGCGCCAGCAATTCGGCGAGACCAGCGGACCCGAGGCCCGGAATCCGGGCCAGTGCCAGCCAGTTGCGGACTTCCTGTGCGTCTATCGTCCCTTTCCTCTTGTTGTGTGTCAGCCTGCCGGTGCGAATTCCGGCTGCGCACCACTCACGGATTCTTGACGATGTCGTCGAGGTGAATCTCGCGCGTGGCACGCATGATCAGCCCGTAACTTACATGATTGAAGCTACGGAATACCATCAGCGTGCCGGACGACTCGTCGGGCAATTTCACCGAACCACTGAACCATCCGGACGCATAGGGATCGTCAACCTTGACGCCGCGGCGGAAAATGCGCAGCACGGTTCCCGGGTCGAGGCCGTCGGCGGTGCCGCGATTCAGCACCACGACCTGAAATTGACCGATCTGCTGGACGCCGCCCAGTACCGCCATGATTTGTCCACGCACGGCTTTCGCCGGTGCATGCGGCAGGAAACTCGGATACAGCGCTTCCTCGGTAATCGGCAGGAAACGGTCACCCGGCAGGGCTTCCTGCACCGTCGAGGTCAGGACCATTTTCTCCGGATCGCCCCAGCGCTCGACCTGGCCGGTTCCGATATAGGTGGCCTGATAGCCGAGCTTGTCGCCGGTTTCGGGATCAATGTAAGGCTGGCCCAGCCGGTACAGATCGTAACTGCTGCCATGCTTCTGCGTGAGTCCGCGTGCATACACTTCGCCGCCCGCGCCGATGGCGGGGCGCCCGTCCAGCGACCGTAGCAGGTAACCCGCATGCTCGAGTTCGTCCGCATCAATGACGCGGGTCTTGGACAGAAAGGCCTGAATCGCGGTCAGCGGCAGCGCCGGGACCGCTTCTTCCAGCGGTTTGTAGCGGACCTGTGGTGTCAGTTTCTCTACCGGCAGCCCGGTTGGAGCCTCGGTGACCGGCTTGCCCTGACGCTCCACGGTGATGGTCGGCTTGCCGTTGAGGTAGCCCAGGATCAGCACATCGCCGGGATAGATAAGGTGGGGGTTTCTGATGTCCGGGTTGGCATACCAGATATCCGGCCAGCGCCAGGGATCGGCCAGATACATGGACGCGATGCCCCAGAGCGTATCGCCCTTCTTGACCACGTAGCGCTTGGGCGCCTGGGGTTGCACGACCGGGGGTGCCTGCACCACGGGTGCCGGCGGCGGCGGTGCGGGAGGCGGCGGCGCCGGCTTTTTCTTCGGCGTACTGGCACAGGCAGCGAGCAGTGCGGCCAGGCCCAGGGCGGCAAGATAGCGGGTCGCGCTATAATTCTTCATTGAGCAGTCTCCACGGACTTGCCTGACATTCCCCGCCTCAGGTGGCCCCCTCGGGTCGCGGAGCTGCCGGGGCAACTTAGTTAGTAGCATCATAACTTTAGCAGCATTTTGTGCAAAAGTGCATGAGGAATGGACCCAGACCCTTGCTGTTGCCGAAGCTGACCCTTATATCCGGATCCGATCATGGCCAAACTGACGATATTGCATTTCCCCGATCCGCGCCTGCGTGACAAGGCCAAGCCGGTCGCCGCCGTGACCGACGCCACCCGGCACTTCATGGATGACATGCTGGAGACCATGTATGCGGCCGAGGGCATCGGCCTGGCTGCAACCCAGGTGGGCGTGGCCGAGCGCATCGTCGTGGTGGACGTATCGGAGGGACGCAACGAACCCCGTTGCTACGCCAATCCGGAAATCCTGAGCCGCGACGGCAAGGAGCGTTCGCAGGAAGGCTGTCTGTCGGTACCGGGTTATTACGATGAAGTCGAGCGCGCCGAACGGATCCGGGTCCGCGCGCTGGATCGCGACGGCAAAACCGTGGAGTTCGAGACCGGCGGATTGCTGGCGGTCTGTATCCAGCACGAGATTGATCATCTCGACGGCAAGCTGTTTGTGGATTACCTCTCCGAGCTGAAACGTCAGCGCATCCGCAAGAAACTGGAAAAAGAACAGCGTGACGCTCGTGCCCGGCTGCGCGACAGCGCACCGGCGATCTGACGCTTTCGTTATTCAACCCAATCACATTCACGACCGGAGTGCGTCATGACCACGCGCCTGCGCATCGCGTTTGCCGGCACGCCCGAGTTCGCACTGCCCGCGCTCGATGCCCTGGCCGCTTCGCCGCACCAACTGGTTGGCGTGTGGACCCAGCCTGACCGGCCCGCAGGGCGCGGACGCAAATTGAGCGCATCGCCCGTCAAACAACGCGCGTTGCAGCTTGGGCTGACCGTGCACCAGCCGGTGACGCTGCGCGATGCGGACGCGCGTGCCGCGATTCAGCGAACCGCGCCGGATGTGATGATTGTTGTTGCGTACGGTCTGATTCTGCCACGCAGTGTGCTCGACATCCCGCGTTACGGCTGCCTGAATATTCACGCTTCACTGCTGCCGCGTTGGCGCGGCGCCGCACCGATCCAGCGCGCCATTCTCGCCGGCGACACCGAGACCGGCGTCACCATCATGCAGATGGATGCAGGGCTGGACACCGGCGACATGCTTGCGGTGCGGCGTACGCCGATCAAGGCGGACGATTCCGCGCAAACGCTGCACGACCGTCTTGCCGCGCTCGGCGCCGAAGCAATCGTTGCAGTCCTCGCCGACCTCGACAGGCTGCACCCTGTGGCGCAGGATTCGACGCAGGTAACCTACGCAAACAAACTCTCGCGCGATGAAGCCTTGCTTGACTGGAACAGGCCGGCGGTGGACCTCGCACGTTGCGTGCGCGCCTACAATCCGTGGCCGGTCGCCTATACACACTGGAACGGGGAACTGTTGCGTGTCTGGAGCGCGCACGCCTTGAGTACTTCTTCAGGCAAACACACGCCGGGTTTTGTCATCGGCGGCAGCCATGACGGCCTTGATGTTGCGACCGGCGACGGCGTGCTGCGAATTACGCGTTTGCAGCTCGCCGGCAAACAGGCGATGTCCGCTGCCGATTTCAGTCGCGGTCGCGCGCTCGCCGACGTGCGTTTCGGCTGATGTCAGGCGCTGCAACCCGCGCGCTCGCCGCACAGGTGCTGGTCGCGGTGTTGCGTGATCAGACGCACCTTACAACCGCTCTCAAGCAATTGCGTCCCGCGAATCTTGCTGCACGGGATGCGGCGCTGGTCCAGGAGTTGAGTTACGGCACACTGCGGTTCCAGCCGCGGCTCGAATTCTGGCTCGCACGCCTGCTCAACAAACCGCTCAAGGCATCCGATCTGGACGTGCACGCGCTGTTGCTCATTGGTCTGTACCAGCTTGTTGCAATGCGGGTGCCGGCCCATGCTGCCGTGAAGGAATCGGCAGAAGCCTGCCGCACGCTCGGCAAGCTCTGGGCAGTGAAACTCGTAAACGCGATTCTGCGGCGTTTTCAGCGCGAGCAACCGCAGCTGGAAGCGGCGGCCGACAAAGACGTTGCCGCGCGCTATCTGCATCCACGCTGGTTCATTGAACGGCTGCAGCGCGATTGGCCCGATCAGTGGCAGGACATTCTCGCCGCCAACAATGCCCGACCGCCGCTCAGCTTGCGGGTCAACCGTCGTGTCACGCCGCGTGATGCCGTGCTGCAACAGTTGACTGCCGCCGGCATCGCCGCACGCGCCGGCACGCTGTCGGATGACGCGGTGATTCTGTCCGTGGCAATGGATGTCGAATCGTTGCCGGGGTTTGCTGCGGGCGCGTTGTCGGTGCAGGACGAGGCGGCGCAACTCGCGGCACCGCTGCTCGACGTGCAACCTGGAATGCGGGTGCTCGATGCCTGCGCCGCGCCGGGGGGCAAGACCGGCCATATTCTGGAAACCTGTCCCGGTGTCGGCGAGGTCGTGGCACTGGATTCCGATCCGCTGCGCAGCGCCCGGATCCGGGAAAACCTCGAACGGCTCGGGTTGCAGGCGACCGTGCTGGTCGCGGATGCCGGCCAACCCGCCGGCTGGTGGGACGGGCGCCCGTTTGAACGCATTCTGCTGGACGCGCCGTGCAGTGCCACGGGTGTGATTCGCCGTCACCCGGACATCAAGGCACGGCGCCGGCCGCAGGATGCAAACGTCGCCGCCGAACTGCAGGCGCGCCTGCTGGCCGCACTCTGGCCGCTGCTCGCGCCCGGAGGTAAGCTGCTGTATGCAACCTGCTCGATTCTGCCCGAGGAGAACGCCGATCAGATCGCGGCGTTCCTCGCCGCACACGGGGACGCCGGGGCAGTCGAGTTGCCGGGTGTCTGGGGTATGCCAGCCGGCGCAGGCCGGCAGATACTTCCCGGACAGCATGACATGGATGGCTTTTACTATGCCTGTCTGTCCAAACTGAGTGACCACATCAGAACATGATGCGCATTGCCATTCCGTCCCGGATAATGCCACGCAGTGCGCTGGCGGCGCTGGTGTGTGTCTTATGCGTTGGCGTCGCGCCGGCGTCGCACGCCGACAACGACAAGCCGGGATTTGTGATTCGCACGGCGTTCACCGAACTGCTGAACGGCGTGTACTGCCTGAACGCCGACATCGATCTCAACATGAGCAATCAGGCCATTGACGCGCTCGAAAACGGCGTGCCGCTCACGGTTGAACTGCAGATCGAGGTGATCCAGCACCGCACGTTGTTGTGGAACAAGACAGTAGCGACGCTGACAGAGCGCTACCAGATCAGTTTTCATCCGCTGACGCGCCGTTTCATCGTCAAGAATCTCAACAGCGGTCAGCAGCAGAGCTTCGCCAGTTACCGCGATGCCATCACCTACCTCGGCCAGGTAAACGATCTGCCGATTATTGATTCGAGCCTGCTGGAACCGCACACCAGATACATGATCCGCATGCGCGCGGTACTCGACATCAAGGATTTCCCGGGTCCGCTGCAATTGATCGCGTCATTGTTCAAGAGCTGGGATCTGTCCAGCGACTGGTACGCGTGGGTGCTGACCTCATGAAGCGCTATTTCGTACCGCTGATCATCGCCGCCGGCATTCTGGTGATGCTGATTTCGCTGCTGCTGCTGAGCAAGAGCACGCAGAATTCCGCCGCGTTCGAAAACGTGCATCTGGGCCTGTTACTGGTCAACGCCATCGCCGCGCTGGTGCTGCTGGTCGTCATCGGTTACAACCTGTATCGCCTTATCCGGCAGTACCGGCAGAATGTCACCGGTTCGCGGCTCACCACCCGGCTGGTGGTGATGTTCGTGGTGCTGGCCATCGCGCCGGTGTTGCTGGTTTACGGTTTTTCGATCCAGTTCATCAATCGCGGCATTGACTCCTGGTTCGATGTGCGTGTCGAACGCGCCTTGTCGGATGCGATCGAGCTGTCGCGTACCGCGCTGCAGACGCGTGTGCATGATCTCCTGGGCCGTACCGAACATTTGTCGGATCTGATCTCCACCACCGACAGTCGCGAACTGCCCACACGTCTCGATGCGCTGCGCCGGCAGAGCGGCGCTACGGAACTGACGTTGCTGAGCGGGCTGGACGGACACATCATTGCATCCAGCACCAGCCAGGCGGCGACGCTGATTCCCGACCTGCCCAGCCAGGAAGTGCTGATGCAGGTTCGTACCGGCAACGTGTACGTCGGACTCGATCCGGTCGGCGACAACGGCTTGCACATTCGTGCAGTGGTACCGGTTGCCGCCGGCGGGCTGTGGTGGCGGCCCGAAATTCTGCAGGCCATGTATCCGGTTGCGGACGAGCAGAGCGGTCTCGCCAACCGGGTGCAGAACGCGTATTCGCATTACCGCGAACTGACCGTACTGCGCACGCCGCTCAAGTACAGTTTCATGTTCACGCTGTCGCTGGTCCTGCTGCTGTCGATCCTGATGGCAGTCTGGATCGCATTCGTGGCGGCACGCAAGCTGGTGGAGCCGATCCAGAACCTGGTGGAAGGTACACGCGCGGTGGCGCGCGGCGATTTCAGCACCCGCTTGCCGATGCCGTCGCGTGATGAAGTCGGCTACCTTATTTCGTCGTTCAACGAGATGACGCAGCGGCTGGCGGAAGCCAACGATGCCGCGCGCCGCAGCCGGCAGCAGGTTGAGAACGAACGCAGCTATCTCGGTGCGGTGCTGGGACGTCTGTCGTCTGGAGTTATTTCATTCAACGCCGCGCTGGTGCTGAAGACCGCAAATCCGGCGGCCGGCGAGATTCTCGGCGCCGATCTGCACCGTCACCTTGGCAAGTCGCTGGCGCCGCTTGCGACCGAGCCGACGCTGCTTGGCCAGTTTGTGGCGGCCTGCCGCGGGCACCTCGAAGCCGACCAGCGCGAATGGCGCGAAGAGATGGTGCTGCGCGACGACAGCGGACGCCGGATACTGATGGTCAGCTGCACGGCGTTGCCCAGCACCGGGGAAGCGCCGCCGGGCCATGTGATGGTGTTTGACGATCTCACCGCGCTTATTGAAGCGCAGCGCGATGCCGCGTGGGGCGAAGTGGCACGGCGCCTGGCCCATGAAATCAAGAATCCGCTGACCCCGATCCAGCTCGCTGCCGAGCGGGTGCGCCGTCGCTATCTCGGTGCGTTGAAGGGTGAAGATGCCGAAGTGCTGGATCGCGCGACGCATACGATCGTGCAACAGGTCGAGTCCATGAAATCCATGGTGAATGCGTTCAGCGAATATGCGCGTTCGCCGCAACTCGAATTCGTGCTGCTGGATCTGAATGCGCTGGTGCGCGAGGTGGTTGAGCTCTACCGCAGCCGCGAAACCGGCATGCAGATCGAACTCAAACTCGACGCGGAGCTTCCCAAGCTGCACGCCGACTCCGGGCGGCTTCGCCAGATGCTGCACAACCTGCTCAAGAATGCGCAGGAAGCACTGGAAGGACGCAAGCAGCCGTGGGTACGCATCACCACGCATTATTTCCGGCGCGGCCTGGAAGAAGCGGCGGAGATCGTGGTGGAAGATAACGGCCCGGGATTCAACGCGGAGATTCTCGGTAAGGCATTCGAACCTTATGTGACCAGCAAGCCGAAAGGCACCGGTCTGGGACTCGCGATCGTCAAGAAACTTGCCGAAGAGCATGGCGGCAGTATCCGGGCACAGAATGCGCCGGAGGGTGGCGCGCAACTCGTCATCCGTCTGCCAATCAATGAAGAGGCGCGCAGCAGCGCGTTGCTGGGCTGGCGTTCAAATGGCAGGAGGGAGGTGTCATGAGGCCGTCACAGATACTGGTCGTGGATGATGAAGCCGATATCCGCGGCATGGTGCAGGAAATTCTCACCGACGAAGGTTATCAGGTGCGCGTTGCCGGCAACGCCGCCGAAGCGCGCGATGCGCGCGCCAAAGCCGAGCCCGATCTGGTGCTGCTGGACATCTGGATGCCGGATATGGACGGCATCAGTCTGCTCAAGGAATGGACTCGCGACGGCGCCTTGTCGTTTCCGGTGGTCATGATGTCCGGGCACGGCACGGTGGACACGGCGATCGAGGCAACCAAACTCGGCGCGCTCGATTTCGTCGAAAAACCCCTGTCACTGGCCAAACTGCTGCGAACCGTCGAGCACGCAATCGAGGTCGGACGTCAGGCGCGCGAACAGCGCGTGCCGCGCGGCACCACGGCATTGTTCGAACCGGTCGGGAAGAGTCGCCAGATCCAGGCATTGCGCGATCAATGCCGGCGCATTGCACCGTTCGATGCGGCGGTGATGCTGGTGGGCGAGCCCGGCAGCGGTCGCAGGATGCTGGCGCGTTTTATTCACGGCCTGAGTCCGCGTGGCGCGGGGCCATTCGTGGAACTGACGCTTGCCGGACTCGATGCGCGTGATGCCGCAGTGCGTCTGTTCGGCCGCGAACAGGATGGAGAGGTTCAACGCGGCGTGTTCGATCAGGCACGCGACGGCACACTGTATCTGAACGAGCTGACCGACATGCCGCCGGAAGTCCAGCAGTTGCTGCTCAACGCGCTGGACCAGGGCCGCTACACGCGTGTCGGCGGGCAGTCGCCGCAGACCCTGGCGGTGCGCTTCATGTCCGCGGCCCTGCCGGACATCGAAACCGCGCTTGCCGACGGGCGGTTCCGGCGCGATCTGTATCTGCGCCTTGAAGGCGTAACCGTGCGGGTGCCGCCGCTGCGCGAATATCGCGAGGATGTGCCGGAGTTGCTGCGGTATTACACCGACGCCATGGTTGACGTACAGAACCTCAAGTACCGGCGTTTCAGCGTGGCGGCGCAGAACCGGCTGCGGAATTATCCGTGGCCCGGCAACGTGCGCGAACTCAAGAACATGATCCAGCGTTTCCTGATGCTCAATCAGGATACCGAGATTTCACTGGAAGAAGTCGAACGCGAACTGCAGCCGTTCAGGTCGAGCGAACCGCTGGTCAAGCAGGATCTGCTGGCGATGCCGTTGCGCGAAGCGCGCGAGCATTTCGAGAAAGCCTACCTGGAACAGCAATTGCAGCTGTGCGGCGGCAAGGTCGGCAAGCTTGCGGAACGCGTCGGCATGGAACGCACGCATCTTTACCGCAAACTCAACTCGCTCGGGATTGATTTTCGCTCGCTGGGGACCGACGAAGCGGACGACTGACGTCAGTTGGTCTTGATGACCAGCGGCTCGATGTGGTTCTTCGCCAGTTTGGCGCGCAGGTTGTTCAGCGACTTCAGATCGTGAATCGGCCCGATCCGCACCCGGTTCCAGGTACTGCCATCCGACACCTTGACCTGCTGGATGCTCGATTCGATGCCGAGCAGCGCCAGGTTCGCTTTCAGCTTGTCGGCTTCGCTGTAACTCTGAAATGAACCGACCTGCAGAATGTAGGTGCCCGGCTGACTGACGGGGCCGGTATCGTCGCTGGAGCGGGTTTCCTTGTCCTGGCTCGGAATCACCACCTGGAACGACGGCAGCAATTTATAGAAATCGAAATGGGTCGGCGCGGCAGTGGTCCCTGCCGCAGGTGCCGTTGTGGTTGTACCGGACGGCTTTTTGGCTGGTGTTTTGTCTTGGCCGGCGATTGCCGGCGGTTTCACGTGACGCAGCTTGTCCCAGATCTGCGGCGCCGCCTTGATCACCAGTGCCGTGACCATCACCCCGACAATGAACCAGCCCCAGCCGGGAAACGCGGCGTTTTTCTTGCGCGGCGTGTCTTTGGGCTTCGGTGCGTTTTTGTAATCTTTCGCCATGGCAATTACATGCTGTCTGGAGCCGACACGCCCAGCAAGGCGAGGCCGTTGCGCAATACCTGCTGCGTTGCACGGCTGAGCGTCAGGCGCGCATCGCGCAGATCCCGGTCGTCCACCAGGAACTGATGCGTGTCGTACCAGGTGTGGAATGCCGTGGCGACTTCACGCAGGTACTGGGCGATCAGGTGCGGTTCCAGATTGCGCGCCGCAATCTCGACCATTTCCGGCAGCCGGGACAGCTCCGTCATCAACGTCTGTTCATGCGATTCGATCAGCCGGGCGAGCTGACGCGCACCGTTTTCGGGATCGTAGTGCAGACCCTTCTCGGCGAGTTGCCGGAATACGCTCGCAATGCGCGCGTGGGCGTACTGGATGTAGTAGACCGGATTGTCGTTGGTTTGCGAGCGCGCCAGATCAATGTCGAAAACCAGCTGCGAATCCGGTTTGCGTGCGATCAGGAAGAAGCGCGTGGCATCGCAACCGGCTTCGTCAATCAGGTCGCGTAGCGTCACATAGCTGCCGGCGCGTTTGGACAGTTTAACGTCCTCGCCGCCGCGCATCACCGTGACCATCTGGTGAAGCACGTATTCGGGGTAACCTTGCGGAATCCCGGTATCCAACGCCTGCAGCCCCGCATGCACGCGCGCTAGCGAACCGTGATGATCGGCACCAAGTTCGGTGATGGCGCGCTCGTAGCCGCGCTGCCATTTGGACAGATGATAGGCGACGTCAGGCACGAAATAGGTATAGGTGCCGTCCGATTTGCGCATCACGCGGTCCTTGTCGTCGCCGAAATCGGTAGTGCGCAGCCACAGCGCGCCGCCTTCCTCGTAGGTATGACCGTGTGCAACAAGTTCGCGAACCGTTTCTTCGACCTTGCCATCGCTGTACAGCGATGATTCCAGGAAATACACATCGAAATGCACCCGGAATGCTTTCAGGTCCAGATCCTGTTCGTGACGCAGCGCTGCGACAGCAAAGTGCCGGATGGCTTCGAGATCTTCGATATCGCCGCCGCCGGTCACGGTGCGCCCATCTGCCGTAACTGATTCGCCGGCCATATAGGCGCGCGCCACGTCCATGATGTATTCGCCACGGTAACCGTCCTCCGGCCAGCCTTTGTCGCCCGGCGCCAGACCGCGGGCGCGGGCCTGCACGGAAATCGCGAGATTGTGGATCTGAACGCCGGCATCGTTGTAATAGAACTCACGGGTCACATGCCAGCCGGTCGCTTCCAGCAACCGTGCAAGACAGTCGCCGATCGCGCCGGCCCGGCCGTGACCAACGTGCAATGGTCCGGTCGGATTGGCGGAAACGAATTCCACGCCAACCCTGTGGCCTTTGCCGGAATTGCTGGAGCCATATTTTTCGCCCGCGGCGAGAATCGTATTGACTTCGTCGTGATAAGCCGCGGGGCTGAGGAAGAAATTGATGAATCCGGGTCCGGCGATTTCAGTTTTGGCGATCAGCGCCGACGCAGGCAGCGCGTCGATAATCGCCTGGGCGAGTTCGCGCGGTTTTCTGCCTGCCTTGCGGGCCAGCATCAAGGCTGCGTTGGTGGCGAAGTCGCCGTGTGCACGATCGCGGGTACGTTCGACGAGCGGAGTGCCTTCCGGAATTGCATCAAGCGGGAACAGGTCGCCTTCCAGCCGTTCAAGTGTGGCGCGCAAGGTTTGTTCGAGTTGGTATTTCAAGCGAAATTTCCGGTAAAAAAGCCGCAAAACGGTGCGTCATTCTAACGGTTGCGGCAGGCCGACAGAAGCGCGGGGCGCGATTAATTCACGTCCGGTTCAATACGTTTCCGCGGGATCGACGTCAATTGACCAGCGCACGCGGCGTGCGGCGCGGAGCGACTGGATTTGAGGCAGCACCTGGGCGAGACCACTGTGCAATGCGGCACGTTGCGCAGCCAGCAGCAGCAACTGAGCACGGTATCGCCCCGCGCGGCGTTCCATGGGTGCCGGCACCGGTCCCAGCACGTCCACGCCGGCGCCGCACGCCGCGCGCAGCATCGGACCGACCGCGTCCAGAAACGCGCGCGGTGGACCGGCCGAAGGCGCTTCTGCGCGCAACAGCGCCATGGCCGCGAACGGTGGCAATCCGGCGAGCTGCCGGTCGCGCAGGGCGGCGTCGGCAAAACTGGCATAGCCTTCGCGAACCAGGTGCGTCAGCAGCGGGTGATCGGGGTGGTACGTCTGAATCAGGACT
>DASSOA010000182.1:0-30040 GCA_035701115.1 Gammaproteobacteria bacterium
CAAACTGCTGAATCGCATTACTGGCAATTCCCCACCGTTGCGAGAAATTATCGATGTTGGCTGCAGTATCCGCGCTGGGTGGTGTCAGGATGATGTCGTTCGGTGCGGATACGCTCGTCCCCACATGAATATCGTATGACCGTCCAAGCTCGGGAGCGTTATTCAGCAAGAAGGCATTGGCCGCGGTAACCTGGTGCATCTCTGGTTGGTTATACATTACTTGCAGAACGTCGCTTTGCTCATGATAAAGAAGATCTCTCGCTGCGGCAATTTGATAGGATGTCTAGGCATCGAAATTCCCCGCCTGATACGAGTTACGCGTCTTTCCCTTCGGCATCAATACTTGCCCCTCTATCATGCAATGCTTGTGACGTTGGCCCATAAATTCGGTCTATTAAATGCTCAGGCCCAAGTTCCGCTAGTGGCCGGTTGCAGCACCTTGCCTGGCAACCATTCTAGTCCATACAAGCTGCATGAGGTCGAGCTGGCGTTGACGGATTTCATCCTAATGCTCACTTGGAACAGTCGCGACGATCTTGAGAATTTCTCCCAGGAATATATGACGGAAATCGCCCTAATAAAGATTTCTAATGGGCCGCGTCAAATCCTGTCCAAATCCGTGCAATGGTCCCGGTGTCCAGGTTTTTGACAGGTTTCCACAAGCTGTTTACCCTTCCCTTTCATCCATCAGAGCGCGTCACCACTGATGAATACTGCCGCTCAACCCCGATCCACCGGGACCGTGCCCACCACGCTGGTACAGCATTACCGGCAGGTGCGAGCGGTCACCGCGGATTTATGTCGCACGCTGAGCCCGGAGGACATGACGGTCCAGAGCATGCCTGACGTCAGCCCTTCGAAATGGCATCTCGCACACACCACCTGGTTCTTCGAACGTTTCCTGATCACTGAACACCTGCCCGGATACCGGGTGTTTCATCCGCAATTCGATTACCTCTTCAACTCGTATTACAACACCGTGGGCCGCATGCACCCGCGCCCGCAACGCGGCCTGCTTTCGCGTCCCGGCGTCGCTGACATCCTGGCCTACCGACAGCACGTGGATAATGCAATGCCGGTCTTGCTGGAACGCGCGACGTCCGATCCGGACCTCGCGTTCCTGATCACGCTGGGACTCAACCACGAACAGCAGCACCAGGAGCTGCTGCTGACCGACATCAAACACGTGCTGTCGGTGAACCCGCTCAGGCCGGCATGGCGCGAATTACCCTCGCCCGCCGCGGGACATGCGCCGGAACTGAAATATATTCCGCGCGCCGGGGGTCTGATGGAAATCGGTCACAACGGCGAGGGCTTTGCGTTCGACAATGAATCTCCCCGGCATCGGGTATTCCTGGAGGCGCACGCGATCACCAACCGGCCGGTCACCAACGGCGAATTCCTCGATTTTATCCGCGCCGGCGGTTACCGGATTCCGGAGCTCTGGCTCTCGGACGGATGGTCAATGGTGCAGCAGCGCGGCTGGGACCGGCCGCTGTACTGGAATCCGGAACTCGATGCGGAATTTGCGCTTGACGGCATGCGGGAACTTGATGCTGCCGCGCCGGTAACGCACGTGAGCTATTACGAAGCCGATGCGTTTGCGCGCTGGGCGGGGGCGCGTCTGCCGACCGAAGCCGAATGGGAAACGCTGGCGAGTGAGCAATCGATGCAGGGCAATTTCATGGAACAGGGTCATTATCACCCGATCGCTGCATCCGCCGCTTCGAGCGGCGCGTATCAGCTATATGGCGATGTCTGGGAATGGACCATGAGTGCCTACACGAGTTATCCGGGTTTCAAACCGCTGGTGGGCTCGCTTGGCGAATACAACGGCAAATTCATGTCCAGCCAGATGGTTTTGCGCGGCGGTTCCTGCGTGACGCCGCAATCCCACATTCGCAGCACCTATCGCAATTTCTTCCCACCCGACGCGCGCTGGCAATTTTCCGGCCTGCGTCTTGCCAGAGACGCATGAAATGCAAGTATCACAAACGTTATCGGTGACATTGCACGACTATCACCCGCAGGCGGATGACGTTCGCGATGAAATTCTTGCTGGCCTTCGTGCGCCGCACAAGACATTACCCAGCAAGTATTTCTACGATGCGCGGGGCTCCGAACTGTTTGATCGGATCTGCGAGCTGCCGGAGTATTACCCGACCCGGACCGAACTCGGCATCATGGAAACCCATCTGCCCGAAATGGCCGACGCGCTCGGGCCACGTTTGCTGCTGATGGAACCCGGCAGCGGCAGCAGCCTGAAAACTAGGTTGCTGCTCGAAGCGCTGCACAAGCCGGTCGCCTACGTGCCGGTGGACATATCGCGCAGCCACCTCGTCACCGCCGCCGACCAGCTGAACCAGCGCTATCCGGAACTGGAAGTATTGCCCGTGTGCGCGGATTTTTCCCAGCCGTTCGATTTGCCGAGGCCACGGCGCGCAATCGGCCGCGTTGCGGTTTACTTTCCCGGCTCGACCATCGGCAATTTCGAACCAGTCGCAGCCGTCCGCCTGCTGAAACAACTGAGGTCACAGGCCGGCGACGACAGTGCGCTCCTGATCGGTGTGGATCTGCGCAAGGATATTCGGGTGCTGGAAGCGGCCTACAACGATTCCGCGGGTGTGACCGCCGCATTCAATCTCAATATCCTGCAGCGGATAAACGAGGAAATGGACGGCGATTTCGACCTCAGCCGCTTCCGGCATCATGCGCCGTTGAATAACAGGGAAAGCCGGATCGAAATGCACCTGGTCAGCACAGCCGATCAGATTGTCCACATCGGCAGCGAGCGTTTCAGCTTCCGCGAGGGCGAACACGTCGTCACGGAATACAGTTACAAATACACGCTGGAAAGCTTTGCACAGCTTGCTGCGCGGGCCGGATATCGTGTGGAACAGGCCTGGTTGGATGACCGCCACTGGTTCAGTGTCCAGTATCTGACCGCAGCGTAGCTTAAAGAGGACCAACCGCTCTTCGTCGTGCCTGCCAACGCACCACGCCGCAGGTGCACTTGCCGAAAATACCGCAGGGAGGCTGGGCAATTGGGGCGGGGCCACGGCTCGATCACCAGCCGGGCAAATCTCGTATTCTACAAAAATGAGCCGGTCAGTGGCCTTGATTCCAATCAAGGCCACCCCGCGACCCGATCCACTAGTCTCCGCACCCAGCGTCGGGCGTTCGGGGCGGCGGGCCGGTTGGGGTTCCTCAGGCCGCACACCCTGAAACCAGGGGCATCACGCCACGTTCAAGGGTAGGCGCAACGGCAAAACGGGATTCAGGACGAATTACCCGCTGGGCAAATTACCGCCAGCGAGGATCTCTTGACCAGCCGGAACCGCTGTTGCTGCGGACGAAGGAGGACTCATGGACCTTCAGGATCCTGCATTTTGGCGCGCTGGGGCGATCAGCACCACATTGGTCATGCTGGTTGTTCTCATCTTCCTCACCATCGACAGCCTGGCAGTCTCGCGTGCCGGCGGCTCGCACGTCCCCGATTACACGGTCATCAATCATCAGATCGGCTATCGCTACGACTGGAGCCGGCGCGAGGACGTTCCGGTAATCGGTGGCGATCAGCCGCTGTTCGGCAAGACGTGGACCGAGCCGGAAGCGCGGGCATTGATGCAGGAAGGCAAGCTCGTGATTCAGTCGAGGGCGTGCATGGATTGCCATACCTTCTTCGGCAACGGCGCCTATTACGCGCCCGATCTTACCAAGGCATGGCTTGATCCGGCCTGGCAACAGATCTGGATGCCGATGACGGGGGCAAAGACCCAGGAAGACGCCATGGTGGACTTTCTCATGCATCCCGAGCGCTATCCGACCTGGAACCGCGAGATGCCCAATCTGCATATCAGCGAACCGGAAGCGCGTGCGGTCGTGGCCTATCTCAAGTGGATGTCCGCCATCGATACCAACGGATTCCCAGCCAATTTTGGCAAGTTGTCAATTCAGCACTGAGCCAATACCGGGGAGGATCTGCACATGTACCGGTCACAAAAACTTGCCCTGCGCTACTTCACCGCTTCAGCCACACTGTTCGGAGTAATGGTGATCGCGGGCCTGCTCTCCGCCACGTATTATGTTTTCCCGCATTTCCTGTTCGGCATATTCAATTTCAACATGTCGAAAATTCTGCACATTGACACCTTGATCATCTGGCTCCTGATGGGATTCTTCGGCTCGGTGTACTGGTTTCTGCCCAAGGAACTGAATCGCGAACTCGAAGGCATCCGGCTGGGAGAAATCATGTTCTGGGTGTTTTGCGCTGCGGTTGCAGTTGTTGCCGCAATCTTCATCTTCGTGCAGTACGGCCCCGGCGATGAAACCAGCCTGTGGCTCATCAATCAGGGACGGAAATACGTCGAAGCGCCGCGCTGGGCCGCCATCGGAATCGTGCTCATCGTCCTGACTTTCGCGTACAACGTTATCGGCACTGCAATCAAAGCGCGCAGGATGACCGGGATTCTCTGGGTTCTGATTCTGGACCTGATTCCTCTGACCTTGCTCTATCTGGACGCGTTCCCGGCCCAGACAAACATTTCGCACGATCTCTACTGGTGGTGGTGGCTCGTCCACATGTGGGTTGAAGCGACATGGGAAGTGTTGATCGGCTGCATCATGGCATGGGCGTTGATGGAATTGCTCGGCACGTCCCGGCGCATTGTCGAGACCTGGCTGTACATTGAAGTCATGCTGGTACTGGGAACAGGAATCCTCGGGCTCGGCCATCATTATTTCTGGATCGGCACTCCACGTTACTGGCTGAGTATTGGCGGATTCTTCTCCGCGCTCGAACCGCTGCCGCTCCTGGGAATGGTGGTACACGCGATTTATGACGCCGGTACCCATCACATGCAAACCACGAACAAACCCGCTTTTTACTGGCTGCTTGCCGAGGCGTTCGGAAACTTCATCGGCGCGGGCGTCTGGGGTTTCATGATGACGCTGCCGCAAATCAACCTCTACTCGCACGGCACCCAGTGGACTGTGTCGCACGGTCATTTCGCATTCTGGGGCGCTTACGCCTGTGGTGTCATTGCGGTTTTCTATCTCGCAGCGCAGCGATCGCGCGGGTTGAACATGGTGGATAACCGGAGTTGGAAGTGGGGATTCGGGCTTCTGAATTTCGGTATGGTTGGCATGGTGGGAGCGCTGCTTATCGCGGGCATTGCCCAGGCATTTTTTGAGCGCGCCGAGGGCGGTTCCACGCTGCAGGCGTTTGTTGTGGCGCAATCAAACCCCTGGTTCGAGATGGGCATGTATTCCCGGCTTGCGTTCGGATTCATCTTCGCAGCGGGTTACACCGTACTGATGTATGACCTGTTGACCGTCGGCAAGCGCGCGCCTGCGGTTGCCGCACAATCGGTTGCCGCATGACACCCGACGCACTGGTCTTCTCCGCCATTATGCTGGGCCTGTTTGTGCTGGCTGGCGGGTCTTACGGCGTCCTTTACGGTGCGGGCCGGATATGGCGCAGGCCGCAGCTGATCAAAACAGGTTTCGCATGCTACGGCATTCAGGTGCTCGTAACACTGGCGATCGTCGCGCTAACGCCGCTTTCGATCATGTGGAAAGTGTTTATCCTGCTGAGTTGCTTCGCCTATGCGCTGATTCCTCCTGCCACATGGCGGTATCTTGAGCGCCTGCATCATACTGAAGGGAAAACGACATGATTGCTAATCTCATAAACACGTTGTTAGGGCTGGCCCTGGTGTATGTTGCGGTGCTTGACCTCCGGTTACTCGCCGGTCGCGTCTGGCCGATGGCGATACTGGCGGTCATCGTGTTCGTTCTGGCTCTCGTCGCGCGGCGCAGCGATATACAGCACTGGCAGAGCAATACCAACATGGTGATGGGCGTCGCCCTGTTGCTCCTGTCCGGATTGCAACTCGAACCCTACCCATATGTGACTTTCTGGGGACTGTTCTGGATCGGTATCGTGGTCGGAGTGCTGGCACTATGGAGCGTTATCCAGCGTTTGACGCCATCAGAAAGTGTCAGCTCCTAGGACCAACCCGATATGCCGCACCCGCTTTACTGAGGAGAACCCAATCATGAAATCAATCGGCTCGCTTGTCGCTGCTGCGATCGTTGGCGTCACAGTCATACAATCGGCATTTGCCGCTGACCCGGCCGAAGGCAAGAAACTTGCCGACAAGACCTGTCAGGCCTGTCACGGTATCAATGGCGTGGGAATTGCCGATATGTATCCCAATCTTGCCGGGCAAAAGGCAGCCTATCTCGAAGCCCAGTTAAAAGCCTTCCGTGATGGCACGCGCCAGAATCCCATCATGGCTCCAATGGCCAAACAGCTCACGGATACCGAGATAGCGAACGTTGCCGCCTACTATGCGAGCCTGAATCCCAATCAATAACGCCCGGACATGCGCCCGGGTAACCGTCCGGGAAGCACTCTGAAAGGTTGCGATCGGGGATTTTGCGTGAGCGCCGCGCGAACAGTGGGTGGCAACGGCCGGGTGTATGCGCGTCCTGTCCGCGGCGGCTTGAATATCCCGCAATCCGGATTGGCACGCGTTAAAAGTTCGTGAGAATGAACGCCTCGCGACAGAATTCAGCTGCAAATACAGTTTTGATTATCTTTCTCATCCAGCCGCGTTAGCGTGGCATTGCGTGGAACCGACCCCGATGGGTGGCCGGCGCTGACTCCGTGCGCAGCATCCGATTGTAATCCGGGTATATCGCACCGGCTGCAGAACCGGAATTACAGGTTCAACGCAGTCATTTTTACCCAGTCTAAACAAGGTCGCCGTACCGACGCGGCGAGATTTTGCTCGATCGCTGCGGGCGTGATGGTCACGAGAAATTCAAGGATCTCCACCGCCAGCGGAAGCTTCGGGGCCGTTCCACTGTGGTGGCGTTTCATGCGCTTTTGTGACGACATCGCAATTCGCGCCTTCGCTCGTTTCCGTATGGCGCGTCACCTGCCACCCCGGCATAGTGACGCAGATCATGCGCCGCGCGCCGGCCGGTATCTTTGAGGTCCCATGCACACGTATGCAAAAGGCAAAGCGTCCAAGCGACCGCCGCCGGTCGCAAAGGCATCGCCGAGTGGCGCAACCGCATTGATCGGCTCGACGAAAAACTGGTTCAATTAATGGCGGAACGCATGTATATTGTGGAGTCTGTTCACGCCTGCAAACGCCGTTATCAACTGCCGCTGTACTCGCCGGAGCGTGAACAGCAGGCGCTTGCCCACGTGAAGCAGTCCGCGGGCGCGCACGGGCTCGATACCAATCTGGTAGAGTCGGTTTTTCTGGTAATTGCGCGCTGGTTTGCCAGCCCGGATGACTGATCAGGGATGCAGCGTTCCTAACCCACCCTGTAACCGTTGAAGGCAGTGATGAATCAATCCAGTTTTACACGTGATGAATTGCTCGCCTGCGGGCACGGGAAACTGTTCGGCGAGAATAACGGCCGGCTCCCCCTGCCGGACATGCTGATGTTCGACCGCATCACCAGGATCAGCGCCAATGAGGGCACCTCCGCGCGCGGCTTTGTGCAGGCGGAACTCGATATCCGACCGGATTTGTGGTTCTTTCAATGCCACTTCGAGTCCGATCCGGTCATGCCCGGCTGCCTCGGGCTCGACGCACTCTGGCAGCTTCTGGGTTTCTATCTCTCATGGCGCGGCAACCCGGGGCGAGGACGCGCGCTGGGCGTCGGCGAGGTTCGCTTTACCGGTCAGGTTCTGCCCACTGCAAAGCTGGTGACGTATGAGGTCAACCTGAGCCGGGTCATTGAGCGCAAGCTGATCATGGGGATCGGCGACGGCCGCGTGCTGGTGGACGGCCGCGAAATCTACGCCGCTGAGAATCTGCGCGTCGGTCTGTTCACTTCCACCGATTCACTCTGAGGTCCCCGAACATGCGACGCGTTGTCATCACCGGGATGGGCATCGTTTCGTGCCTGGGAAACAGCAAAGCCGATGTGGCCTCGTCGCTGCAGGCGGGGCGCTCCGGGATCCGCTACGTTCCGGAATACGAGCAACTCGGGCTCCGGAGTCACATTGCCGGTGTTCCGGAACTGGATACCGAGAATCTGATTGACCGCAAGCAGAAACGCTTCATGGGGGATGCCGCGGCCTACGCGTTTCTCTCAATGCGCGACGCGATTGCCGATGCAGGTCTGGATGGGGATGAGGTTTCAAATGTCCGAACCGGCGTGATTGCCGGCTCGGGTGGCGGCAGCGTCGCCAACACAGTCGAAGCCGCCGATCTGCTGCGCGCACGCGGCGTGCGCCGCATCGGCCCCTACATGGTTTCGCGCACCATGTGTTCGACGGTTTCGGCCGCACTCGCCACGATGTTCGGAATCAGGGGAATAAATTATTCAATTTCATCGGCCTGCGCCACATCGGCGCATTGCATCGGCACCGCGATGCAGCTGATTCAGGCGGGCGTACAGGACCGTGTCTTCGCCGGTGGCGGCGAAGAGGTCACGCCGTACATGAGCGCGATGTTCGACGCGATGGGCGCACTCTCGTCAACGCGGAACGCGACACCTGAAAAGGCATCGCGTGCATTCGACACGGGGCGCGACGGGTTCGTCATCGCCGGTGGTGGCGGCATCCTCGTGCTGGAAGATCTGGAAACCGCACTGCGCCGGAATGCACACATTTACGCGGAGCTGGTCGGCTATGGCGCCACGTCGGACGGCGACGACATGGTTACACCCTCCGGTGAAGGCGCCGAGCGCTGCATGCAGATGGCCCTTGCCCCTGCAAACGCACCGATCGACTACCTGAATGCGCACGGCACCTCCACGCCGGCGGGCGACGCCGTAGAACTGCGCGCCATACACCGGGCATTCGAAGCCGTTATACCGCCAATATCGTCGACCAAATCAATGTCGGGGCACTCGCTGGGCGCCGCTGGTGTACACGAAGCAATCTACTGCCTGTTGATGATGGAGCACAACTTCATTGCTCCCTCGATCAACATTGACGAACTGTGCCCGGAAGCAGAGGGACTGAACATCGTACGCGAACCCGTCAACGCCCGGCTTGAACGCGTGATGTCAAACAGCTTCGGATTTGGTGGCACCAACGCCACACTGGTATTCCAGAAATACCGCAGCTAGACGCGCGATCGTTCACAGTCTGGACGACGGGTTCAGCGCCCATGCAAAACGCACGACGAATCATTTTTCCGGTTTATAGCCTTCCGGCTTGTCCGCTCGGCCCTCGAAAAGGAACTTCTGCATCTCCCCTTCCAGAAACGTGCGTGCTTTCGGTTCGATCACTGACAACCGGTACTCGTTGATGAGCATGGTCTGGTGCCGCAGCCACTGCTGCCAGGCCTGCCGGCTGACGTTCTCGAAGATACGCTGACCGAGCTCGCCGGGATACGGCGGCCGCTCCAGTCCTTCCAGTTCCTCACCCAACAAGACGCATTTGACTGTGCGCGTCATCCGCTGCTTCTCCTGATAGTGTCTGTAGTATTGAAAGTAGCCGGGAAACGGGTTTCGCCACGCCGACCTGCGGCGGCGAACCCGATTCAAACCAGATTGTGTTGCCGCTGTCTCCAGCAATGACGGGCCGGATAGTTACCAATACCGGTTCGATGTCGAGATGAAAATGGCTGAACGTGTGCCGTAATACGGACAGCGTTTGCCGGCCCGACGGTGCCGCACCGAACCGTTGCCTGCACCAGGTTTCGATATCGGCATCCATCGCCAGTTCCGGAAAACCCCACAGTCCGCCCCAGATACCTGACGGCGGGCGTTGTTCCAGCATCAAGCGTCCGTTATCAACCAGCATCAGCATGCGTACGCTTTTCACCGGCAAGGTCTTGCGCGGGCGCGGCACCGGGAATTCATTTTCGCGTCCGAGTTGATGCGCACGGCAATCTTCTGCAACCGGACACCGATTACAGGCGGGGTTGCTGCGGGTGCACAGGGTCGCACCCAGATCCATGATCGCCTGGGTGTAGGCCGCGACACCGCGTTGCGGCGTATGCGCGTCGGCCAGCTCCCACAAGTTGCGTTCAATTGATTTTTCGCCCGGCCAGCCTTCAACTGCGTGAAACCGCGCGAGTACGCGACGCACGTTGCCATCGAGAATCGGATGACGCTGGTTGCACGCCAGCGCAAGTATGGCACCGGCCGTGGAGCGGCCGATGCCGGGCAGTTCGGCCACACTGTCGAAATCCGCCGGGAATTCGCCGGCGTACTGATCACGGATCTGCTGCGCCGCACGTTGCAGATTGCGCGCCCGCGCATAGTAGCCGAGACCCGACCAGTGGTGCAGTACATCGTCGAGCGGTGCGTTCGCCAGAGCACTCAAATCCGGAAAGCGCGCCATGAAACGCTGATAGTACGGAATCACGGTAGCGACCTGGGTTTGCTGCAACATGATTTCCGAAACCCACACACGATACGGCGTGCGTTGCTGCTGCCACGGCAGATCATGGCGGCCATGCGTTCCGGCCCAGCGAAGAATGCGGGCTGCAAACCGGTCGTCAGTTCTGAACGGCGCTCTGGTCATGTTTTCCCGTCACGTTCTTGAGCGGCGGCAGATGCGCCCATTCCCGCGCAAGCTTCTCGATACCTTTCGCGCTCGCGATGACCTGCGTGCGCAGTGCGTTTTTCATCATGGCTGTTCCGATGAGCGGCGGAATCCAGAACGTGGGTTCCACCGTGTTCCGCCACAGCATCCGGGTGCCGTCGCCGTCCGCCTGAAGATGCCAGGACGCCGTACCCATGGTGACGTTACTCTCGGCCGGGAGGCTTTGCGCCACAATGTCGTTCTTGTCGAGTTCCACGACCTGCTGAGTCTGTTTGAGCGATCGGCAGAACACCATGACGCAGGCGCGGGTTTCGACGTATACCAGCGCGGTATGGGTATCAACCCGCTTGAGCAACCGGCTCTTCACGATGGCGCCGCTGATGCGGGTCAGGTGATTGTAATCGGTGAGCACCTTGAAGACCTGCGCCGGGGGCGCGGCAATCGTGATGTCGGCACTCAGACTGTAACGCTCGCCCTGATTGGATACCTGAATATCGTGCAACTGTGCACCCGCGGTCTGTGCACTGGCCAGCAGCGCAGTGACCGCCAACCACCGCCTGGCCGCAACGCCTGAGCCTTGCGGCCTGACACCCACTTTCAGCGCCCTCCGCCGCCGCCCTTGAGCAGCTCCTCAAGTTTCTTCTGGGCTTTCTTCTTCAACTCGGCTTTTTTGGCGTCGGCCTTTTTCTTCGCTTCGGCTTTTTCAAGCTCCAGTTTTTTCTGCGCCTCCGCCTTGTTCTTGTCGATCAGCGACCGCACCTTCTCCTGCAGTACGTCACCCAGATCCGGGCGGATGCTCAGATCCGAGAACGTGCCGGTGATGCGCAGCGGAATCACGGTGCCGGTCAATTTCCCGAGATCGCGCTCGGCACCGACTTTTGGCGTGCCGGTTACGTGTGCCTTGACGGCGTAATCAACTGTGCCTTCGGCAAGATCCACCTTGCCGGCACCGTTGATCTTGAGATACGGCAGCGCCGCGACGAAATCGCGATTATCCAGTACCCCACGCCGCACCGTTGCGGTGCCGTGCACGTCGGCGAATTCTGTGCGCGGCGGCGCGGGCGGTGGCGCCGGCAGCCGCTTCAGCCTGGCGTATGCACGCTCGATGTTGTCCCAGACATTCACGCCTTCATAGGCGCCGTTCTTGAACGCAAACTGCATGTGCCCGTCCAGCGTATGGCGCATCTCGCCGACGGTTGCGCCGCGGGCCTGCAGTACGGATTGCAGATCAACACCGCCGCTCAGGCGGTTGATCTTGAACATGTCCTTGATCAGGTTGCCTGCCTGCACACCCTTGAGCGTCAGGTCTTCGTTCACGGCGGGCGTGTCGCCACGCGCATCCACCTGCATGTGTCCGTTGAGGGTGCCGCTGTACAAGGTTGCGTTCAGCGGATCGAGATTCACCAGTCCCTGATGCGCGCTGAGACCCAGATCAAGATTGCCGACGGTGGCACCGAGCAGCGTGAGCGTGCCGACCTGCAGCTGGCCGTCCAGGTTCAGACTGCGCAAGGTACGCACCGGCACCGATATCTTGTTGATATCGAGAGGTTCACGCGGCTTTTCCGGAGTACTCGGCTTCTGTGGCGGCAGATAGCGATCCGCATTGACCGTATCCACATTGAAATTGAAGTCCAGCGCTCTGGTTTTGAAGTTCTTGAGCGCCACCTGACCGGTAACTGTCGTGTCATCCAGTTTCAGTTTCAGATTCTGCAGCGTGGCGGAATCCGTGCCGGCGACAAAATCGAAGGCCGCCGATGCGCTGGCGAGTGCCGTGGCATCGCGGGTTTGCACCAGGTTTGCGTGTCCTAGCGCCGTCAGCACCTGGCGTGGCGCGAAGCGGTCCACCACCAGTCTGCCGGTAAATGCAGGATGACGGGTGATGTCCCTGCCCTGCATTTCCACGTGCACGGTCGCACCGTAGGCAGTTGCATCCAGTTGATTGACGGCTACCGTGTCGGCCTGGAGATTGGCAACGATATGTTTCCATACCAGCGTGGCATTGGTCTGGCCGCCGGGGATCGCATCCCCGCTGGCAGCCGTGACGATCTTGGCATCGTCAACGGTATAAATCTGATGCGCGGGATCAGCAATCACCGTGCCCTTGAAATCTGCATGTCCGTTCAGCTGTGGATTGGTCCCTGCGAAATCGAATCCCAGCGTCATGCGCACGGGCTGCGCCGCGGCAAATGCGCCCATATCGAGATTGAGATCGCTGACCGTATATTGCTGATGCTTTTGTGCATCGTTCCAGCGCAGTCTGGTATTGCTCAACTCCAGTCCGGCGATGCGCAGGTTTGCGAGCGCGTTGCCCGGTTTACCGGCCGTCTTCTGTTCGGACGCGGCCGGCGCCCTGGCAAGATGATCGAGAATGTCCTGCCAGTTGCTGCGGCCCTCGGCGTTGCGTTCGAGATCAATGCCGACACCGTCCAGTCTGATCGTGCCGACATCAACCTTTCCGCGTAACAACGGCAGAAACCGCACGTGAATATCGGCCTCGTTGATGCTGGCGAACGGCGTGTTGCCGAATCCCGGCGCATTCGCAAGTTGCATCGGTCCGATCTGCACGCCCAGCCAGGGAAAGATCGACAGTTTGATGTTGCCCTGGATATCCAGGGCCCGACCGGTCTTGTCCTGCACGAGCCGGGTAATGCGCGGCTTGAAATCGTTGGGGTTGATGACAAACGGCAGCACGATCGCCGTGACGATCAACAGGCCGATCAGCGTCGCCACAGTGATACCGATGATCTTGAGCGGTTTCCGGCGCGGCTTGACCGTTTTGGCCGATGGGGAAGGCTTGCCAGGTCGGGCTGCTTTGGCGGGTGTGTTGGGCGTGCTCGGCATACAGGTACCTGATTATTGGAAGGTTTTGACGGCTGCGGCGCGCTCGTGTTCCGGGTGCAGGCCATCGCTGCGGGAAGCAGGATTATAGAGCCATCCGCCCTGAGGGCGACAAATGCCCCGGCCCGAGGCAGCTGGAAAGAGCTAGGTTTGGGGGGAAACTGGAGCGGGTGATGGGAATCGAACCCACGTTAGCAGCTTGGGAAGCTGCAGTTCTACCATTGAACTACACCCGCGCAGGCCAGCCATTCTAGCCCGGCGCGGCGTGCTGTCAAACCTGTTTGGGCGGCATCCAGACGGCTGCGGTAAAATACCCTCTTTACGAATCATTCTGGCATCTGCATGCATGTTCTGCTCAATGGCGCTCCTACCCAGGTGGCCGACAACCTCACCGCCGCGGACCTGATCCGGCAACTGGACCTTGGCGGAAAACGCATTGCGGTGGAAGTGAACGGCGAGATCGTACCACGCAGCCAACACACTGAATTCCGTTTCAGTCCGGACGACAAAATCGAGATCGTGCACGCCATCGGCGGAGGGTGAGGCCGGTGCATTTCATCGAAATGCCAGTGGCATTTCGATCCGGCCGAACGCGAGGCAGGAGCCGAGCCGGGTGAGCCGTCTTCGGCGAACAGCACAAGACAGGGATGTCTTGCCCTGGATACAGATGTGGTGAATTGTTCGAGCGTTGGACAACCGGTGCATTTCATCGAAATGCCAGTGGCATTTCGATCCGGCCGAACGATGTGCATGGATGCACAAGTGCCACGAGAGGCAGGATGCCCGGAGTGGCCGCGGAGGCAGGCAGATTTTTGCTCCTGCAAAATCTGCACTTCCGCCATCCTTGGCGGTCGGAGCCGAGCCGGGTGAGCCGTCTTCGGCGAACAGCACAAGACAGGGATGTCTTGCCCTGGATACAGATGTGGTGAATTGTTCGAGCGTTGGACAACCGGTGCATTTCATCGAAATGCCGGTGGCATTTCGATCCGGCCGAACGATGTGCATGGATGCACAAGTGCCACGGTACGATCCGGAGTAATCAATGTTCCGAGTGTTTTCAATTTCCAAATCCCGGTTTTATATATGAACACAGCAGCTGAAAAGACCCCTTCCATCGCCGACGACGTTTTCACGGTTGCCGGAAAAACCTACCGGTCGCGTCTGCTGATCGGCACCGGCAAATACCAGGACCTGGATGAAACGCGCCGCGCGGTGGATGCGAGCGGCGCCGAAATCGTGACGGTGGCAATCCGCCGCACGAACATTGGGCAGAACAAGGATGAGCCGAACCTGCTGGATGTGCTGCCGCCTGACAAATACACGATCCTTCCCAATACCGCAGGCTGCTACAACGCGGATGAAGCGGTTCGCACCTGCCGGCTGGCACGCGAACTGCTCGATGGACACGCACTGGTAAAACTGGAAGTTCTTGGTGATCAGAAGACGCTGTATCCGGATGTCAGCGAAACACTGAAAGCCGCCGGGATTCTTGTGAAGGACGGCTTCGATGTCATGGTGTACACCACCGATGACCCGCTGATTGCCAAACGGCTCGAAGATCTGGGCTGCGTTGCCGTCATGCCGCTGGGTGCACCCATCGGTTCCGGTCTCGGCATCCGCAATCCCTACAACATTCTCACGATCGTCGAGAATGCACGCGTGCCGATTCTGGTGGATGCCGGCGTCGGCAGCGCGTCCGATGCCGCGATCGCCATGGAACTCGGATGCGACGGTGTGCTGATGAACACCGCCGTCGCTCACGCCAGGAACCCCGTGCTGATGGCGTCGGCAATGAGAAAAGCAGTTGAAGCGGGGCGCGAATCGTTTCTCGCCGGTCGCATACCGCGCAAGCGCTATGCCTCGGCGTCTTCACCCGTCGAAGGACTTTTTTTCTGAGTTCGCCTGCCGCGCTGACCCCGGAACGCCGCCGTATCCGCAGTTTTGTGCGACGCGAGGGCCGCCTGACGCCGGCTCAGTTACGCGCACTCGACGAATTGCTGCCCCGCTACGGTCTCGATGCCACTGCCGGCCGCTTCGATTTCGCTCGCATCTTCGGGCGCGATGCACGGCGCACGCTGGAAATCGGTTGTGGAAACGGCGACACGCTGAGCCAGCTGGCAGGCCGGCATCCGGATGAGGATTTTGTCGGCATCGAGGTGCATCGGCCCGGTGTGGGCCACCTGCTTAACGCGATCGCCGACCAGCAACTGTGCAATGTCCGGGTGGTCTGCGCCGACGCCGTGGACGTGCTGCAGCGCTGCGTTGAAGATGAAAGCCTCGACGCGGTGTTGCTCTACTTTCCCGATCCCTGGCCCAAGAAACGCCATCACAAACGCCGCATCGTGCAGCCGGAGTTCGTCGCATGCGTGGCCCGCAAACTGAAACACGGCGGTTGCTTCCATCTCGCAACGGACTGGTCGGAATACGCCGGGCACATGCTTGAGGTCCTGAGTGCCTGCGCGGACTTAGCCAACGCTGCGGCGGATGGCACTTACGTGCCTCGCCCCGATGAACGCCCCCTGACGAAATTCGAGCGCCGGGGGCTGAAGCGCGGACATCCGGTTCGGGATCTGGTGTTTCTGCGTCGTTGACACTCGCTATTGCGGCGGGCACGCGCTTCTTCTAGGCTGTCATGCATATGTCATATGTTCTAGGGAAGGGGCATCGAGGGGTCCGTGACTGAAGCGCGCACCGGCAGACTGTCGAACACACTCGGCTGGACCGGGCGCCGCACCCTGTCCCTGGGCGGCTACCTGCTCGACCTCACCACGTTCATCATTGACGCCCTGCATGACTGGTTCCGACGCGGTCACCTGTTCAACCGCGCCACGCGCCAGTCGCTGACGTCGCAGATCATTTTCACCGGTGTGGACGCCCTGCCGGTGATCACCCTGCTCGCACTCGCCGTCGGGTTCTCGATCACTTCTCAGCTGCTGACCCTGGCTCAGGCGCTGGGCAGTGAACGCGATGCCGGAGTGTTGTTGATCAACATCGTGGGTACCGAACTCTCCTCGCTCCTGACCGCCATCGTGCTGATCGGCCGTTCGGGCTCCGCGATCGCGGTGGACACCGGCTACATGAAACTGCACGGCGAAGTTGAAGCGCTGGAACTGCTGGGGATCAACGTGCGCGAATTTTTCGTCACACCGCGTATCGTTGGTGCCGCCATCGCCCAGGTGACACTGGCGGTGTATTTTTCCGCAATCGCGCTGTTTGGCGGCGTGTATCTGAATGGTCTGATCTTCAATCAGCTGGGCACGCACGAATTGAAACATCTGGCCGCGGCGTTGCAGCCCGATCAGGTGGCGATATTCATACTCAAGAACCTGTTGTTCGGCATGATCATTGCGGGGACCGCCTGCTTCCACGGTTTGAGGATTCGCCATTCGCCCACCGAATTGCCGCAACACACCCAGCGCGCGATCGTCACCAGTCTGGTGCTGGTGTTCATGGTGGACGGATTGCTCGCGGTGATGTCGCAATGAGCGCGCTGCTTTATGCCGACGCGCTGAGGCCGCGTCGCGAAGACGGTTCGGCATTCGAACACGCTTTGTCGCTGGAAGCCGAAGCCGGCCGCCTCATTTGCCTGGTTGGTCCAAACGGCAGTGGCAAGACCGCATACTTGCGCGCCCTGGCGGGCGTGGATCCGGCTTTGGGCACACTTCGGATACTCGATACCGACGTGGCAACACTGGAAACAGAATCATGGCGCCAGCTGCGTTGCCGTGTCGCATTTATCGGCGAAGGGGCACCGCTGATGTCGGTTGTGGATGGCGTCACCAACGTTACCCTGCCGGCGCTGTATCACCGGCTGGGAACACGCGCGGCGGTTGAATCGCAGGCGCTCGAACTGCTGCACTTCCTGGACTATCCGGGCCGGCATGATGTATTGCCGGCTTATCTGAATCAGCATCAGCGACTCTTGCTTGCCATTGCACGCTGCCTCATGCTGTCGCCGAAGCTGATGTTTCTCGATGAGCCGTTTCACATGACCGATGACGAATGCCGCAAGCGCGAGTCGGGCATATACGCCAAACTTGCCCAGGAACGCGGACTGGCGGTACTGGTCAGCACACACAATCTCGGTTTTGTGAAACGCCATGCGCAGGAAATCGTGTTCATCCATCCGCAGGAATTGCAGCGATTTCCGGACTGGCACGCGTTCTCGACCTGCCCATCGCCTTCTGTACAAAAGTTTCTGCACGCCGCCGCCTGAGCAACAAAGATGTCAGACCAGAGCCACAAGTCACGCACCCATTACATCCACCGCCTGTCCTATTCGGCACGCGAACGCCTGGTCGGGGCATTTGTCATTGCGGCAATCGCCCTGCTGTTTCTGGTACTCGTGTTCAACAAGCAGACCTTGCGTCATTTCGAGAAGAAATTCACGTTGCACGCGTATATTCACAATGCCCAGGGCATCAGCACCGACACCCAGGTGTTCGTGTCGGGACTCGATGTGGGCAATGTCAGCAAACTCGGCATTACGCCGGACAATCGTATCGCAGTGACGATGCAGATACTGGAGCGGTTCCATCGGCTGATCCGCACCGATTCCAAGGCCGGCCTGAGCAAACTGTCGGTGCTGGGCAATACGGCCATTGAAATCAGCGTAGGTTCGGCCAGCGAACCGCCGATTCCCGACAACGCCACCATCAAACTGGACGAGCCACTGTCTGTGGACCAGATACTGGCCCAGGTGGTGCCGGTGCTTGACAACGTGAAGGCCACACTTGCGCGTGTGAACGAAATCAGCCGCGAGATCGATCCGAAACAGGTAGGCCAGATCGTCCAGAACCTGGAAACGGTAAGCGCGAATCTCAAATCGGTGAGCGGCCAGATGGCCGCCGGGCAAGGGACCATCGGCAAGCTGCTGTACGACCCCAGGACTGCCGACAATCTGACGCATGCGATCCAGTCGTTGAATGCCTCGCTTGACAGTCTTCAGCCACTGGTGAAAAACGCGAATGCGGCTTCTGCGGGACTGCCGCAGCTCGTCACTCAGCTCAACACCACCATGGGCGGGGTAAACGCACAGATGCAATCGCTGCCGGCGATGGTGCTGCAAACGAAGCAGGTGCTGGACGATACCGACCGCACCCTGCGCGCCTTGCAGAATACCTGGCCGATTTCATCGTCAGTGAGCAAACCGCCGGAACAACAGGTCGTACCGACGAGGCCGCCCAATGAATAAGCCGTTTGCGACTGCTGCCGCACTTGCGACAGCACTTATGCTCGCCGCCTGCGGCAGCCGGCCGACTCCGCAACCGGCGACGATTACCAGCAGCCGCGACGCCATGACGCTCGGCATGCAGGCCTACATGGACGATCGCTATCTGGAAGCACGCAATTATTTCGAACGCGCGCTGGTCGAGTATCGCAGCGTGGACAATGCCGAAGGACAGCTCGATGCGCTGGTGGATCTTGCCGACAGCGCGTTGGGGCAGGGCGAATATCAGGCCGCACGCACCTATTTGAGGAACGCCGATTCGCTGCTCGTCAAGGGTAATTACAGCGTGATCGCAGCCCACGTATCGCTGCTGCATGCCTATGCCGACATGCAGGCCGGCGATGACAATGCGGCGCTGACGCGCCTCGATACGTTGTTGAATACTTCAAACACTCCCGACAATGTCACGCAATCTGCGTTGTTCGCGCGCACCCAGGTTGCATTCGATCTGGACGCTGCAGATTCTGCGCAGTGGCTGGGAAAGCTGGGTTCAAGTCTTGACAAGCGTGGCGGCGCTCTCGTCGAGTCGCGCTATCAGAGGTTGCAGGCACTTGCGGCGCGTAAACAGGGTGACGTGAAACACGCGGCCGCGCTTTATGAAAATGCCCTGCAGGGCTACCGCGACGTTTATTATCGCCCCGGCATTGCCGCGACCCTTGAAGAATGGGCCGGCATGTCGGCTGCCGGGCAACAGTGGGCCTCTGCGCGTGACCGTCTGCGCCGGGCACTGGATATCCGCTTGTGGCTGTACGATCGTAACCACGCGGAAAAGGATCTGGAAAAGCTCGCTGAGGTGGATGCCAAACTGGGCAACGCCGCCGCAGCAGCACAAGACAGGAAGCTGGCCGGATACCTCATGGGCGGCGGAAACCCGGCGCAGATGCCGGATCCGTTACAGCCATAAGGTAACCACCCGAGCTGCCAACCCGCTTTCGGACGGGCGATCCCGTCGCACCCCGTCAGCTGAAAAAGCCCGCCCGGATACCGTCAACGACGAACTGTACGGCCAGCGCGGCAAGGATCACGCCAAACAGCCGGTCCATCACATTGGCGCCGGTTTCACCCAGCAATTTCATCAGCCGGCCCGCGCTCAGCAGGCAGCCCAGTGTAATCAGCAGAACCAGCAGCAGCACCACGATCATGCTGATGAAATACCAGGTATTGCCGCGCGCCTCGCCCACTATCAGGAGGATCGTGGTCAGCGCGCCGGGACCGGCGATGAGCGGAAATGCGAGCGGAAATACCGAAATGTCTTCCTTGTAGCGGGCTTCCTGCTGTTCCGGTTCGGTGGTCGAACGTCCGCCGGATTGCCGCGCAAACACCATGTCCAGCGCAATCAGGAACAGCAGGATGCCGCCAGCGATCTTGAATGCCGGAATCCCGATGCCGAGCGTATGCAGCAGCCAGTCGCCGATAAACGCAAACACCAGCAGGATGGCCGCAGCCAGCGATACCCCCCTGAACGCCATGCGTCTGCGGTGCAGATCGCCGCCGCCGCGCGTAAGCGTGCCGAACATGGGCGTGACGCCGATCGGGTCCATCACCACAAACAGCACAATGAACATGTTGATGAACTTTTCCAGCGTCATTTGTTACAGATTCCTGAAATACCAGAAATTACGCCCAGCTGGACAACTCTTCTGGACTCGTTCTTAACAGTTCGCAGATGCCGCTTGCGGAACCCGAAATCTGGGCCTATAACTATACGTGCAGCACGCACATCGCGGCTCGATACAGCCATCAGGCCAATCCCTGCGACGACAAGAACAATACCGGTTGCGTGCAGACTTTTGTCAGGCATGGTAGCAGTGTTTCAACCGGTGGCCTATGAGTGTGGACAACATAACCGAATCTGAACCGATACTCCCCAGGGTCGGCGAGTGGTATGCCGATGCGCAAGGCATCACTTTCGAAGTGGTTGCCGTTGACGAGGAAGATGGCAGCATCGAGGTCCAGTACTTCGACGGCACAGTCACCGAATACGACAGCGAAGCATGGCAGGAACTGCACCTGCGCGAAGTCGATCCGCCCGAAGACTGGTCGGGATCGCTCGACATGGAACGTGAAGACTACGGCATCGAACTGGAAGAGGAGTCACGCTCCGGAATGTGGGCCAACCCGCTCGACAATTTCGATCTCTGAAGCGGATCGGCCGACACGCTATCCACCTCGTTACGCCAGACCGAGTTCCTCCAGGCACCCCAGCATCCGTTCCCAGCTGCGTTTGATGTCGTGATCGAGACCGATCGAGAAGCGCAGCAGGCCGTCCGTCAGACCCATGGCAATCTGTTCTTCTTTCGGTATTTCCGAAGACGTGCTGTTGCCTGACGGGCTGAACAGGGTACGGAAATAACCGAGACTGACAGCCAGCAAACCCACCTTCTCCTGCTGCAGCCGCATGACGAGGCGATTGGCATCCGCTTCACTGCCCACGTCAAGGGTCAGCATACCGCCGTAGCCGAAACCGGGGCTCATCAGCTGCGTCATGCGCGCATGATCGGGGTGCTGCGGCAGCCCGGGATAGCTCACGTTCAGCCCCTTCTCGGCAAGCCGCTCGGCGATATACATGGCATTGCGTGAATGCTGCTGCATGCGTATGTGCAGGCTGTGCAGGTTCTTGTTGATGCTGGCGGCGCGCAGACTGTCCAGCGCCGGCCCCAGCAGCATCAGCGCACCATCGTTCACGTCCGTCAGACTGTTTATGAAATCGTGGCTGGCGCAGACCGCGCCCGCCACACAGTCGCTGGTACCGTTGATGAATTTTGTGAGGCTGTGCACCACGACGTGCGCACCGAGCTGTGCCGGCGCCAGGATGAGCGGTGCAAAGGTGTTGTCCACCACGAACGTGATGCCGCTGCTCTCGGCCAGCTGCGCCAGCGCCGGCAAATCGGGCACCGCGAGCAACGGATTGCTGATCGATTCGCAGTACAACACGCGCGTGTTGCGATTGATCGCGCGGCGTACGGCGTCAATGTCGTTGCAATCCACAAAATGAACCGTCACACCGAAACGCGGCAGGAAATTCTTCATGAATGCATACGTACCACCGTAGACCGTGCGGCTCGCGACGATCTCGTCGCCGTTGCCGCACAATTGCAGCAGCGTTCCGGTAATCGCGCCCATGCCGGATGCCGTTACGGAACAGTCGCCGGTGCCCTCCATCGCCGCGAGCGCGTCGGCGAGATACCGGTTCATCGGGCTCCAGTGTCGCGAATACAGGAAACAGCCTTCGATTTCCGAGCTGAACCGTTCCTTCATGGTCTGCGGATCAAGAAAGGTGTAGGTGGACGCATCGCTGATGGACGGATTCACGTCGCCGTATTCGCCGAATGCCCACAAATCCTGAATTTTGCTGACCGGATCGAAGTTCATGTTGGTAACCTGCAAGAAATGTAGTGGTGTAATCAGTCTTGGTCCTGGTAGGCGACGATTTCGTCCTGCTCTATTGCGATCCGCACCGGTGCCAGCATCCGTCCCTTGCACGGCCCGGCGACACACAGACCGCTGCCGGGCTCGAACAATGCGCCATGTGCCGAACACATGATCAGCGTGCGATCGCGGGTCAGAAATGCGTCGGGTTTCCAGTTCAGGAAATTGCCGGCGTGCGGACAGTGGTTCTGGTAGCCATAAACCGCATCGCCGCGTCGCACGACGAAATACTCGTCTGGAAACTGCGCGCCGGGAAACGAGAAGCCGCGCGCCTCCTGATCGGGAAGCGCGTCCAGACGACACACAACATGACGACTGACATGGGACATGCGGAAACCGTGGTGTCCTTTGCAAGCAAGCGTGATTTCTTTTATCGTGCACCGCTCCCCAGACACGACCGGGCTGCACATGTTCGCCACCCCAGACGAAGCGGAAAACGCATTTTACACTGCCTTCGCCAACGGCGACCTGGATACGATGATGGCGGTATGGCTGGAAGGCGAAGCGGTCACCTGCATTCATCCCGTGGGGCCCCGCATTACCGGATACAAGGCCGTGCGTGCCAGCTGGGCGGAAATCCTCAGCAGCAACCCGGGCTTGCGCTTCAGGCTGGCCGACGTGGTCCGGACCCAGGATGCCCTGCTCGCCATCCACGTGCTGCACGAGTTCATTACCGTGCCGGGTGAAAACACCGAACGCACGCCTACGGTCGCGACCAACATCTACCAGCTGACCCGGCAGGGCTGGCGCATGATTCTGCATCATGCCTCGCCGGTGGCCGTAATAGAAGCGCGGCATGATCAGCCGGCCAACCGCCTGCATTGAGCAGGAGGTTGAAACCGGAACCCCGAGGCCCATCGCCCATTAACATGACGTAACCTGGTTATATGGCAGCCGGACACTCTACATGAACCCTCCCTCGCTGTTGCGTTCGAAATTCTTCTGGGTAGGGGTTCTGTATTTCGCACAGGGTTTTCCCTTTGGCGTGTTCTACGATGTGCTGCCAGTTTATTTCCGCGTGCAGAACATCGATCTCGCCAGCATCGGCTTTCTGGCATTGTTCGGACTGAGCTGGACGATCAAATTCCTGTGGGCACCGGCCGTCGATTATTTCCGGCACCATCGCCGCTGGATGTTCGCGGTGAACCTGCTGATGGCATTCGTGATGTTGCTGCTGGCAGTCCACCAGCGGGTGGATCTGTGGCTGTGGGCCGCAATCGGCTGCTTTACCCTGCTATCGGCCACCAACGACATCGCCATCGACGGCTACACCGTGGAACTGTTCAACCGCGGAGAATTGGGTCGCGCCAACGGCCTGCGCATCGCATTCTGGCGCGTGGGTCTGCTGGCAGCCGGCGGCCTGCTGATGCTGCAACCCTGGATCGGCTGGCCGATGGTGTATGCCGGCGCCGCCGTCCTGCTGGTGCTGTCGGGATTCGTCTGTCTGACTGCGCCACCCGAACGCAAACGCTCCGAATCGGGAATGACCGACCCAATGACGGAACTGCGCAGTTTGATCAAGCGGCCGCTGCTGCTGCTCGCGACGCTGCTCATCGTGCTCGCACTGCTGGCCGGCAGTTTCAAACACTGGATGTTCGCGCTCGGGCTGCTGGTTGTGGGCATACTGCTGGGCGTTGCGGAACGCAAACGCGGTGTGCGCGTAACACCCGGACCGATGCTGGGTGCATTTCTCGACATGGTTGAACGACCGGGTTTCCTGCCGGTTGTCGGGTTCATTCTGCTTTATAAACTCGCCGACACCACCAGTGGATTCATGGTCAAGCCGTTCATGGTGGACGTTCACCTGACGCCCGCGGAAATCGGACTGGTATCAATCAATCTCGGTCTGGCGTTTTCGATCCTTGGAGGAATCGTTGGCGGCTGGATCACCGATCGTATCGGCATCTTTCACGGCCTGTGGGTGCTCGGCATTGCGCAGGCGCTGCCGAATCTCGGGTATGCCGCGCTGGCATTCTGGTTACCGGTGCACGCAACCGGATTTCAACCGGATGCGGTGCAACGCAGTCTGCTGTATGCGGTAAGCGGAACCGAATCGTTTGCACAGGGACTGGGCACCGCGGCGTTCCTGTCACTGCTGATGGCAATCATCGACAAGCGCCGTTCGGCTACGGAATACGCGGTGCTGTCGTCGATATTCGCCTTGAGCCGTTCGTTGGCGGGATGGGCCGGCGGCATCGGTGCCGGCAGCATGGGCTACGGCCCGTTTTTTGCCATTACGTTTTTCCTTGCGATACCCGCCTACTTCCTGCTGCCGTGGGTAAAAAAGATGCTTGTCTATGCAGAAAACCAGCACGCCTGGAATCAGACCTGAACGCAAGCGCCAGGCCGGTCACCGACATCCGGGCAGGGTTCAGATACCGATGTCGTAATCAATGATCAAGGGCGCGTGATCCGAGAAACGCTGCTCCTTGTAGATCGAGGCTTTTTTCACCTTGTCTTTCAGGCCGGGCGTAATGACCTGATAATCAATGCGCCATCCCACGTTCTTCGCCCACGCCTGCCCGCGGTTGGACCACCACGTATACTGCTCCGGACGCTGATCCACGACACGGAATGCATCCACAAATCCGGCAGGACCGAACAGTTCATCCAGCCAGGCGCGCTCGCGCGGCAGAAAGCCCGAATTCTTCTGGTTGCTCTTCCAGTTCTTCAGATCAATTTCCTGGTGCGCGATATTCCAGTCGCCGCACACAACGTATTGACGCCGCTTGCGGCGCAGAGATTTCAGATAGGGCATGAAGACCTTGAGGAAACGGTCCTTCGAGGCCTGGCGCTCTGGTCCGGCGGAACCCGACGGCACGTACAGCGAGACGACGGACAGATTCCCGAACCGCGCTTCCAGATAACGGCCTTCATTGTCGAATTCCGGCACCCCGAAACCGTTGATGACTTCGTCCGGTTCGGTACGCGCATACAGCGCTGTGCCCGCATAACCTTTCTTCCTGGCATCGAAATAGAAACTGTGGTGCCGGTCGGGCCTGAACATCGGATCGGTGAGCTGATCTTCCTGCGCCTTGGTTTCCTGCAGGCACACCACGTCGGCGCGTTGATGTTTCAGCCACTCGAACACACCCTTGCGGGCGGCCGAACGCACGCCGTTTACGTTGAGCGTGACAATACGCATGACAACCTGCTCCGCCGTACAAAGCGTGTATCATACCCGACCGCTTTTCCGATCTCCGACCGAGTGGTGCCATGCAGGATTACCGCCGTGAATTTCTCGAACTGGCCCTTCAGCGAGGCGTGCTGCGATTTGGGGAATTCACGCTCAAATCGGGCCGCAAGAGTCCGTATTTTTTCAATGCCGGCCTGTTCAACAGCGGCGCGGCGCTCGCAGCCCTGGGACGCTATTACGCACAGGCCGTAATGGATTCCGGCATCCGGTTCGACATGCTGTTCGGGCCGGCCTACAAGGGAATTCCGCTCGCGACCGTGACTGCCGCCGCGCTTGCCGACCGGCACGGCCGCGACCTGCCGTGGTGTTTCAACCGCAAGGAGGCCAAGGATCACGGCGAAGGCGGTAATCTGATCGGTGCCCCACTCGCCGGTCGCGTCCTTATTGTTGACGATGTCATTACCGCCGGCACGGCGGTGCGCGAAGCGATTGAAATTATCCGCAACGCCGGCGCGACTCCGGTCGGTCTGGTCATCGCGCTGGACCGTCAGGAACGCGGCCAGGGCAGCAAATCGGCCATTGCGGAAGTGCAGGAAGCGCACGGAATCGAGGTGGCGGCGATCGCCCGGCTGGCGGACATCATAGCCTGGCTGGGAACGCGCCCGGATATGGCGCAGGCGCTCGCGTCCATGCAGGCCTATCGCGAACAATACGGCGCCTGACGGGCGGTGCTATACTTTTTTCATTCCTGTTCACTCAGCCAGTTACCGTTATGCGTAATCGAATCATTGTTCTTGCCTTGACCATGGTGCTTGCCGGCCTCAGCACCACCGCATTCGCCGGTGGTCCCAAACTCTACAAATGGACTGACGAACACGGCGTGGTGCATTACGGCAGCAGCATTCCACCGCAGTATGCCAAGCAGCAAAGCGAACAGCTCAATGCCCAGGGCATGGTTGTCAAAACGATTCAGGCGCAGAAAACACCCGAGCAACTCGCCAAGGAGAAACAGGAACAGGAAGCTGCCGCGGCCAAGGCCAGGCAGGAGGCTGAACAGGCCGCCGCGCAACGCGCACACGATCAGATGCTGCTTGACACCTATGTTTCTGTATCCGACATGGACCGCGATCGCGACAGCCGCATCAGTGCAATTGATTCGCAAATCAATGTGACCAATGCCAGCATCAGCGGTCTGCAATCCTCGCTTGCTGATTACCAGAGCCAGGCCGACGGCTACACCAAGCGCGGCAAGCCGGTGCCTGATGCGTTACAGCAGAAACTTGACGACACGCAGGAACAGCTTGCCGTGAACCAGAAGCTCCTGCTGCAGCAGCAACAGAAGAAGCAGGCCGTGCGCGCCGAATTCAAGGCCGATGAGGCACGCTTCCGGCAACTCAAGGCCGAAGAAGCGCAGGATGCCGCCCAGCAGAATCAGAGCGGCGGCTGACCGCGGTATTTAACTTGCGACGGAAATACACGAACGCCGCCCGAGCGCGGCGTCGCTGTTTCTGAAGAAAGTTGCATCTGCCACGATTTTACGCTCGTCCAGAATGGCCGAACCCGCCCGCACCGCGCCGGCTCTGTTCAAACTCTTCGACCACCTCAAAACGCGCCTGCACGACCGGCAGAATGACCATCTGTGCCACCCGCTCACCGGGTTGAATCGTGAAGGCCTCGCGGCCGCGATTCCAGCAGGAAATAAGCACTTCGCCCTGGTAATCCGAATCAATCAGGCCGACCAGATTGCCGAGTACGATACCGTGCTTGTGCCCCAGACCGGAACGCGGCAACAGCACCGCCGCGTAACCGGGATCGGCGATGTGAATTGCTATTCCGGAAGGAATCAATGTGCTCTCGCCCGGCGCGAGCGTCAGTGCCTGCTGCAGACAGGCGCGCAGATCGAGTCCGGCCGAGCCTTCCGTCGCGTACTGGGGCAACGGGAATTCATTGCCGATGCGTGAGTCGAGGATCTTAACCTGGATGCTGTGCATGTCGTCGTTTCCGGATAGTCGGAGGATTGTAAAAACAGGTCAAAAATACCGTTCAACGGTACCGGGCGTAATGTTCAGCGATCAGTGTCACCAGCCGTCGCGCCAGTTCAAGCTTTGACGCCGTGCCCAGTTCAGCGGCGCCGTCGCGCCAATAGACCGTGAGCGTATTGTCGTCGCGATCGAAGCCGCGCCCTGCCCCGACCCAGTTTGCCGCGATCAGATCCAGACGCTTCTTTTCCAGTTTCTCGCGCGCATTTGTTTCAAGCTTTTCGGTTTCGGCCGAAAACCCGACAATGAAGGGACGCGGCACCCGTGCGGCAGCCTCCGCCAGAATATCCGGCGTGCGCTGCAGATCCAGGTGCATTCCTTCACTGCGCTTCTTTATTTTCTGCGCCGCAGCCTGCAGCGGTGCGTAATCGGCAACCGCGGCGGCTGCAACGAAAATATCAGTCGCGCCGATTTCCCGCTCTACCGCGGCGCGCATGTCAGCAGCAGATTCCACATCGATTCGGCGCACATGTTTCGGCGTTGCCAATTGAACCGGGCCGCTCACCAGCGTAACCTGCGCGCCCGCTTCAGCGGCCGCCCGCGCCACCGCGAAGCCCATCTTGCCGGAACTGCGATTGCTCAGGAACCGGACCGGATCAATGGCTTCACGCGTCGGACCGGCAGTGACCAGCACCCGGGTATTGCGCAGCGGCGTACCGGCAGCGCTGCCCAGCGCCGCCACAATCTCGGACGGCTCGAGCATGCGGCCGATACCGGTTTCGCCTTCGGCGAGTTCACCTGCGACAGGTCCCAGCATACGTACGCCCCGCTCGCCCAGCCGCTGCACGTTGTGCCGGGTCGCGGTATTTCCCCACATCGCCCAGTTCATGGCAGGTGCAACCACGATCGGGGCTTCAGTTGCGAGACACAGCGTCGTCAGAAGATCGTTGGCAAGGCCATGCGCCAGACGTGCCAGAAAATCTGCCGTGGCTGGTGCCACCAGGATCAGGTCGGCCCAGCGCGCCAGCTCGATATGACCCATCGCCATTTCGGCTGCCGTATCCCAGAGTTCGGTCCGCACCGGGTGCCCGGACACCGCCTGAAACGTCAGCGGTGTTACAAACTGCTGCGCGCCAGCAGTCATCACGACCTGCACATCGGCTCCTGCTTCACGCAGACGCCGCACCAGATCCGGGCTCTTGTAAACCGCGATGCCGCCGGTCACGCCGAGCAGTATCCTTCTGTTCTGCAATGCTGGCATGATTGCGTCTCTCAGGAATTTGCGCAGAGCCGCACGCGCGCAAATTTGCGTTTGCCTACCTGCAGCACATGATCCGTGCCGGGCTTGAGCCGGAGCGTCCGGTCGGAAATTTTCTCGCCGTCCACGCGAACACCGCCCTGCTCCAGCATGCGATTGGCTTCGGTCGCGCTCGCCGTCAACTGGCACTGCTTGAGCAGTTGTGCGATCGCAATACCTTCTGCATCTACCTTTATTTCATGCTCCGGCATGTGTTCAGGCAAGGCGCCCTGCTGAAAACGGGCCACAAACGCATCGCGGGCACGCGCCCCGCTGCCGGCGCCGTGAAAGCGCTCAACGATCTCGATACCGAGTTCAAACTTCACGTCGCGCGGATTTCCGCCGTCCGCCACCCGCTGCTTGAGGCGCTCGATTTCCGCCAGCGGCCGGAAACTCAGCAATTCGAAATAGCGCCACATCAGATCGTCGGATATGGACATGAGCTTGCCGAACATCTCGTCGGGCGGCTCGGTGATGCCGATGTAATTGCCCAGTGACTTCGACATCTTCTGCACGCCGTCCAGACCTTCCAGCAACGGCATGGTCATCACCACCTGCGGTGACTGGCCGTAATGTTCCTGCAGCTGGCGCCCGACCAGCAGATTGAATTTCTGATCGGTACCGCCGAGTTCCACGTCGGCCTTGAGCGCCACCGAATCGTAACCCTGCACCAGCGGATACAGGAATTCGTGGATCGCGATGGGCTGGCCAGAACTGTAGCGCTTGCTGAAGTCGTCGCGCTCCAGCATGCGGGCAACGGTGTGTCTGGCGGCGAGCTGGATCAGGCCGGCGGCGTCCATCTGGCCGAACCAGCGCGAATTGAACTCGATCAGGGTGCGTTGCGGGTCGAGTATCTTGAAGATCTGTTCCTGATAGGTCTTGGCGTTCTCCGCGACTTCTTCCCGGGTAAGCGGCTTGCGCGTAACGTTCTTGCCGGTGGGGTCACCGATCATGCCGGTGAAATCGCCGATCAGGAAGATCACCTCATGGCCTAACTCCTGGAACTGCCGCATCTTGTTGATCAGCACCGTGTGACCGAGATGCAGATCCGGCGCCGTGGGATCGAATCCGGCCTTGACCCGCAGCGGTGTCCCGCGCGTCAGCCGCTCTGCCAGTTCTGCTTCCAGCAAGACCTCATCGGCACCGCGACACAGTTCCTTGAGGGTTTCAGACCGGTTCGGCATACTTCGCGCTCCAGGCAGGACCGGAAACTACCCGGCCCGCTATAATTATCACCGAATTCATGGGCTTAGCTTGGGATCTGGGTATTGACCTTGAAGTTGAGGTCCCAAGAGGCTAGTGTTACAGCGTTTTAATCAGGACCGGGACCGTGACAGCCCCAAACAGCCAGCTGCGAGTGGATTATAAGCCAAGCGGTGAGGTGGTCGTTGAACGACGGCCGGGGCCGCGCGTCCGCTACCGGTACTGGCTGATGCTGGGTTTGGTCGTCGCCGCCGGGATCGTTTTCCAGTTCGTCAACCAGTCGGCGTCGGCGGGACACACTCCCGCAGCAACCGGGGCCATCGCCCGGACGGCCGGTTCCCTGCCTGCGGCTGGAAGCACGGTTGCCGCGGCTTCGACCCAGGCACCGCTCGAACCC
>DASSOA010000183.1:0-14237 GCA_035701115.1 Gammaproteobacteria bacterium
CCGCGGTACCGAGCGTTACGAGATCACTGTGCGGGGTTTGACGGATAAACGGGGTCCGGCGAGTGTTGCGCAGACCTTATATGAGGAGACGGAGGCCAGCCGCGCGGCGAGGGAGCGCGAAACCGTCATGCGCAAGGCGGCTGCACTGGCGACCCCCATGACGCCTGGTCGTCCGGACAAAAGAACCCGACGACTCATCCATCGGTTTAAGCAAGGGAGCGACGCATCATGAATGCCGGTCGACCCATCACGCCACTGCTCGCTGCAGACATCATCATTGAGCTGACAGACCGGCCCGAACGGCCGATAGTGCTGATCGAACGGCGCAATCCGCCGCCAGGCTGGGCATTGCCCGGCGGGTTTGTGGATGTGGGAGAGACGCTGGAACATGCCGCAGTGCGTGAAGCCAGGGAAGAAACCGGTCTCAGTGTGCGGCTCAAGGTATTGCTCGGCTGCTATTCGGCGCCACTGCGCGACAGCCGTGGGCATACGGTCAGTGCAGTCTATGTGGCGGAAGCGCAGGGCAAGCCGCACGCCGGAGACGATGCCGGCCGGGTCATGCTGGCCGATCTCAGGCAACTGCCGCCGCTGGCATTCGATCATGCGCAGATTCTGTCCGATTTCCGGCGCTATCGGGACACGGGCAAGGTGGCGCCGCTGCGGGATTGAAAGGGTGGATGTGGGCGCTGTAACTCGATGAAATTCCGTACAGAATCCGCAGCTTAGGGACGGCAATGGGGGTCTTCGTATATACTGCGCGACTTCATAAAACCACCCAATCCAGCCGGATCGAGCATGTCCAGTTCCCAACGTACTCTGGCGATTCTGGCGGCGGCGTGTTTTGCGCTGCTGTGGTTCGCCAATCTGCAGTACCGGGATCTGTTCCAGACTGACGAAGGCCGCTATGCCGAGATTCCACGCGAAATGCTGGCAACCGGCGACTGGGTAACCCCCCGCCTTGACGGCCTCAAGTATTTCGAAAAGCCTGTGCTGCAATACTGGACGACCGCCGTCGCCTATGCCGTATTCGGCGAATCCAACTGGACCTCGCGTTTGTGGACGGCGCTGACCGGCTTCCTCGGTGTATTGATGACGGCCTGGGTCGGTTGGCGGTTGTTCGATCGAAATACGGCCTGGGGTGCCGCGCTGCTGCTGGCAAGCAGCTTCTATTACGTGATCATGGGGCATTTCAACACGCTCGACATGGGCGTGAGCTTCTTTATGAGCGCGACGCTGTTCGCATTCCTGCTCGCGATGCAGGCTGCGGACCAGGCAAACCTGAAGGCACGGCGCGGCTGGATGTACGTGGCGTGGGCTGCCGCGGCGCTGGGCATGCTGAGCAAAGGGCTGGAAACGGTGGTGTTGCCAGGCGCGGTGTTCGTGCTGTACACGCTGATAACGCGTGACTGGAAACGCTGGAAGCAGTTGCACTATTACGGCGGCATCGCGATTTTCCTGGTCATCGCGGCGCCCTGGTTTGGACTGGTGAGCCTGCGCAATCCGGATTTCGCCTACCACTTCTTTATATATGAGCATTTCGAACGCTTCCTGACGCCGGTGGCACATCGCCCCGGCGCCTGGTGGTACTTCATTCCGATTCTGGTAACCGGCGTGCTGCCGTGGTGGCCGCAATTCGTCCGTGCGCTGGTGGGATGGAAATCTCCGGCGTCGAGCGCCGGTCCGGGCGGCGAATTCCGGCCGGTTCTGTTTCTCTGGCTGTGGTGTGCATTCATCTTTGTGTTTTTCTCGGTGTCCGATTCCAAGCTCGGCAGCTACATCCTGCCGATCTTCCCCGCGTTGGCGCTGCTCATCGGCCGTGAGCTCGGCAAGCTGCGCCGCGGTGACCTGTTGCTGAATGCCGTCTTGTGCGTGGTGATGGCAATTACCACGCTGTGGCTTGCTCCGCTCGTCAAGCATGACGGCGGCGGCGTAACGCTGACGTTGTACAAATCGTACCTGCCGTGGCTCATGGCGGGCAGCGGCCTGCTGCTGCTCGCGGCATTGATTGCCTTTGTGCTGGCGTACTTTCGGCGACCCGGTGTCGCCCTCGGGCTCATGGTGACGGGCATGTTCGTTGCGATCCAGTTGGTGACCAGCGGTGCGCAGGTACTTTCGCCAATCTATTCCGGCCGTTCGCTGGTCCGGCAGCTGAACAGCGTGGATACATCGGGTGCACCGTTCTACAGCGTGAACGATTACCAGCAGTCCCTGCCGTTTTATCTCAAGCGCACGTTGACGCTGGTTGCCTATCAGGGCGAACTGGCATTCGGTATCCGTCACGAACCTGACAAATGGATTCCAACGCTCGCCGAGTTTGTGCAGCGTTGGCAACAGGATGCCAGGGCCTTTGCCGTGATGCCGACGGATACCTATCAAACATTGTTGAAGCAGGGTCTGGCAATGAAAGTCGTTGCGCAGGACCCCGAGCGCGTAATCGTGGAGAAGCCATGAATCTGGTGAGCTTTCTGCTGGTGATAACCGGAGTGATGCTGAATGCTGCGGCGCAGTTGCTGCTGAAGGCCGGTGTCAGCCGGGTGGGCGAAATCAAACTCACGCTGAGCACAATTGTGTCTGCGGGCTGGAAGCTCGCATTCGAGCCGCACATTCTGGGCGGGCTCGCGTGTTATGTGGTGAGCGTGGTGGTCTGGATTCTGGCATTGTCGCGCGTGCAGGTCAGCATTGCCTATCCGATGCTGTCGCTTGGCTACGTGGTGACCGCTATCGCGGCGTGGTGGCTGCTGGGTGAATCGTTGAGTGCCGTGCGCATCACCGGGATCGCCGTCATCATTGTTGGTGTTTACCTGGTGGCGCGTCCCTGAACAAACAGGAATCGGCAAACATGAATGAGTATCTGCCCTTTACGCGGCCGACGATTGACGAGGAAACCATCGCAGGTGTGGCCGACGTGCTGCGCTCGGGCTGGATCACGACCGGGCCGATGGTGGCTCAGTTTGAGCAGGGCCTTGCCGAATATCTGGGCGGGCAACGCAAAGTGCGCACCTTTTTACATGCGACCGGGGCACTGGAAGAAGCGCTGGTGGTGGCGGGGGTCAGGCCCGGCGATGAAGTGATTGTCCCGGCCATGACGTTTGCTGCGACGGCGAATGTCGTCGTGCGTTTGGGTGCCAAGCCGGTGCTGGTGGATGTCGATCTGCGCTCGCGCAGCCTGCTGCTCGATCAGACGGCCGCGGCCATTACGCCGAAAACACGCGCCATCATGCCGGTGCATCTGAATGGTCTGGCGGTTGATCTGGATGGCATGTACGAACTTGCCCGCAGGCACAAGCTGCGCGTGATCGAGGATGCCGCCCAGGCAATCGGTACCTCGTACAAGGGCCGCAAGATCGGTTCTTTCGGCGATATCGTGGTGTTCAGCTTCCATGCCAACAAGAACCTCACTACCATCGAAGGCGGAGCCGTCTCGCTGGCGAACGAACAAGAAGTGAAACAACTCGAGACGCTGCGTTTCCACGGCATCACCAAATTCGCGGATGGCACGATGGACGTTACGCGCGCAGCCAGCAAACACAACATGACCGATGTCGCGGCGCGTGTCGGCATCGAGCAGTTGAAACGGCTCGACGGGTTCAATGAAAAGCGCCGCCGTCTCGCTTACCGCTACTTCGAATTGCTGGCGGATGACAGGCTGGGCGTACTCCCCGAGCGCGGCGACGAAGGACACAGCTGGCACATGTTTACCCTGCTACCGGCCTATAACCCGAAATGCCCGGATCGCAATACGCTGAAACAGCGCATGCATGAGCGTGGTATCGGTCTCGGCATTCACTATCAGGCATTGAATCAGTTCACGTTCTACAGGGACATGGGCTACCACGTCGGCCGGTTTCCCAATGCGGAACGCATTGGACTGGAAACGGTGACCTTGCCGCTGTTCCCCGGGATGGCCCTGGACGACGTCGATCGTGTGTGCAATGCACTGGATGCATGCCTGAACGGCTGAAAGTCGGAGCAAATCATGACAAAACAACAGAGCAACGCGCTGATCTCCGTGGTGATTCCGGTCTATAACGAACAGGAATCGCTGGCGACGCTGTTTGCGCGTCTGTATCCTGCGCTGGATGCGCTCAGGCGGCCGTACGAAATTCTCTTCGTTGATGATGGCAGTGCGGACAAATCGGCAGCGATGCTGCGGGAACAGTTCGACAAGCGCCCCGACGTCACCCGCGTGGTGCTGCTGCAGAGCAATTTCGGTCAGCATGCGGCCATCCTCGCCGGGTTCAGCGAGTCGCGCGGCGATTGCGTGGTGACGCTCGATGCGGACCTGCAGAATCCGCCCGAAGAAATTGCGACACTCCTTGCTAAGATGGATGAGGGCTATGACTACGTCGGCACCATCCGCCGCAAGCGCCAGGATGTCTGGTGGCGGACTTACGCCTCGCGCCTGATGAACCGTTTGCGCGAGCGCATTACCAAGGTAAAGATGACCGATCAGGGTTGCATGCTGCGTGCGTATGCAAGGCATGTCATTGATGCCATCAACAACACCAGCGAGATCAATACCTTTATTCCCGCGCTGGCATATCTGTATTCATTGCGGCCTACCGAAGTGGTAGTCGAACATAACGAGCGCGAAGCCGGGCAGTCGAAGTATTCACTGTACAAGCTGATCCGGCTCAATTTCGATCTGGTGACGGGCTTCTCGGTCGTGCCGCTGCAGATATTTTCATTCTTCGGCGTGCTGATTGCAGCCGGTTCGCTGCTGCTGTTCCTGTACCTGATGGTGTACCGGATTCTGTACCCGCAAGGCACCGTGCAGGGCGTATTTACGTTGTTCGCAGTAGTGTTCTTCTTCATCGGTATTCTGCTGTTCGGTATCGGGCTGCTGGGTGAATACGTGGGCCGTATCTATCAGGAAGTGCAGCGGCGCCCGCGCTTCCTGATTCGCGCCGTGCTGGAGAAGAAAGACACGTGACAAGCGCGGTCGTATTTGCCTATCACAACGTCGGTGTCCGTTGTCTGTCCGCGCTGCTCGCGGGCGGCATGCGGGTAAAACTGGTGGTGACTCATGCCGACGATCCCAACGAGAATATCTGGTTCGACAGCGTGCAGCGGCTGGCGGAACTGCATCGCATTCCGGTTGCGATGCCGGAAGATCCAAACACAGAAGCGTTTGTCGCGCAGATCGCGCAATACCAGCCGGAATTTCTGTTTTCCTTTTATTACCGTTTCATGCTCAAGGCGCCGCTTCTCCGTGTCCCGAGTCGCGGCGCGCTCAATATGCACGGTTCACTGTTGCCGAAATATCGCGGCAGGGTCCCGGTCAACTGGGCGGTGCTGCATGGCGAGCCGGAAACCGGCGCCAGTCTGCACTACATGGAACTCAAACCGGATGCCGGAGATATTGTCGATCAGCAGGCCGTGCCCATCCTGCCGGACGATACCGCCGCGCAGGTGTTCGACAAGGTGACGGTGGCCGCCGAGATCGTCATGATGCGGAGCCTGCCTGCGTTGATGCGGGGTGATGCACCGCGCATCCCGCTGGATCTGAAGGCCGGCAGCTACTACGGGCGTCGCCGCCCGGAAGATGGCCGCATCGATTGGCACCAACCGGCATGGGCGGTTCATAATCTCGTCCGCGCGGTTGCGCCTCCGTATCCCGGCGCGTTTACTACGGCGGCGGAACGGCCACTGAAGATATTGCGCAGCCACTACGCGTGTGAGGCGGCGACGCATGCGGCGCCCAGTCTCTATGCCGATGGCGGGCGCTGCTATGCCGATTGCGGCGACGGCAAGCGGATCGAGATCCTGCAACTTGAATATGATGGCAAGGTGATGGATGCGAGGCAGTTTATCGCGCATCGCGGAACCGCGCCCCTTTCCCTGGGAGATTAGGCGTGAAAAAAGTACTGATTCTGGGTGTCAACGGCTTCATTGGCCATCATCTCAGTAAACGGATCATCGACACCACCGATTGGGAAGTGTTCGGCATGGACATGTTCTCCGATCGCGTCAGCGATCTGATGGACAACCCCCGGTTTCACTATTTCGAGGGTGACATCACCATCAACAAGGAATGGGTCGAGTATCACGTTCGCAAGTGCGACGTGATTCTGCCATTGGTGGCGATCGCGACACCGGCGACCTACGTCAAGGATCCGCTGCGGGTTTTCGAACTGGATTTCGAAGCCAACCTGCCGATCGTCCGCCAATGCGTGAAGTACAGAAAACGTGTGCTGTTCCCGTCAACGTCGGAAGTGTACGGCATGTGCCGTGACGACGGCTTCGATCCCTATAGTTCGGAACTGATCCTCGGGCCGATCAACAAGCCGCGCTGGATCTATTCCTGCTCAAAGCAGCTCATGGACCGCATCATCTGGGCCTACGGCGAGCGGGAAGGGCTGGAGTACACCCTGTTCCGGCCGTTCAACTGGATCGGGCCGGGCCTCGATTCCATCTATACGCCGAAGGAAGGCAGCTCGCGGGTCGTGACGCAATTCCTCGGTCACATCGTGCGTGGCGAGACCATCAAGCTGGTAGACGGCGGTGCGCGCCGGCGCGCCTATACGTATGTTGAGGACGGCATTGACGCGTTGATGAAAATCATCGACAACCGGGACGGCGTCGCCAACAAGCGGATTTACAACATCGGCAATCCGAAGAACAGCCATTCGGTCAAGGAACTGGCTGACATGATGATGGCGATTGCGCTCTCGATGCCCGAATATGCCGACAGCGCGAAGAAGGTCAAGCTGGTTAGCGTCAGCGCCGATGACTATTACGGCAAAGGCTACCAGGACGTCGAGAACCGTCTTCCGAGCATCGAGCATACCCGCAAGGAACTGGGATGGGAGCCGAAGATCGACATGAAGTCGGCGCTGCAGAAGCTGTTTGAGTTCTATCGCGGACATGTCGCCGAGGCGCGCCGCCTGGTGGAAGACAGCAACAACGGCGGCTGATCGCAGATGCCGCAGCTTGCGCTCAAGATTGATGTCGATACATTGCGCGGCACGCTGGAAGGCGTGCCGCAGCTCGTTGACGTGCTTGAAAGGCATCAGGCTCACGCAACGTTCCTGTTCAGTCTGGGTCCGGATAATACCGGCCGCGCGTTGCGGCGCCTGCTGCGGCCCGGTTTTCTGAAAAAAGTATTCCGGACCAACGTCGCCGGCAATTACGGGCTCAAGACACTGATGTATGGCGTGCTGATTCCCGGGCCCGACATCGGCAGGCGTGGCGCCGGAGTGATGCGCACGGTGCGTGATGCCGGCTTCGAAGTCGGGATTCATACCTGGGATCACATTCGCTGGCAGGATTTCGTCGCGCACCGCGACGCAGACTGGACGCGCCGGGAATTCGTCAAGGCAGTGGAGCGCTTTCGCGGGATTTTCGGCACGGACCCCAAAACCTTTGGCGCGGCCGGCTGGCAGATGAATGCACACGCCTTTGCGCTGGAACACGAATTCCACATGCATTACGCCAGCGACACCCGTGGAACGCATCCGTTTCTGCCGGAGATGCACGGCCACATTTTCAGCGTGCCGCAGATTCCGACCACTCTGCCGACACTGGACGAACTGGTTGGAGTTGAGGGCATTACAGTGGATAACGTGGCGGATCATCTTTTGAAGTTGACCGAACACGCCCCGGCGTCGTCGCACGTTTACACGCTGCATGCGGAACTGGAGGGTATGGCGCTGCGGCCGGTGTTCGAAAAACTGCTGACGGGCTGGCGCGCACAGGGTTACGAACTGGTCGCCACGGAATCCATCGCCGCAAAGCTCGATCGCCAAGCGCTGCCTATTCATCAGGTTGTCATGGGCGAGCTGCCGGGGCGTTCGGGCACGCTGGCGCTGCAGGGCCAGCAACTCGTGACAGACGGTATAATTCGCGATCTTGAGAAATCGGTTTCGCATTCTTGAACGACTTAATCCAGAGGACATCCATCATGGCTTACAAGCATGTCAAGCTGCCGGCCGGCGGCGCCAAAATCACCGTCCAGAACGGCAAGCTCAACGTCCCGGACAATGCCATCCTCGGCTACGTTGAGGGTGACGGTATCGGTGTGGATATAACGCCCGCCTCGCTGAAGATCTGGGATGCGGCGGTCGCGAAAGCCTATGGCGGCAAGCGCAAGATTCACTGGTGCGAGATCTATCTGGGCGAGAAAGCCCAGAAGCTGTATGACGGCAATTTTTTCCCCGACGAGACGCTGGAAGCGATCAAGGATCTGGTGGTGTCCATCAAGGGACCGCTGACAACTCCGGTTGGCGGTGGATTCCGCTCCCTGAATGTCACGCTGCGCCAGGATCTCGATCTGTATGCCTGCGTGCGACCGGTCAAGCATTATCCGGGCGTGCCGTCACCGTTGAAGAAGCCGGAAGATGTAGATGTGGTGATCTTCCGTGAGAATACCGAAGACGTCTACGCCGGAATCGAATATCAGGCAGGCAGCGACAAGAACAAGCAGTTGGCGAAATTTCTGAGAGAACAGCTCGGTGCGAAGTTCTTCGAGGATGCCGGTCTCGGCGTCAAGCCGATTTCCGCATTCGGCTCCAAGCGCCTGGTGCGCAAGGCCATTCAATATGCGATTGATTACGACCGCAGCTCGGTGACCCTGGTGCACAAGGGCAACATCATGAAGTTTACCGAAGGCGCGTTCCGGCAGTGGGGTTACGAAGTCGCCAAGGAAGAATTCGGCGCGACGCTTCTGGACGGCGGACCGTGGATGGAATTCAGGAACCCGAAGACCGGCAAGCAGATCGTGATCAAGGACATGATTGCCGACATCATGTTCCAGCAGATGCTGCTGCGTCCGGCCGAGTACGACGTGCTGGCAACGCCGAATCTCAACGGCGATTACCTGTCGGATGCCATTGCGGCGGAAGTGGGCGGTGTCGGTATCGCACCGGGTGCCAATATCGGCGATCACCTCGCGGTGTTCGAAGCCACGCACGGCACGGCGCCGAAGCACGCGGGGCAGGACAAGGCCAATCCGGGCTCGCTGCTGTTCTCCGGTGTCATGATGCTCGAGTACATCGGCTGGCATGAAGCGGCGGCGTTGATTCAGAAGGCCTATGCGAAGACGGTTGCCGACGGTGTCGTGACGTACGATTTCGCACGCCAGATGACCGGTGCAACTGAAGTCAAAACCAGCGCATTTGCCGATGCGGTCATCAGGAATCTCTGATACCGGGTCTTTCGGCGGAGAAAAAAACGGCGGCCATCAGGCCGCCGTTTTTGTAGTTGCCGACAGCCGGGTCAGTCTATCGAGGTCCAGCGTTTCAGCCAGGCATTCACGGTGTTGTGCCACAGCACGCTGTTCTGCGGCTTTGACACGAAATGCGTTTCGTCGGGGAAGGTAAGGAACTCGCTCGGAATTCCCCGTCGCTGCAACGCGGTAAAGGCACCAAGTCCCTGGGTAATCGGAATCCGGTAGTCGTGCGAGCTGTGCACCACCAGCATCGGCACGCGCCAGTCTTTTACGTGATCGAGCGGATTGAATTTTTCGTAATTCGCCGGGTGATCGAACTGCGTGCCGCCGTTCTCGTGTTCTTCGAACCACAACTCATCCGTTGCGTAATACATCATGCGTGCATCGAAGACTCCGTCGTGATCGACCAGGCACTTCCAGGGCTGGTTCCACACACCCGCCATCCAGTAGACCATGTAACCGCCGTAACTCGCGCCGAGTGCGCAGGCCCGTTTGCTGTCCAGAAACGGGAACTGTGCGAGCGCGGCTTCCCAACCGGCCTTGAGATCGTCGAGCGGACGGTCACCCCAGTGCTGTGAAATGGCGTCGGTGAATGCCTGGCCATAACCGGTGGAACCATGAAAGTTGATTGCGACGACGGCAAAACCCTGCCCGGCGTAGGTTTCCGGGTTCCAGCGGTAATGAAAATCGTCGGTCCAGGCGCCCTGCGGGCCGCCGTGAATCAGAAATGCAACGGGGTATTTTTTGCCGGGAACGTAATCCACCGGTTTCATGACATAGCCCTGCACCGTGTCATTGTTCCAGCCCTTGAACGTGAAGAACTGAAAGTCTGCAAAGCGGATCGTCTTCAGGCGCGCGGCGTTGAAATACGTGACCTGGTGAAAGTTTTCCCCGTGCAGTCCGGCCAGGTAAAGATCGGTCGGGTGCCGGAAATCCTGTCTGGCGATGACAAGCCGCGCTCCCGAGACGTCAAATCCGGTCACGGTTCCGTCGCTGGCGAGTTTGCTGACCGCGCCGGTGCGGGTATCCACTGCAAACAGTGCATGGTTGCCCCAGTCGTCGGCGCTGGTGTAAAGCGTGCTGTCGTCAGCGGATATCTGCAGCGGTCCGGCGCTGCGGTCCCAGTTCGGATCAACCTCGTGAGTCCGGCCGGTCGCGATGTTGCGCGCCATGATCGCAAAGCGGTCCGCCTCGAAGCCCGGCGTTTTCATGGCGAGGTAATAGAGCGTCTTGCCGTCATGCGAAATTAGTGGAAAGCCGTCCCAGGCCAGGTTCTTCGCGGTCAGGTTTTTCGGCGCTGCCGATCCATCCGCCGGAACCGAATAAATGTCGAAATTGGTGGACCAGGGTTCCGTGGTACCGGCAATGCGAACGTCGAAGTAAACCGTTTTGCCGTCGGGTGAGAAGTTATATTCCGTGTCATCGCCCTCAGGTTTGGAGGGAATATCGCCGTCGATGCCTCTGGTCAACCACAGCGGGTTGCCGGTCACTTTGCCGTTTCCGTCCAGCGCCGCCATGAATAACTGCGAGCGCCGCCCATCGGACCACTGATCCCAGTGCCGAACGAACAGTTTGCGATAAATCCGGCCGCTGGCCTTGTCTGCCGCACGCGCGTCGAGCCGTGCCCTGGTGCAGGCGAGGTCGGCACAATCCGTAAATACGTCCAGTGACAGCAGGATGTGATGACCATCGGGTGAAATCCGGTAGTTGTTGACGTCAACCGGCAGATTGCTGATCTGTTCAGGCGCACCACCCGGCGCCACGCGCCAGAGCTGGCTGGAACCGGACTTGGCGGACAGGAAATAGAGATCTTTGCCGTTTGCCGACCAGCGCGGGCTATTGCCCACTATGAGTTTTTCCGGTTTCGCGCCTGGTGTCCCGAGGTCAAGCGTCCAGACGCTGGTTATGCCCTTGTTTGCCGCGTAGTCGGTTTCGCGGACCGAAAAGGCGAGTCTGGATCCACCGGGCGCCAGTTGCGGATCGCCGACCCGTGACATCATCGCGAGGTCCATGGCGTCGAACGGATGGGTCTGAACGGACGGGGCAGCCAGCGCCGGGACGGCAACGACGGCCAGGAAAAGGGCACTCAACAGGGCTTTCATGGGTGGGTATCTCCGGGGAGCAAGCGGGCAGGCGGGTCACGGTAAAGTCCGGGCTGGCAGAAAGCAAGCGTAACCGCATCCAGTCAGGCTCGCTTGTCGGCACTTGGGGTACAGGGCATTTGGCACCCGGATTCAGTAAAATAGGCAGTTTGAAGCAATTTCTTGCTGCCGTCGGGCCGTTCCGGCCGGGCGGTTCCCATTCGCGGAGTGCCCATGTATCAGCCAGCCGAAACGCAATCCTCAAGTCACGCATCGTTCATCTTTTCGGGTCCCGTGCCGAAGTTCGATGCGCTGCGCAGCGCCATCAACGCGCTGTACCTGGCAGACGAAACGCGTTGCGTTGAAGATCTGCTGAAACAGGTGAAGCTGGACGCCGCCGCGCGCGAGCGCATCCGGGTCCGCGCGACGGCCCTGGTCGAAGCGGTGCGCGCGAATCGCGGCAACAAGGGTGGCGTGGAAGCATTTCTGAATCAGTACGACCTGTCCTCGCAGGAAGGCATGGTGCTCATGTGTCTTGCCGAGGCGCTGCTGCGCATTCCGGACGCGGATACGGCCGACAAACTGATTCGCGACAAGATCGTCAACGGCAAATGGGAAGATTATCTCGGGGCAAGTCATTCCCTGTTCGTCAATGCCTCGACCTGGGGCTTGATGCTCACCGGCAAGATCATCAAGCTGGACCAGAGTGTGGAAAACAACCTCTCCACCTTCATGGGCAAGCTTGTTGCCCGGGTTGGCGAACCGCTGATCCGTACCGCCTTCCGGCAGGCCATGCGCATCATGGGACACCAGTTTGTCATGGGGCGCACGATAGAGGACGCACTGAAACGTGCCGCCAGCGCCGACAACAGTGCCTATCGTCATTCCTACGACATGCTCGGTGAAGCGGCGCTGACACCGGAAGATGCTCAGCGTTATTTCGAATCCTATTCTGCGGCGATTGATGCGATTGGCGCGTCGGTCGGGAAGGGCGAAAGCGTGTTTGCCGCCCCAAGCATCTCGGTCAAACTGTCCGCGCTGCATCCACGCTATGAGTTTGCGCAGCATCAGCGCGTAATGGACGAACTGGTGCCGAAACTCATCAAACTCGCTGAACGTGCAAAGCAGTACGGCATGGGTCTCACGGTAGATGCCGAAGAGGCTGAACGTCTCGACCTGTCGCTGGACGTGATCGAAGCCGTGTATCGTTCTCCCACACTGGACGGATGGGAAGGATTTGGGCTCGCAATACAGGCCTATCTGAAACGCGCGCCGGCTGTGATTGACTGGCTGGTGGCACTCGCCAAACAGGCTGGGCGCCGAATCCCGGTACGCTTGGTGAAAGGCGCGTACTGGGATAGCGAAATCAAGCGTGCGCAGGAGCGCGGTATCGACGGCTATCCGGTGTTTACCCGCAAGCCCAACACCGACGTTTCGTATCTGGCTTGCGCACGCAAGATGCTGTCGAACCGCGACGTGCTGTATCCGATGTTCGCAACGCACAACGCACAGACGCTGGCAACGGTGCTGGAGCTGAGTGGCGGTGATTACAGCTTCGAGTTCCAGCGCCTGCACGGTATGGGTGAAGAGCTTTACGGCGAGGTGGTCGGCAAGGACAAGCTGGGTGTGAATTGCCGCGTGTATGCGCCGGTTGGCAATCACGAAGACCTGCTGCCGTATCTGGTGCGCCGTCTGCTCGAAAACGGTGCCAACAGCTCGTTTGTGAACCGCATCATTGACGAGAACGTCCCGGTGGCAGCGATCGTTTCAGATCCGGTCGCGGAAGTGGAAGCCCTGTCTGTCAAACCGCATCCGCGGATTCCATTGCCGAAAGACATCTACGGCGAGGGCCGTATCAATTCACGTGGCGTGAACCTCTATGATGCGCCGGCGCTGGCGAAACTCGCCGCCGAGATGGAAACGGCGATGCAGAAGACCTGGGATGCATCACCGGTGGTGGACGGTAAAGTGCTGTCAGGCAAGCAGAAGCCGTCGCTGAATCCGGCCGATAATCGCCACACGGTAGGACTCATCACCGAAGCGGATGCAGACTCGATCAAGCGCGCAGTGGACGTTGCGGTTGCGGCGCAGCCGGCGTGGGATGCGACACCGGCCGAAGAACGGGCCGGAATCCTGCGTCGCGCGGCGGATCTGTTTGAACAGCGCCGCGGTGAACTGATGGCTTTGTGCGTGCTTGAAGCCGGCAAGTCGATACCTGACTCAATTGCGGAGGTGCGTGAAGCGGTAGATTTCCTGCGCTATTACGCGCAGCGTGCCATCGCGGATTTCGGCCAGCCGATCCGTTTGCCGGGCCCAACCGGTGAGCGTAACGAGCTGTCGTTGCATGGCCGCGGTGCGTTTGTGGCCATCAGTCCGTGGAATTTCCCGCTTGCGATTTTCACCGGCGAGGTCAGCGCGGCATTGGCCGCCGGCAACAGCGTGCTGGCCAAGCCCGCGGAACAGACGTCGCTGATTGCAGCACATGCCATTAGATTGATGCACGAAGCGGGTGTTCCGGGTTCGGTGCTCAATTTCATCCCCGGCCGCGGCTCGGTGGTCGGCCAGCACGCGGTGGCCGATCCGCGCATTGCTGGCGTGGTATTCACCGGCTCCACCGAAACCGCAAAGATTATTCATCAGACGCTCGCCAACCGCGATGGCATCATTCCCGCACTGATTGCCGAAACCGGCGGACAGAACGCGATGCTGGTGGACAGCTCGGCGCTGCCCGAGCAGGTGGTACAGGATGTCATCGCCAGTTCGTTCAACAGCGCCGGTCAACGCTGCTCTGCGCTGCGCGTGCTGTTCCTGCAGGAAGAAATTGCGCCGCGCATCATCGAGATACTGCATGGTTACATGGGTGAATTGCGCATTGGTGACCCGGCTTATCTCGATACCGACGTCGGCCCGGTTATCGATCGCGAAGCCAAGGACACGCTGGACAAGCATGCCGAATGGATCAGCCAACGTGGCAAGGTGATCCGCAG
>DASSOA010000184.1:0-2582 GCA_035701115.1 Gammaproteobacteria bacterium
GGCCATACCAATCCCAGCGCGCGCCCATGCCGGCGATACTGACCGGCCGCTCCAGCGCGCGGGCAGCCCAGCGCTCCACTTCAGCCCGGTAGCCCGGCACCAGCGGCGCCAGCAGCCGGAACACGCCGATTACCGTCGCGAGCGTAATCACGACCGCTGCAAAGACAGCGGCAATGCTTTTCCACAACCTGCGTTGCCAGGTCTTCACCGGCAGGATCCTCCCTTACATGGGAACGACATCAAACTGCTCCTGCGTATATAAGGATTCCGTCTGCAGACGAATCGGCTTGCCAATCTGGCTTTCCAGTTCCGCCAGCCCGGCGGATTCCTCGTCCAGCAGCATGTCAACGGCGGCCTGCGATGCCAGCACGCGCAACTCCTGCACGTTGAACTGGCGCGTGACGCGCACGATTTCGCGGAAGATGTCATAGCAAACCGTTTCAGGTGTCTTGAGCGATCCGCGCCCCTGACAGGTTGGACAAGGCATGCACAGCACATGTTCAAGACTTTCACGCGTGCGTTTGCGCGTCATTTCCACCAGTCCCAGCGCCGACACTTCGCTTACCTGGGTTTTGGCGTGATCCTTGGCAAGGGCCTGCTCCAGCGCCTGCAGCACCAGCTGTTTGTGCTCGTCCTGATGCATGTCAATGAAATCAATGATGATAATGCCGCCCAGATTGCGCAAGCGCAGTTGCCGCGCGATGGCTTGCGCCGCTTCCAGGTTGGTTTTGAGAATCGTCTCTTCGAGGTTGCGATGACCGACGTAGGCGCCCGTATTCACGTCAATGGTGGTCATCGCTTCGGTCTGGTCGAGGATGAGATACCCGCCGGATTTCAACTGCACTTTCCTGTCCAGCGCTTTCTGGATTTCGTCCTCGATGCCGTACAGCTCGAAGATCGAACGCGCGCCGGTGTATTGCTCGATGCGCGGCACCATGGACGGGACAAACATGCCGGCAAATTCGCGCATCCGGTCGCAGGCTTCGGCGGAATCCACTCGGACCTGCTCCACATCGGTACCGAACAGATCGCGCAGAATCCGCACCGCAAGCGGAAGATCTTCATGCACGAGATCACCCGGTTTCGCGTTGGCCGCGCGACCACGGATCGATTCCCAGAGCTTGTTCAGAAACAGCATGTCGGCGCGCAATGCTTCGGGCTGCGCGCCTTCACCGGCGGTACGCACGATGTAGCCGCCCGGCGCCACGGAGGGCGCGAATGCCGTCAGCAGTTCCTGCAAGCGCGTGCGTTCGGCTTCATCCTCGATGCGCGTCGAAAGGCCGATGTTGCGCCCTTCCGGCAAATAGACGAGATAGCGGGATGGAATGCTGATGTGGGTCGTGAGGCGCGCGCCCTTGCTGCCCAGCGGGTCCTTCAGCACCTGCACCAGAATTTCCTGGCCTTCGTGCAGCAGCTCGCGGATGTCTACCGGCTCGGCATGCTCGTCTTCATGGTCGCCGTAGGCAACCTTGGCAATGTCGCTGGCATGCAGGAACGCGGTACGTTCGAGACCAGCGTCAATGAACGCGGCCTGCATGCCGGGCAGTACCCGGGACACCTTGCCTTTATAGATGTTGCCGACCAGGCCACGGCGTCGCGTACGCTCTATATATAGTTCCTGCAGTACACCGTTTTCCAGCAGCGCCACCCGCGTTTCGCGCGGGGTTACATTGATCAGAATTTCGTCGCTCATTTGAGTTGTCAAACAGTAAGGGGTAAGGAGTGAGGAGCAAACTGTGCCGGATGGCCGCTCAGCTCCTCACTCCTTACGCCTCACCAGGCTGTCCTGATCATTCAACCTCCTGCTGCAGCACAGGCACACCGTGCTTCTGTAACAGTTGCGCAGTTTCAAACAGCGGCAAACCGACCACGCCGGAATAGCTGCCGGCCAGCCGCTCGACAAACAATGCGGCGCGACCCTGAATAGCATACCCGCCCGCCTTGTCGGCCGGTTCACCGGTCTCCCAGTACGCCGCCGCCTCGGCGGGCGTGATGTCGCGAAACCAGACTTCGCTGAGACTCAAGGCTTCCTCCACGCCGGCAGGCGTCCACAGCGCAATGGCCGACATGACAAGGTGACTGCGCCCGGCAAGGCGCGCGATCATGTCGAGATACGCGTTGCGATCGGCCGGTTTGCCCAGCACGTCGTCATCCACCACCACGGATGTGTCTGCGGCCAGCAGCACGGCGTCGGTTGGATACCGGAGTTTCGCTGCAGCGGCAACGGCTTTCTCCCGCGCCACGCGACGCACGTAATCCACAGGCGCTTCATCGGCGCGAACCGATTCATCTACCGGCACCACGACAATTTCGAAATCGAGCCCCAGTTGCCGGAGCAATTCGGCGCGACGTGGCGATTGGGAAGCGAGATAAAGCTGTGGACGAGTCATCGGTGCGTGCGATCCCTGAAAGCCGAAGGTTTGTTGTTGTTACGCCCGGTGATACGGGTGATGTTTCAAAATGCTCCATGCACGGTAGAGTTGCTCGGCAACCACAACCCGCACCAGTCCATGCGGCAATGTCAGCGGCGACAGCGACCAGCGTGTTTCGGCGCGCTTGAGACATTCCGGCGCGAGTCCGTC
>DASSOA010000185.1:0-4614 GCA_035701115.1 Gammaproteobacteria bacterium
CGAGCCGGTCGCAATGCCGTCGTCCACCACGATGATCGTCTTGCCGGTAATTTCAACGGGTGGGCGATTGCCGCGGAATTCGCGTTCACGCCGCTTGAGTTCCATGGATTCGGCATTGAATGTCCGGTCCAGATCTCCACGGCTGATGTTTTCGTAGTGAATGACGTCCTTGTTGAGATAGCTCGCGCCACCGGATGCGATGGCACCCATGGCAAGCTCGGGATGATGCGGCACGCCGAGTTTGCGTACGATCAGGATGTCCAATTTGACACCCAGCGCGTTCGCCACTTCATAACCGACGGGTACGCCGCCACGGGGCAACGCCAGCACCGTGACGTCATGGCGATCCGCATAATCCTTGAGCCGTTCAGCCAGCAATCGCCCGGCATCTGACCGGTTTTTGAACATGAAAGCCATGACCTCTCCTCTGCACCGGGCGGTAATCTGGAATGGAATCAAACTAGCTGAACGCGGCGGCCGCGGCATTGACGCTGATCAATTGCAGCTCATGGGATTACGCCGTTGTCGGCGCGGCGCGGTGCAGCCCAGGCAAAGCTTGATCCAGATCATCGCCGCCGTAGCCGCACTGGGCCTAGGATTTTCATTACAGAAACAGGAGGCATCGGTCATGTCCAAGGCCCGATCCATATCCCCTGTGCCGAAAGACGGCAAGGGCAAGCTGATGCACAAGCCGCAGAAGCACGGTAAATCTAAACACGATATCCGGGCCGAACTGGCTGCCGAACCTGGGCGGATGTATCGGGAGGATTTCCTACCGCCACGTTCGTGGCACAACGACACATGACACGCGCAAACGGTGCGCTGCTTCGCGAGGCTTTCCCATGAAACGATTGACGGTCATTTTCAGTATGCTGCTGATATCGGCATTGACCGCGGGCTGCGCAGCAGGCCTCGGCGGCGAAAGTTACAGCCGCAGCGAGGCCGGCACCATGCAACGCGTGCAGTACGCCACCATCGTCTCGTTGCGTCCGGTGAAAATTGAAGGCACCAAGAGCGGCGTCGGCACGGCTGCCGGCGCAGTCGCCGGCGGAGTCGCGGCCAGCGGCGTCAGCGGCGGCAGGACCGGCACCGTCGCGGCGGTGATCGGCGCGGTGCTCGGTGGACTCGCCGGCTCGGCGATGGAAGAAGGCATGACCCGTACGGACGGCGTCGAATTCGGTCTCAAGCTCGATGATGGACGCGAGATATCCGTGGTGCAGGGACTGTCGCCCAATGAAGTATTCCGCGTCGGCGACAAGGTACGCGTGATTACCGGCGGAGGCAGAACGCGTGTCGCGCACTGACCGGCCCGATACCGGTCAGCAGACCACCGTTCCCGTGTGCGCGCCAACCACTCACGCCCGGGACGCCGTGACCACGCATAAAAATTCCCAAGAAATATTATGAAAACTCGTTTTACCAGGACGGTTGAATATGTTTATGTGTAATGTTTGTGACCTAACGTTCGTCGAGATGGCGTCGCGGTTGGCGTAAACAGCACAATTTTCAGTAAATTCAGATTATTTCCAAACGACTTTCAAGTAATTCCTCTCGCAGTGCGCAATTCTGCAACTTGCAGGAATGCGAGGCCACTGCTATACCTAGCACGACTTCGACTCCACTTCCCGAAACGAAAGCGTTCTGCACCGAATCGGGCGTTTGGGCCGCAACGTCAAAGCAGGGCTGCCACGCTGTACATCAAGCAAGGTTCGGCCTGCCGGTTACTTGTGACAAGAACATGAACTAAGTGCAGTGATTGATCCCCTCGGAAACGGTCGAAATCAATCCCTGCAGCAATAAAGCAGTCTCCAAGGGAGATGCGGTTCGGCGTTTGTATGACGTAATGGATTTGATAATCGCAACATCCTGACGCAGCAACATGTGTCGCTGTAATTGATCTTAAGGAGGATGACAATGAACATGCAGAAATTGATCCTCGGTACCGCCGTTTCGGTGCTGGTTGGCGTGTCGCTCGCGGGTATGCCGGCCGCACGTGCCGACGATCCGGTGAGTATGCACGGCTTCATGGATACCACTCTGTTTTCACAGAGCCAAACATTCCTGTTCGGAAACGGGCAGAATGCCGAACTGCCGACAAGTTCCAACAGTCAGAGCTTCAGCGGTATTGATGCTCGCAATACGCGGGTCTGGTGGGACATCACCGGTCCGCAGTTCAACGACGGCTGGAGCAGCAAGGCGCATCTCGAAGCGGATTTCTTCGGCGGATTCAACGGCACCGGTCCATACAGCACCTCGCAAGAGACTCCGCGCCTGCGTCAGGCCATGTTTACCCTTACCTCGCCGAGCGGGTCTTCATCCGTGACCATCGGCCAGCAATGGGACCTCATGTTCCCGATTTACAGCGTACCGGAATCGCTTGCGCATATTGCGTTTCCGCTGGGATTCGGCACGGGCATGATCGGCTGGCGCTATCCGGGTGTGGTGTGGAGTCAGGACTTGACTTCACAACAGGCGTCATCGCAATGGCGGCTGGACCTGGGCGCGTTTACCGGCGATTGGAATGGACCCGGCGCCTCCGGTTCCAATACCAATTACGAGAGCGCAGGCAACGTCGGACTCCGTCCGCAGATTGAAGGCCGCCTGTATTTCAAGAGCGGTGACCTGACGGCGTATGGCGCGTTGCACTTCAGCCATCAGGATCTGACTGGCGTGAGTGGCACGGCTCCAACGCCGATCGCCTCCAGCATTTCATCCTGGGGCGCAACCGTTGGGGCGGCCTGGCATCCGGGCCCATTTTCGCTGGTCGGTGCGATTTATGACGGCAAGGGCATCGGCCAGTTGTTTGGCAGCATGGCCCAGTTCGGAGATATCAGCACCAAGGGCGCCTACGTCCAGGGCGGCTACAAGTTCACGCCGAACTGGGCGGGCTATCTCTCCTATGCTACCGACCGGCCCAACAACGACGATGTAATTGCCTGGATGGGCGCGGGTTCAGATGGCCGACTTAAGGGTCAGCAGGAAGCATTCGACATCATTTATTCGAGCGGCCCCTTCGGCGTCGGATTCGAATACATGCATGCCAGCAATGAAGTGACCACAACCGGTATTGATCGCACCACATTCACGGGCAATCAGGCATCGGTTAGTGCGATTTTCCATTTTTAGTTGTGTAGACCGCGACGGATGGCAGGGCCGGGAACGCGATATACGTTCCCGGTCGAATCTGTTCATCCTTGCCGGCGCAACAGAAGTATCCCGAAGTATCGGGATTGGAGACAGACATGAACAAACAACAGCTTAATCACGCGCTCAGCAGGCTGTTCGCCGGGTTGGCGGCCTGCGTGCTAATGCTCGGCGTTTCGTTTGCCGCGACAGCGGCCGGCGTGCAACCGGCGGCAATCCACTACCCCGCCAAATTCGGATCAATGACATTCCCGGAGAAATTTCCGGCCGGGACCACGCTCACGATCACGCAATGGAGCCATTTCGTGCCGCGCTACGACAAATGGTTCGATCAATATGCGGCGGACTGGGGCAAGGCAAACAACGTCAATGTCACCGTCAATCACATCAACCTGGCGGATCTGGCTTCATCGCTATCGTCGGCCATCGCAGCCAGGAAAGGTTCCACGCTGTACGAGATGATTGCGCCGCCGGCCGCGTTCATCCAGGGTCTGCAGCCACTCAACGACGTCAATGCGGCGGCGTCCAAGGCGTTCGGCAAACGCAACGGTGTCTGTCTGCATTCCAGTTATCTGCCGGTAAAACATGAATGGTATGGCTTCTGTCACGGCTGGGTGCCGGATCCGGGCGATTACCTTATCTCGCAGTGGAAGAAAGTCGGCTATCCGAACGGACCGGAAAGCTTCGACGATCTGCTCAAAGGCGGTGAGGCAATCTACAAGCAGACCGGCATTCCCGTCGGCGTCGGCATGTCGCCGGAAATCGATTCGGAATTCTATGCACGTTCCCTGATCTGGTCGTTCGGCGGCTCGATCCAGGACGCGCACGACAAGGTGACATTCGATTCGCCGCAGGTCGTCAAGGCGGTCGCTTACCAGGCGCAACTCTACAAGGCCGCCGAAACGCCGGAAGTGTTCACCTGGAATGCGGCATCCAACAACCAGACGTTCATTGCCGGTCAGGCGTCCTACATCCAGAACTCGATCTCGTTCTACCGCAGCGCACAGGGCGTGCATCCGGAAGTTGCGGCGGACACCGGTTTCCGTCCCGGACTCAAGGGGCCCACCGGCGAGGTACACCAGACCGCGCACGTGTATTACATCTACGTATTGCCGAAATACGTCACCAACAGGACGGAAATCCGGGCGGCCAAGAAGTTCCTGCTGGATCTGGTTGCCAACTACAGCAACGCCACCTACAGCAGCGAGCTGTACAACTTCCCCGCTTTCGCCAGCACCGTTCCTCAATTGACCGAAAAAGGCGGCTGGCTCGACCACGATCCGTTCGGTTCACAACCGCCTGACAAGCTCGAAGTGCTGCGCAACGCGCAAGACTGGACTGCGTGGCTCGGCTATCCCGGCTACGCCAATCCGGCCGTCAGCGAGGTGTATCAGGAGCATCTGATTTCCGCGATGATGGCCTCCGTCGCGCAGGGCAAGGAAACACCCGAAGAAGCAGTGAAGAAAACAA